>QAMW01000040.1:0-25369 GCA_003150235.1 Bacteroidales bacterium
CATAGGTATAATTGAACTTTTGGCAAATCTCAGCCATTGTATAAAGGTCTCCACCGACATTTTTATCTTCCGTGAATGTGTCACGCACGGATTGTTTGTAGTTACTCGATGGTATGAGCTGCCGTTTTGTTGGGGTGCTCTTTGTTTTCTTCTTTCCCTCTTGTTGAAAAGAAGAAACCTTGTCTGTATTCTGTATGTCTGCTTTCATCTTCTCTTTATTCTTTTTTATCTGCTTGGCGAATATCGAAGTATTGCGCTTGCAGTAGGTTGTTTCCTTAATCATCAAGAAGAAATCCTCTTTGGTGATTAGCGTAATGTGATACGTTATCTTGCAAGCTCTGAGTGTACCCTTGTATATCAAGTTGTACACAGTTCTGTTGCTCACTTGCAGAAGGTTTGCTACCTCTCCAATGGTGAGGAACGGCTTGCTTGGCATATCCCATTCTGAATGGGACTGACCTGTTAAATTCTGTTTAATATGACGGTCCATAATCGAAGAAATTTATTTGCACACTGTTGAACATTGTTGCACGCTGTTGAAAGGATGTCGTGCCGTGCGACCCCTCTCACGTGGTACAATGGCGGTACAAAATTACTCCAAAAAGGACGATTCGCCAATAGCCAAAATTTCGGTTTGTTAAAAATTATATCCTGTAAATCAGTATTTTATAACGCTAACTTTTGCTTCCGTTTGCCGTCGTTTTGACCTCCGAATCTTCATGTGGAAGGATTTGCCGGAGCCGGAAGGACCGATGCAGAAGAAGTTGGCGTTGTCGGTCATCTTGACCTTGCCTTCCTTTCCTGTGATGTCGATGCACACAGGAAGACCTTGGCGATCCGTGTAGAATGTTGTGAGGGGTGTGACCTCAGATTCCTTAAGATGCTCCTTAAAGAAGAAGCACAGGGCAGCGTCCGAGAGAGTGATGAAAAGATCATAGTCAGGATTGAAAGCGTAGGCATTCCCCGGGAATGAATCAACGAAAAGCTCCAACTGATTGTAGGCTGCCCTCGAGGGCATGATGCCACACTCATATAGCTTGGTCTCCAGATAGGAAGTGACGGGAGTGACCTTGTCTGCCGGACAACTCACAAGTATGTTGAAGTTGGTGTTCACAAGAAGGCTTGAATCCACCGCAAGGCGGTTAAGCACTTCCTCGATGTCAGCCTTTGCAATCTTGTTGCTCGGATCCGGCATAGAACCGTGACGCTTGGCTTTGCCCTGAAGTTTCCTGAGAAGTTTTCTTTGGTTGGGTATCTGGACAACCTGGTTGAAAACGACACAATCGGCAAAAGGCACACTTGTAAGGAAAGAAAGTAGGTCAGTGGCTATCGGGTAGCCGTTGATGCTCATTTCAGTAAAAGGCTTCACAACTGATGGGAGGTTTATCTCGTCAATATCCACAAGGGGATAAGAGCGAACCACCCGGTCACCGATTTTCAGATACTCGTCTGAAGCCTTGAAGTTGGTCATCGAGAAAGAGCCGTGACGGAATTGGAAAGCCATGAACCGGTGGCAGTATTCGTTGACCTCCGGCTTGGAGAGTTTCCGGTGACGGATACCTTTCTCTGTAAGAATGTCATTCACCTTCGATACCTTTGAATGGAAGTCCAGCCAAGTCTTGGGGTTGTACTGCACGAACTGGCTTCTCTGAGCCTCCTGAGTGATGATAAGGAATGTGCGAATCTCAGTGAACTCCCTTCCCTCAAAGTAGCGGAAATAACTACGGGTCAGAAACTCAGCATCCTCCGGCACATCGTGTCGGTAGAACTGGCGGCAGAGGATGTCCTGCTTTTGCAAGGCATAACCCTCGCCAAGAGTCTGCACAATGTTTGCAAGCACGTCCTGAAACAGGGTGTACTGCCCGGCATCGGTGCATAGCTGCTGCACCGGATTTGTCATCTCGAAAATGACAGACGGCTCACCCTTGGCGGAGAACAGGACAACATTGCCGTCCGTCTCCTCCAGTTGCGCATATAGTCCGTCAAATATTTTCTTCAGCGCTTTTGCCATGTCTCAGCGTTTGAAAAGATTGTTGTAGATGAATATACCACGGTGACGCTTCTTGTTGTGAAGCCCACCGCTCTGTTTGACATAGATAGTCACGAGTCCGGCAACCGCCAGAACAAGCATGGCGATGAAGCCTGCGAACTTGCCCAGTGCGATTGAGAACACGATAAAGCCCACGAAGGAGACACCTATTGCACCTGCTGCAAGTGTCAGGAACCGTCCGCGGATGCCCATGAACTCCAGAGGCTTCTGCAGCCCCTTGAAAACCGGATAGCCGTCATTTTCCATCGCCATGTAATTCTGTTTTTGTGCGGTTTAGTTGAAGAAAAGAGGGAGAGCCTCACTCAGTGCGATAAAGGCGATACAGCCTCCAATTGTCAGCATGATAGTCTTTTTCACATCCTGATCGCCGTTCTGCATCTTGAAATAGACGTTGAAGGCACCGACAAGGACGATGACAGCGGCTATCGCTTTCATCAGGTTGGAAACCGGTGTCTGATAGGAGCTTACCTCCTGGGTCGCCTTGGTGAAGCCAGCGGCACCCTTGCTGGCCGCCATAGCGTTTCCTGTTGCCACTGTGATTGCCACAACAGCGAGAGTAGCCCTCTGCACGAAGGCTGAGTTTTTGATGCGTGACACGGCACGCAGACATTTGTTCTTGATTTTCTGCATTTTGAAATTGATGTTAAAGGTTCAAAATCGCCAAAGGAACAGATGTCGCCAAAGGAACAGATGTCGCTAAAGAATCGGTGTGTCTTTCAGAGATTCGGATTAAGATCTGGGGTTACTGAAAGATAATTATGCAAGATTATTCAATATAGTCAGTGAAAAAACATCTATATTTTAGAAATGTGTGTTATGGCATTGGAGTATCACTTGAGCCAGAGGACCGGATCCGGTCTCGGTGAAACGGTCAACATAATCAAGTATGTCATCGGCAACGAGGAATCCTGTCATTGCTGCCTCACGATAGCCCTCCCGTCTGAAAAGTTTTTCAGGTGTAGGTGGCTGTTGAGCCTCCTTTCCCTCATTCTCTTTTGAAAGCTTTGAATCTACCATTGTACCCTTATCCTCGGATATCGGTTTTTGAGGCGGTTGGGTAGTATCATCTACGTTTGCCTCCGGCTCTTTGTCAGCAGCCGCAATTTCATTGGCTTCTGTCTTTTCCGGAACTTTCTTCTTATCCTCGGAAGAATCTCGGGGATTTTCAGTGGTTTCCTGAATTGCTGTCTTGTTCTGATCATCACGGGTTATGAGAACAGGCTTGAAAGTGTTTGCCTCGTCCGATATGTCGATCTCCTCCTCACTGTTCTTTTCCAGCTCGGCTGCTTTGGCTGCCTTTGCTTTCTGAAGGTCAAGAAGAATCATCACGACATAATATATGATTAGTATAACGAATAGAAATGAGATTATTTGTCCGTACATTGTCTTTATATTACTTTGTTTAGAAATAAATCTTCTTCAATCGGGAGTGGGAGGAATCGGAGACCTAAGGAAGATCCACGGTTCTCTTGGGAGACACGACGCACGATGTCGGAGGGATAATACATCACGTTTCTTTTCTCGCTTACGATATATCCCTTGCTTTTCAGCCACGCCCGGAGCTTTATGCGTGGGCGGTTTGTCACAACCTTGATTTTGGATATCGGGTCCAGACCGAATATCATGCGCCGCTTCTCACGCTTGACAAGCTCTGTACGCACTCGTGACTTGACATCGCAAATCTCCTTCTCGGTACGTCGCAGTCCGATCTGCCCGGCGATACGGCTCACGGTGTTCTTGGAGATGCCAAGGTCCTTGCCTAACTCGGAGAATGATTTTGTGTCGAAATGATTTCGGATGTAGTCTGCGCGTTCAAGCCACCCGGACTTGGCATATTTCTCGATGCCCAGCTCCTTTGCCTTGTTCTTTACAGTCTTCTCACTTACACCGAGTACGGCAGCCGTATGAGGCGTGGTCTCGACAGGATAGAGAGCCACCAATGTCTCTATCATATCGTCTGTCCATCTTATCTTCCTTCTCATATCATACGTGTATATAGTTCTGTAAAAGTGATCGTTTCTCTCTCTTGTATTGTATGAGCCTTGGGAGGAATGTGCCGAAGAAAGCCCTTATGATGGCGTTCACAAGGTCAGACCGACAGCGGTTGCCGATGTCGCAGTCATCAAGCGAGTCTGCAAGGTCACGGTCGAGCTTGCACACGAGCCGGTCATCTTTCTCAATACGCTGGCCAGAGGAAGAAAGGAAGCCCATAAAGTCATTCCAATACTTTTCGGTGCTTTCCACCGCAACAGGCTGGGCATAGTTGCTTGCTTCGGTAGATTCAGGCAAAGGATCTGTTGGGATTTCAATCTGAGATTCAATCGGGGGATTGTCCTCATGCTGCATATCCTCTTCAGACGGTTCTCTCTCAATGGGAGATGTAGGATTCAACTCTGCATCGGGGTCATTGATGCCTTCGAGCAGGGAATCTATTTCAGGAATTTCTTTTTTCATTTATGGCAATTGCGGTTGGATGGTTATTTATTTTCGGTTGGTTCTGTTTGTTCAGCCGGTTCGGTTGGATTGGTTTCTTCAATATCCTCGGTAGAATTTTGAGAAACTTCAGTTTCCGGATTGTCTGTAGTTGCAGTTGTCTCTTCCTTTGATTCTTCCTTTTCTTCAGGAGGCTTGTCTATCTTCGGCTTCTTTTTCTTAGGCTCCAGATTCTCCACAAGCTGTATGCCTCTGAGGGAATGTTGCCTTAGCGGATCTAGAGTGTCAAACATGGCATAATAGATCTTGTCATACACTGGTCTCACTATCTCTGTCTGCATATCAAGTGCGGCGATGGTGCTGAAACGCTCCATGTCGGCTCTCTTGGATAACTTGGGAGTCACTTCACCGTATGTCGAGAATGTCTCCCTCGACTTCTCCCAGATAAGAAGTTCGGCTCTTTTGCCGACACGTCCGTCACTCATGTTCGGTATCATGAAAAGCCTTGACTTCATACCCCCGGCCATTGCCTGTCTCAATCTGTCAAGAAACATTATGAAACTCGCGGTGGACGGAACGGTAACGAGGTCATAATGGAATGGGATCACGATTATATCAGAGTTCACGAAGAGAGGGACGAGTCCCGGTGCTTTCAGGCTTCCGGGAGAATCCACAAGAGCAACCTCGATGCTCGGCTCATTGTGCAGCTTCTCCATCAATGCCGTCATCTCATCACGGTCTGTAGCTTCTTTCTCAATGACATCGTAGGGAACGGTGCCGATTCCATACTTGCGGAGGTCGCTTCTACGGCATTTGAGGATCGAGTGCTGGAAGTCACAGTCTACAATAACGACACGGACACCCTTTGTCACAAGATAGTTGGCAAAGGTGACGCAGAGCGTCGTCTTTCCGACGCCCCCTTTTTGGTTGGCGAAAGTCACTATGACTGGTGTCTGCATCATTATTATACTCTGTTTTGAAAATCCTTTGCAAAATTATCATAGGCACGACCCATGAACCGAAATGCACAACACTTATTTCACCTCGGTTGGTTAAACCGGGGTTACAGTGTATAAATATCTGAGGTATTTCGGTTTGTCATACCCGAAATAGTGACGATAAAAAGTTCCTGACGTTATCGCTTCAATGATGAAGCGTCATCAATCCTGTCATAGTTGCCCTTGTAGCCGACCTCCCATTCACGGTTCTCACCATGACCGGCACCTGCATCACGCAGCCTACGGATTCTCGGCAATGGGGATTGCTTTTGCTTCTGCTGTTTCTTTGTCTTTTGAGATTGTGGCTGACGTTGCAGACGGGACAGGTCAAAGCCTTCGTCCGTGAGGTTGATGATGACGTGCCTCTGGAAATCAATGGCAAACGTATTGTCCCCGTCGGTCTTGATGATGAATCCCTCATTGCGGATTTCCGTTCTGACATCAGTAATGTCGGGATCATTGAATATATCCTGTAATCTCGAAAGAGAGTTGGCATAGTCACGGTTCCTGCTTGATGATAGGGAAACAAGATCCGACTGTGTGACTTTCCCAAGTTTACATAGCAAATCCCTTTCGGCATCTGTCACAGGGTGGAATTTCTCGACCCACTCTATGCGGTTGTTCCGTTCAAGGGCGTCCACCATAAACTGTTTCAATGGTCTTGTCTGGCCGTTGAAGTAAATGACACCTTTCTTTATATATGCCCCTTGGCGCCGCAACTTGCCGAACAACTCTCCCCGGGTAATTTTCGGATTGATAGTGAAAAGACTGTCGATGAAGCTCTCAATGCGGTCGAAACGTTCCTGTGGCGTTGAGAAATCAAGAAGATCATCTACGGCGAGTACCCTCGCTCCATGAAATACGGATTTAGTCGAGTGGTCAACAAGGATGTACCCATACGGCTTGTCCTTCTTACCGAAGAATACTATATCGACACCGAACTTGGCTTTCATCTCTTTCTTCAGTTCCTCCTTGTCAGCGCAGGTGTCACGGTATTTTTTAAGGATAGTGCGAAGCTGCCGTGCCCTTGCACGGTCAGTCGCTCCATATTTATATAGGTCATTGAAATCCGCAAGCGGAACTTTCATCCTGACTTTGCCTCCTTTTTTGATAAAAGCGGTGTCATCCTTCTGATATACCTCATATCCCATGGCGGACATAACCGCCTTGAACTGGGCGAATGAATTGAATGTGTATTTCGTGGCTTTCTCGAAATCTGTCTTGACTTGATTCTTGTTATCCTGACCGAGGATTTTGGCTATCGCCTCCTGAGAACGCCGGCGTTCATTGTTATGGTCTATCTTCTTTCCATTAGGATCAATACGTGATGTTACTATATGCAAGTGAGTATTCTCGGTGTCATAATGTGAATAGACAAGTAACGGTTGACCGGGTTCCATATATCCCATCTCTTTCAGATATTGGTGTGCGAAATCAAGAAGCTGCTCCTCCGTCATCCCATGCCCTTTGCAGGAAATGGCGACATGGAACTGGGCTTTCTTTATCCTGCCGTTGCTTGCACTATAGTTTATGAGATGGTCTCTCAGTTCTTCGGGTGTCGGCCGACCGAGAGTCCCGGTGAACCCGAAATTCAGGATCTCGATAAGCCGGGCTACACCTTTCGAGACTTTCCGTTCATTGTAACCGACAGCGTGGAAGTTCGAGCTGCCGGGCAATATGGTTGCTATCATACTTTGGTTGATAGGTTTGATTGACCCGGAGCCGTCGGTCAGACAAATCAGGACACTTCGGTTGGATAAACCGAGATATTTCGGTTGCTCTGACCGGGGACTCTGGGTTGATGGATGTTCTTAACTGAGTTATCAAAATATTGGAGATAGATAAACCAAGTTATCCCGAAAGCGGGATACCCGGATCACTTGATAGCTTTTTTCGTGACGTTTAGGAGTTCCCGTTTTATGGATTCCAAGGTCTTCCGGGTGCTGTCTATCGAGGGCATCAGGACCTCCGATATATAGGTTGCCGAGAGCAACCCGGCAACCGAAAGTTCGTTGGCTCTCTTCACCGATTGATTCAGGTTTCCACCGGCCCAGGACAATTCATCCTGAAACTTCCGGTAAAACAAACCGAGGTCGTTGAGTAACTGGAGCTTTTGCTTCGCGTTGATGTCGGAATACTCCTTGATAGCGGAGCGAATGTAGTGGCTTACAGACGAATAATCCTTAGATTTTTCTTTGAGAAAGTCGTACTCCTCCTGTGTGAGCCTTAACTGAAAATACTTGGTTCTTGGGTTCATATGACTGAGATAATTGGGTTTGCAAGGCTCCCGGATACTCTTTCGCAAGGCGAAACAGCGATGCAATCGCCCCGACACGCAGGGTCGGCAAGTCACTTTTGTAATGACAAAAGTACAACTTGCTTGACAAAACCTGCAACGCAGTTCGATGTCCTCCTGAGCCTTTTTCACACCAAAGTTAGCACCGTCAGGTGCTCCGCAAAGAAATGCACAACACAAAATTTCTCGGACATTCGGTTTCAATGCCCCCGTTATCGTAATATCCCGGTCTTTAGGACTCTTGGAAAATAGGATAGGCTGACCGGACTTCGCTGGATAAAGTAACCGAGCAACCCAAGTTCCTAAGAATGTCAGAAGGTCGGATTATATGACCGACTACCCTGATAACCGAAGTATTCGGAACGCCAATGTCTCCGGTACGAGGCAACCTAAATCATCAGGACACACGATAATTTCATCTCGTTTTCTTGGAACATTCGGTCAATGTATCTCCAATATCTATATACCAATCAACCTCGGAAGATGATTCTTCGTATCTCTATGGTTATAGAAATTTCAGTTAGTATAACCTAAAATCCTGAGTTCTTGGGAAAGAATTGCCGTTGGCTTGAAGTAGAAGGAACATTGAATATCAAGATAGTCAACTACCCGGAAAATAGCACTTTGGATACTTGGGAACATTGAACTTTTGATACTTGGAAATATAGGTTAATATCCTAAAAATAAGGGTGTTAAAACTTGCATATGTCAAGATTTTTTATTATCTTTACTAACGGAATAGACCCTAAAACCATCAACTTTAATACACCGGATTATGTTTATACCTTATAATATCGTCATACTTTTGATACTCTCGCCCTTTCTTATATTGATATGGGTTGCCGCCAAAATAGTCAAACTGACATTCAAGCTCGCATTGCGTCTTATCAAGAATGCCGTCAAGTTGACATTTAAGCATCTTGGAGTCTTTTTTGGTCAGGTCAGACAATTATTTTGACCTCTTGGAGTAAAAAAAGCCATGCCGGACGAATGCCCGACACGGCTCAATAGGGTGTAATTGGGTCTGTTCCCTACGGTGTGATTTATCTATTTGTTGTGGCTGTTGGGTCAAAAGCCTTTGCCTTTCGTTCTTTCGTACACAATCTCCTTATGTGAATCGCAATTTTCAAGTCTGAATTGTACTGCACATCCTTCCGGCATATCCTTAGGGAAATATGGGACCAGACGTTTGATAACA
The DNA here is from genome assembly GCA_003150235.1 of Bacteroidales bacterium. Lineage (GTDB taxonomy): Bacteria > Bacteroidota > Bacteroidia > Bacteroidales > Muribaculaceae > Muribaculum. Next base: position 8,976 of record QAMW01000040.1, read on the forward strand.
TCATCGATTGTGTTGAAACCGATATCAGTGACCTCTGCAATAACCTTGCCTTTGAAGTAGGCACGTGCATATATCATCATCTTCTTGGAGATTCGGAAGAATATTTCTTTTGACTCCTCAAGATCTTTTGCTTTTCCTTGTTTGCTCTTTTCATCACTGAAGAAAACGAAGTCTATAACCTTGGCATTTAGTACCCATGCTGGAGTAAAGTCAAGTTTGACATATCCTCTCGTAACACGATAGCCATGACTGTGATTCATACCAAAGGCAACGTCCGCAAGACTGGCATCACAGTCATTTTGCGCTATGGTGCCCCAAGTATGACGAAACGTATAGACACAATAGAAGTCCTTTTTGTCCATACCCATATCAGCGCATATCTTACGGATACCATTATTTACATTGGCACCAAAGCTGTCAGTGTCACAGTATCTTTTATGAAAAGTGAAAAGAAACTCGTCATCTTCCGGGGCGAGATACTTGTCAACGATTGGCTGGATGAATGGCTCAACTCGCATTTCCATGTATGCCTCATCAGATCGGCTGTGACGAGTCTTAGCCCTTTTATAAGAGATGATGCCATTCTTATAGTCTGTCTTTTTCAAAGCATATAAGTCGGCAGTATTCATTCCTCCGAGACATAAAACCAACATAGCAACATCACGTCCTAATTCCGGAAGAGAAGAAAGCATCTTTGTCTGGGGGAGAGGTCTATTGAAGAACTCTCTACAAGCTTCTGCGCTTATGGCAATTTGAACGGATTTCTCACTGCTTGGTATCTGTACTTTCAGCCAAGGATTGAACTTGATTCTGATGATACCACGTTCTTCATCGTTAAGCTCAACGAGGGCAGCCTTGAAGATTTGGCGCACACATACAGGGTACATTTCTTTAGCGCGACGATGTTGTTCCAGATCCTTTATCCATCTTTTGAGGACGGCAGAGGTTAGATAGGAAAACATAATTTGGTTTGATCCTATGAATCGCTCAAGATGAGCTACTGCAAGCTTGTAATTCTTAGCGGTACGCTCATGACCGGTATTGATCATACGACTGATGTGCAATTTTGCATAATCACTGAAGTTAGCATCAGCCTGTTGTTTAGTTAAGAAAGTAATCACCTCTTGGACACTCCATGCTGAAGTATCCTGCATATTGAGAATCTTATTGTACTCACAGATTAGATTAGTACAATAGCTGAGAACTACGTTATCACGTATTTCTCTCGTCTTGGAGACTCCTTTACGGTCTACCAATTTGTCGGTTTTTATAAATGCCGACTGTCTGTTGTGGATTACCCTGATGTAAACCGGATAATACCCATCTGAGCGTTGCTTCTGAACGCAGGGTCTAAGAGTTGTCATACTGCTCTTTTTTAATATTTGATTAATGTTTGATGCCTGTTGGCTTTTTTTATTAATCAGATAGTTACAGCATGAAATTTACTCTCAACATCGCTCTCAACACGCTCTCAACATAGTGTCCAAAAACTCTCAACATTTTCTCAACATTTACGTTTATTCTGCTCAGAAAATGACTCAAAATGAACGGAGGGTTTAAGAGTAAATTAGGCCGTAACCTCTGTTTTGCAGAGAATTACGACCTAATTGTATCTGGATTAAGTGCTAATCTTTAGTCCTCTATTGCAGCCTGCGCCGCAGCTACACGTGCGATGGGCACTCGGTAAGGAGAGCAGCTTACGTAGTTCATGCCGAGTTTAGCGCAGAACTTAACGGAAGAAGGCTCACCACCGTGCTCGCCGCAGATACCTACCTTGAGTTCGGGCTTGGTTGCACGACCTTTCTCAACACCCATGCGAACAAGCTGACCTACACCTTCCTGGTCAAGCACTTCAAACGGGTCGGTCTTGATGATGCCATGTTCCTTGTAGAACTTCAGGAACTTGGGAGCGTCGTCACGAGAATATCCGAATGTCATCTGAGTCAAGTCGTTGGTTCCGAATGAGAAGAAGTCGGCTACAGTGGCAATCTGGTCGGCGGTAAGAGCTGCACGTGGCACCTCGATCATAGTACCTACCTTGTAGGGTACTGACTCGCCTCTTTCTTCAAATACTTTTGCAGCAGTGATGTTGATAACATCTGCCTGATTCTGAATCTCCTTGAGAGTACCTACAAGAGGTATCATAATCTCGGGATGAACGTCAATGCCGCGAGCCTTCATGTTGAGGGCTGCCTCGATGATGGCGCGGGTCTGCATCTCGGTGATTTCGGGATAGGTGATGCCAAGACGGCAGCCACGGTGACCGAGCATCGGGTTGAATTCTTCAAGGCTGTCAACCTTAGCCTTCACTTCCTCAAGGGTAAGACCCATCTCAGCGGCAAGCTCCTTCTGGGTTGCTGTCTGATGAGGTACGAACTCATGCAACGGGGGATCGAGCAGACGGATTGTCACGCCGAAGCCGTCCATTGCCTCGAAGATGCCTTCAAAGTCGGCTCTCTGCATCGGGAGAAGCTTGGCAAGTGCCTTGCGACGACCTTCAACATCGCTTGAAAGAATCATTTCGCGTACAGCCTTGATACGGTCGCCTTCAAAGAACATGTGTTCCGTGCGGCAGAGACCGATACCCTGTGCGCCGAAGTTGCGTGCCTGTTTTGCATCGCGGGGAGTGTCGGCGTTAGTGCGGACAAGAGTCTTGGTGTACTTGGCTGCGAGGTTCATTATAGCACCGAAGTCGCCACCGAGTTCGGGTTCGGTAGTGGGCACCTGACCGTCGTAAACCTCACCGGTAGAGCCGTTGAGTGAAATCCAGTCACCTTCCTTATATACCTTGCCGCCCATTTCGACGGTCTTAGCCTTGTAGTCAACCTTTATTTCGCCGGCACCTGATACGCAGCACTTACCCATACCACGAGCCACAACGGCAGCGTGAGAGGTCATACCGCCGCGCATGGTAAGGATACCCTGAGCTACAGCCATACCGCGAAGGTCCTCGGGAGAGGTCTCTATACGTACAAGAACGACTTTTTTCTTCTTTTCAGCCCATGCCTCGGCATCTTCTGCTGAGAACACTACCTGACCTGCAGCTGCACCGGGTGATGCGGGCAGACCCTTGGCTACAACTTTGGCGCGCTTGAGTGCTGCCTTGTCAAATACGGGGTGAAGCAGTTCGTCAAGTTTCTGCGGCTCCATGCGGAGAAGGGTGGTCTTTTCATCAATCTCACCGGCGCGGAGAAGATCCATGGCGATTTTCACCATTGCCGCACCTGTACGCTTTCCGTTACGGGTCTGGAGCATCCAGAGCTTGCCGTCCTGAATGGTGAACTCCATATCCTGCATATCCTTGTAATAGTCCTCAAGGCGGTTGGCGATGGCGATAAGCTCAGCGGCACAAGTCGGCATCGACTCTTCGAGTGAAGGATATTTCTCGGCACGTTCCTGCTCTGAAATGCCCTGGAGGGCAGCCCAGCGGCGTGAGCCTTCGACTGTAATCTGCTGTGGAGTGCGGATACCGGCAACGACATCCTCACCCTGAGCGTTGATAAGGTATTCACCGTTGAATATATTTTCGCCGGTAGCGGCGTCACGGCTGAATGCCACGCCGGTAGCGGAGTTGTCACCCATGTTACCATAAACCATTGCCTGTACATTGACAGCAGTACCCCATTCTTCGGGAATCTGGTTCATGCGGCGATAGATGATTGCGCGCTCGTTCATCCAGCTGTCAAACACGGCGCAGATACCGCCCCAGAGTTGTTCCCATGAACTTTCGGGGAAATCTTTGCCTGTGAAATCCTTTACGGCAGCCTTGAATAGCTTGACAAGATTCTTGAGGTCGTCGACATCAAGCTCGGTGTCAAGCTTGACACCCTTCTCTTCCTTAACCTTGTCCATGATTTCTTCAAACGGGTCGATGTCGGCCTTGCTCTTCGGCTTCATGCCGAGCACAACGTCGCCATACATCTGCACGAAACGGCGGTAGCTATCCCATGCGAAACGCGGGTTACCGCTCTTTTCAGCGAGCGAAGCAACCGTAGCGTCATTCATACCGAGGTTAAGCACTGTGTCCATCATACCGGGCATTGAAGCGCGGGCTCCTGAACGTACTGACACAAGAAGCGGATTCTCGGGATTATCAAATTTTTTGCCTGTAAGTGTCTCAACATGTGCGATAGCGTCTTCTACATCCTTCTTGATGAGCTTTACTACGGCATCGCGACCTTTTAGTGTGTATTCAGTACATACCTCTGTCGTGATAGTGAATCCCGGGGGTACGGGCATTCCCAACAGGTTCATTTCGGCGAGGTTGGCACCTTTGCCACCGAGAAGATTTCTCATCTCGGCATTACCTTCGGCTTTTCCGTCGCCGAATGTATAAACTCGTTTCATTGGCTTTGAATGGTGTTAAATGTTAAACTTATTTAATTAACTTTTGGTTGTCTTATACTTGAATATTTGAGGAAAGTGTAGGCACAAAATTAAGATAATATAATGAGAAAAGAAAACTAATGACGCATAAAAATCCATAAACTTGGTGTTTTTTGTGGCATGATGCAATTTATGGCGAATCGATGCCGCACAACGGTATTGACTTCTCTATGATTAATATGGCTTGATTTGTTAATGACTATTAATGATGTTGGTGCGGATTTTCAAGAGGCATGAATTGCGATTGCCAATCCAACTTTTTGCAGTAAATTTGCACAGATAATAACTAAACCGAATTATAGAATTGTCACGCAAACGAAAAGAACTCCCTGTGTTGGAGCAGATTGAAATAACCGATGTCGCCGCCGAGGGGAATGCCTTGACACGCGTCAACGATATGGTAGTGTTTGTCCCGTTTGGTGCTCCGGGTGACATCGTGGATATACAGCTCACCAAGAAGAAAAAGAACTATGCCGAGGGCAGAATCACGCATCTGCATCAGCCCGGCGCGATAAGAATCGAACCCCGCTGCAGTCATTTTACGATATGTGGAGGCTGCCGGTGGCAGCATTTACCGTATGAGTTTCAGCTGAAGTGCAAGCAGCGTCAGGTAAAGGATGCCATAGACCGTATAGCCAAGGTCGATGCTCCGGAAGTGTCGCCTATCATAGGCTCGGAGGATATATGGGGCTACCGTAACAAGATGGAATATACATTTTCCAACAAAAAGTGGCTCACCTACGAACAGCTTTCTTCAGGAGAGGAGTTCAATGACCGTGACGGTGCCGGATTTCATATTCCCGGAGCATTTGACAAGGTGCTTGACATCGAAAGCTGTCACCTGCAGGATGATTTCGGCAATCGCCTGCGCCGGTTTATACGTGACTTCGGCAAGGAACATGGCTATACTTTCTATGACCTGCGCCAGCAGCAGGGATTGCTCCGCACATTGATGATACGTATTGCATCCACCGGTGAGATAATGGCAGTGATGGTGTTTGGAGAAGATGACGCAGAGAAAATTAACACATTGCTGTCGGCGGTAAAAGAGCGATTCCCCGAAATAACATCGTTGCTTTACGTGATAAACACCAAGGTCAACGACACAATCGGCGACCAGGAGGTGATAACCTTCTCCGGAAGCGATTATATTGAGGAAAAGATGGAATTGTTGCGCTTCAGGATAGGACCCAAGTCATTTTATCAGACCAATTCACGGCAGGCTTACCGGCTTTACAGCGTAGTGCGTGATTTTGCCGGTCTCACGGGCGATGAACTGGTGTATGACCTCTATACCGGAACCGGTACTATCGCAAATTTCGTGGCATCAAAAGCCTCTAAGGTAATCGGTATAGAATATGTGCCGGAAGCGATAGCCGATGCAAAAATCAATTCGGAAGTAAACGGTATAGACAACACCGTGTTTTTTGCCGGCGACATGAAAGATGTGCTCACCGATGAATTTATCGCTGAACACGGGCGTCCCGATGTCATGATTGTCGACCCGCCCCGCGCCGGAATGCACGAAGATGTGGTCAACGTGATACTGAACGCTGCCCCTCGCCGCATAGTCTATGTGAGCTGTAATCCTGCCACCCAGGCACGTGATATCGCGTTACTCGACAAGAAATACAAGGTCGAGGCAATCCAGCCGGTCGATATGTTCCCGCATACGGCTCATGTCGAGAATGTCGTAAACATGACCCTTAAATAGCGCAACCGATGTATTTTGTAACGAAGCGGCTTGAAATATCAGCCTCGCATAAACTTACATTGAGTTATCCGAGTAAATGCAGTAATCTGCATGGTCACAACTGGGTCATCACGGTAAGTTGTATGGCACATGACCTTAATGCTGACGGCATGGTGTGTGATTTCACAAGCATAAAGGAGCAGATTCACGGCTATCTCGACCATGGGAATCTTAATGAGCTGCTCCCGTTTAATCCTACCGCTGAAAACATAGCGCGCTGGATTGTCGACCGCATACCGCAGTGTTACAAGGCTTGCGTGAAGGAATCGGAAGGTAATGAGGCAACATATATCGATGAAGAAAAGGCAGGCGCGTGGCTAAGACTTACCGAATAAACGAGATATTTTATAGTGTGCAGGGCGAAGGTGTAAACACCGGCGTGCCTGCTGTTTTTGTGCGTTTCAGCGGGTGCAATCTCCGGTGTCCGTTTTGCGACACCGACCATTCCTCCGCTACTGTAATGACTGTCAGGGGTATCGTGAGTGAAGTCGACCGATATAAGGGAAATCTTGTCATACTTACAGGAGGCGAGCCGGGATTGTTTATCGATACGGAGCTTGTGGCTGCGTTGAAAAAGACAGGCAGGAAAATATGTATCGAGACCAACGGAACCTGTGAACTACCCGACAATATCGATTTCATCACCCTATCGCCGAAAGATGCGTTTTGCGACGGAGCTGTACCCGTGCTTCAAAGATGCAATGAGCTTAAGGTAGTGTTCCGGGGTGATAATGATCCGTCGCGTTATGACGACGTAATTGCCGGTCACAGGATATTACAGCCTTGCGACACCGGTAATGCACAAGAAAACGAAAAGATTACGGCAGCGGCTGTAGAGTATTGCCTTGCGCATCCGCAATGGCGTCTCGGCTTGCAGATGCACAAAGTGCTCAATGTGAAGTGATGCTATCTGTGATGCGCCATGCGGGCTATGGTAGAATTATAATATGCGGGGTCACCGGTTACTTCTTTTCCGATAAAGGGTGGAAGCTCAAGGCGTTCGTCGGGTGATGACAGCTCTATCTCCGCGACTACAAGTCCCGGGACAGGAGAGATGAAGGCATCTACCTCCCAGCGTTTGCCCATATAATCGACAATGTATCTTACCTTGTCAATCAAGGCTCCTGTCGACAGGCGGTCAAGCATTTCTTTTGCATCATTAGCCGGGATAGGATATTCCCACTCGTCACGCACAACACCGTCGTTTTTGCCTTTGACCGTAAGCACGGCATAATCATCGACAATACGTACCCGTATAGTCGCCCTTATTTCGGTTGAGAGGTATCCCTGGATAATATGCTTTTTGCTGACAGCCTCGTATTTATAAGAATCATCCTTGACGAGAAACTTACGCTCGATTTCTTTTGCCATAGGCTATAAATATAGTAAATTTGCATCCGGTAAGAAGGCATCCTGCCATTGCCGAACATTGCAAAGTTATATTTGTTTTTTGAGAAAGATACAATTTTAGAACAAAAGTTTTGAAAAATCCCCTCGTAAGGCATATTTACGGTTTGTTGTTGCTGTTGTCAACTTTCCTGTCTCTTGATGCGTCAGGTGCCACTTCCGCTTTAACGGGGGTTGTCGTTGATTCGTTGACACATGAAGGTTTATCCTACGTCGCCGTGTTTGTCGAAGGGAAGAGCGCGGGTACAATGACCGATGAAAACGGTCGGTTTTCGCTTGCGGCAAAGATACCCGGTGACACTCTGCGATTCTCAATGATGGGTTACTCGACAAAGAAGGTTGTCGCTTCACCTCTAATGACCGTCGAACTATCTCCAACCGGGGTCACGCTCAATGAGGTAATCGTCAAACCAAAGAAGGAGAAATATAGCAAGAAAAACAATCCTGCCGTTGATTTTCTCAACCGGATAAGAGCAGCCTCCCCACTCTCTGATCCGAAACGCCATGACTATTACAATTACGACAAATATGAGCGTATAAACATGGCTATTAACGATTTTGATCCCGATAAGAATTACAGTTGGATTGGTAAGAAATTCAATTTTCTTAAAGACCATCTTGATTATTCAGAAATTTCAGGTCGACCGATTCTTAACTTTCTTACCAAGGAAAAATCATCGGAGGTGAATTATCGTAAGAAGCCGGAAACTACGCGTGAAACTGTGCTCGGACTGAAACAGGTAGGTCTTGATGAGATGACATCAAACAAAGACGGTACACGTGAGGCGCTTGAGGATGCTTTCCGCGAGATTGACATTTATCAAAATGATGTCACATTACTTCAGAACCGGTTTGTAAGTCCTTTGTCGAGCATCGCTCCCGATTTTTATAAGTTTTATCTTACTGACACAGTTGAAGTTGACGGGGATTCATGCGTGGTGTTGAGTTTTGTACCCCATACATCGGAAACGTGGGGGTTTATAGGCAAACTGTATGTGCCTAAAAATGACTCGACGATGTTTATCAAGCAGATAGAGCTGCATCTGCCTCATACAATCAACGTGAATTTTCTTGATGCAATGTCAGTAAGGCAGAAATTTGAAAAGGCACCCGACGGTTCACGCTTCAAGAAAAGCGATGACATGATTATTGAATTTTCTGTGTTGCCGGCTCTTCCAAAATTGTACACTCACCGAAACACCGTCTACGAGAATCATAATTTCGACCGCCCCGGTCTTGAAGCTCAGATCTTTAACGGCACACCGCCGGAGATAATACTTGAGGGTGCCCGCGACCGTGACGAGGCGTTTTGGGACAATCACCGTCTGGTGCCGCTGAAAAAGGGGGAGGGGAGTGTCGAGGCTATGATACAGAGATTAAGGTCGGTGCCGTTGTATTACTGGACTGAAAAAACTCTTAAATTGCTTGTTATGGGATATTGGCACACCGGGAATCCGCCAAAATTTGACTATGGTCCGGTAAATACAAGCATCTCCTACAATACTGCGGAAGGAGTAAGGCTTCGCGCTGGCGGAATGACAACAGCATATCTGTCAAAACGATGGTTTGCCCGCGGATTTGTTGCATACGGTTTTCGTGACCATAAATTCAAATACCGTGGCGAAGTCGAGTATTCATTCCGCGACAAAGAATATCATTCCCGCGAATTTCCTGTCCATTCGTTGAGACTTACATCTTTATATCTTCTTGACGAACTCGGGCAGAATTATACTTTCACCAACGCCGACAATCTGTTTCTGTCTTGGAAGCGTCTCGCTGATACCCGCGTGACTTATCGCCGCGCGACCATGCTTGAATACACTCTGGAGCTGTACAATAATTTTTCCGTCTCGGCGGGAGCTTCTTTTGAACGGCAGGAAGCGACACGCTGGATACCGTTTACTGACGGTTACGGCAATAATTTCGGACATTACAACGAATTGATGTTTAATGTCAAGCTGCGTTATGCTCCGGGCGAGAAATTTTTGCAGGGCACCACCCACCGCAGTCCTATCAATATGGATGCGCCGGTTATCGAGCTTATGCATACCTACGCACCCAAAGGGGTGATGGGGAGCATGTTTACAATCAATCGCACTGAGATGCGTTTTTTCAAACGTATATGGCTTTCTGCATTCGGTTATATAGACGCGGTGGTAAAGGGAGGCCATTCATGGTCGCCGTCGCCTTATATGAATCTGTGTCTGCCGAATGCCAATCTGTCATATACCATACAGCCGGAAAGTTTCGCATTGATGAATCCGCTTGAGTTTATCAACGACTCGTACGCACAGGTTGACCTGACTTACTGGATGAACGGACTGATATTCAACCACATCCCTTTGATAAAGAAGCTGAAACTGCGTGAAGTGATAAATTTCAAAGGATTGTGGGGACACCTAAGTCATCGCAATAATCCTTGTTATGATAAATCACTCTTTGTATTTCCGGAAAATGTCCATACAACGCTAATGAGCAACGTGCCTTATATGGAAATCAGCGCGGGTATTGATAATATATTCCGTATCATAAGGGTTGACTCGGTGTGGCGACTGAGTTACAAGCACTCTTTTGACGCACCTGATTGGGGCATACGGTTTGCACTGCATTTCTCATTCTGATATATTTTTCATGAACATTCTCCGTGGCGTCATGTTATAAGATAAAACGAAGGATAATTATGAAAAAAATTGGGATATTCTACGGATCATCAACCGGTGTCACCGCTGAAGTGGCTCAGGAAATAGCCAAGAAATTCGGAGTGGCAGATGCCGACGTTCATAATGTCGCCAAATCTGCGCCATCGGATGTTGCTCCATACGATGTGCTTATACTCGGGTCATCGACCTGGGGTGCAGGCGAGTTGCAGGATGACTGGTATGATTTTCTTGACGGGCTTGAAGTGCTTGACCTCAAAGACAAGCAGATTGCACTGTTCGGCTGCGGCGACGAGTCAATGAGCGATACATTCTGCGGTGCTGTCGGCGAAATATATAATCGTCTTCAGAAGACCGGCGCAAGATTTATAGGATACTTCAATGCTGAAGGATATGACTTTGACGAGAGTCCGGCTTTCATCGACGGTGTTTATGTAGGATTGCTTCTTGATAATGTAAATAAGGAGGAGCTGACTGAAGACCGTATGAAAGAATGGGTTGCCAAGGTAAAATCGGAGATTAGATAAGCGGAGATTCCAAGGGATATTGTTATTGGAATTTTTTCGATTCTGATAGATGCGGGTGAAATTGTGGGTTACCACAATCTTCATCCGCTTAGGTTTTTTAAGAGTTTTTCACATGAGTAAATGCCATAACATATTGAACAATAACGAATAAAACGTGTTTTTCTGATAAGTGACAAAAATAATAATATAACCAAAATTAAATTGTGATGTTGAATACAGAATACAAATTTGGGGAAGTCCATGACCTTGCGTCGCAAGCCGAATATGGAAATGAAAGAGTCAATTTCAGATCTATTTTTGAGAACGGTAACGGTGGTGTATCGCTTCTTGCATTCAAAGCCGGACAAAACCTAGCAGAGCATCTTGCTCCCGCAGAAGTGATGATATTTGTGGTTGACGGTGAAGTGGAATTTACGATGATTGACCGTAAACATCTCATTAAGGCAGGAAATTTCATGCTTATGGGAGAGGGTGTCCCTCACAGCGTTATCGCAAATACCGACTCAAAAGTCATGCTCGTGAAAATAAAAGCTTGATACGCATCATAATATAAATCTTGACACATCTATGGATAAACGACCCGAAATGTTCTGCTATCAGTGCCAGGAGACAGCACATGGCAAAGGTTGTGAGTTGATTGGCGTATGTGGTAAACATCCCGAGACATCGTCGCGTATGGATTTTCTTCTTTATGTCGTACGTGGTATTTCAGCGATAAACCGTGCGTTGCGCGACAAAGGTCTCGCTTCGCGAGAGGCAAGCCATGAGGTGATTGACGCACTGTTCACTACAATCACCAACGCCAATTTTGATAATGCATCACTTGATGATTATATACTCCGTGCCTTTGAGATTAAAAAACAACTGCTCAAACTGGCGAAGGCAAATGGAATCAAACTTCCCGACTTGCCGCAGATTGAATTTGAGGCAATCCCTGACGATGCTGAGAAATATGATTCAGTCACGGGGGTGCTTGCCGAGACAGATGATGATAAACGCGGTTTAAAACAGCTTGCCATCTACGGATGTAAAGGTATGGCGGCTTACGCACGTCACGCGGCAAATCTCGGATATGAAGATGATGAAAATGTCTATGCGGTCATTGAAAATGCAATGGCAGAGACTGCACGCACGGATATAAGTGTCGACGAGTTGTTTAAATTGGTGCTTGAGGTAGGCACGGGAGGAGTCAGTGTCATGGCTCTGCTTGACAAGGCAAATACTGAAAGCTACGGCAATCCTGAGATAACGAAGGTAGATATAGGCGTACGCAACCGTCCCGGTATTCTAATAAGCGGTCATGACTTGAAGGATCTTGAGGAACTGCTTGAACAGAGTGCCGGAAAAGGCGTGGATGTATATACCCATTCTGAAATGCTTCCCGGACAGTATTATCCCGCATTTAAGAAGTATCCGCATTTTGCCGGAAATTACGGTAATGCCTGGTGGAAGCAGACCGATGAGTTTGAGAAATTCAACGGGGTCTTTCTGTTTACGTCAAATTGCATTGTGCCGCCACGCAGAAACTGCACATATCTCGACAGGGTGTATACGACGGGTGTGGTAGGGATGCCGGGAACACATCATATCGAGACAGGTCATGACGGCAAAAAGGACTTTTCAAAGCTGATAGCTCATGCACTGCAATGTCAGCCTCCGATGGAGATTGAGCATGGCGAGATTATCGGAGGTTTTGCCCATCATCAGGTATTGGAACTTGCGCCGAAAATCATCGATCTTATACAGAGAGGCAAAATAAGAAAGTTTGTAGTGATGGCAGGATGTGACGGCAGATTCCCGTCGCGTAGCTATTACACTGAATTTGCCGAGGCTCTTCCGGAAGATTGCGTGATATTGACTGCCGGGTGTGCAAAATACCGTTATAACAAGCTTCCGCTCGGAGATATTGAAGGTGTGCCCCGTGTGCTGGATGCAGGACAATGTAACGACTCATACTCGCTTGTGCGTATAGCCCTTGCCTTAAAGGATGCCTTTAAGCTGGAAAGTGTCAACGACGTGCCTATCGTCTATAATATCGCATGGTATGAACAAAAAGCGGTCATAGTGCTTTTGGCATTGCTTTCACTTGGGGTACAGAATATCCATACCGGACCGACATTGCCCGCATTTTTCACTCCTGATATACTGAAAGTGCTTCAGGAAAAATTCAATATAGGGACAATTTCAACTGTTGACAGCGATATTGCAACATTAATAAACAACTAAAAAAACTTTCAACTATGGACATGTATGTATGTATAGTATGTGATTGGGTCTATGATCCTGAGATAGGGGATCCCGAACATGGTATTGCACCCGGAACGGCATTTGAGGATATTCCCGATGACTGGGTATGTCCTGTCTGTGGAGTCGGCAAGGACCAGTTTGAAATACAGAAATAGAATTACACAAAGCACCCCGGAAGCAGTCGACAAGCTTTCGGGGTGCAGTCATTATAGGGTTACCGCTTCTTGCCGGTTATCAGCGGTTTTTGTACATGTCGTCGTAGTAGCGTTCGTAATCGCCGGAGGTGATATTGTCCATCCATTCCTGGTTGTCGAGATACCAGCGCACGGTCTTCTCAATGCCTTCCTCGAACTGGAGGGAGGGTTCCCAGCCGAGTTCGCGCTGTAATTTACGCGAGTCGATTGCATAGCGCATGTCGTGACCGAGACGGTCGGTGACATAGGTGATGAGTGAGTCGGAGTAGCCTTCGGGATTGCCTAACAGGCGGTCGACGGTACGGATGACAACCTTGATGATGTCGATATTTTTCCACTCGTTGAAGCCGCCGATATTGTAGGTCTCGGCGATTTTGCCGTTGTGGAATATGGTGTCGATTGCACGGGCGTGGTCGACGACATAGAGCCAGTCGCGTACATTTTCTCCCTTTCCGTAGACGGGCAGTGGCTTGCGGTGGCGGATGTTGTTGATGAATAGCGGGATGAGCTTCTCCGGGAACTGGTATGGACCGTAGTTGTTTGAGCAGTTGGTCACGATGGTGGGCATTCCGTAGGTGTCGTGGTAGGCGCGCACGAAATGGTCGGATGAGGCTTTGGATGCCGAATAGGGGCTGTGAGGGTTGTATTTTGTGGTCTCGAGGAAGAACTCAGTCCCGTAGGCGTGGTGATGCTCCGATGAGGCGGCAGTCGTGAAGGGTGATTCCACGCCCTCGGGGTCGGTCAGTTCAAGGGCGCCGTAGACCTCATCGGTGGAGATGTGGTAGAAGCGCTTGCCCTCGTATTTTTCGGGCAGCGACTCCCAGTATTCTTTTGCCGCCTGAAGGAGGGCAAGTGTGCCCATGACATTTGTGCGGGCGAAGGTGAACGGGTCCTTGATTGAGCGGTCGACATGGCTCTCGGCAGCAAGGTGGATGATTCCGTCGATATTGTATCCCTTGATTATGCGGCGCATCTCGTCGAGGTCAGCTATGTCTGCCTTGACAAAAGTGTAGTTGGGACGGTCCTCGATGTCCTTCAGGTTGGCGAGGTTGCCTGCGTAGGTGAGCTTGTCGAGGTTGACGATACGGTAGTCGGGATATTTGTTTACAAACAGGCGCACGACGTGTGAGCCAATGAATCCGGCACCGCCGGTGATAAGTATGTTACGTTTCATTGCTGTAAGTTGTCTGTTGGGAGTTGTCAGTTTTCAGATTTCAGTTGTTTTGAGATTGGCGATGCACCGGCGGAGGGAGTCGGTCCAGTATGGTACTTTTATGCCGAACGTATTCTTGAATTTGGTCTTGTCAAGCACGGAGTAAGAGGGGCGCACGACCTTTGAGGGGAATTCGTCGGAGTGGCACGGCTGTATGTCGCAGGCTGTGTTGCCGGCGTATTCGGCTATCATTTTCGTGAAGTCGTACCAGGAGCACACGCCCTCGTTGGAGTAGTGATACACACCCTCGTTGCCGGCAAAGCGGCGGTTTTCAATTATGTCGAAGAGTGCGAGTGCGAGGTCGCCGGCATAGGTCGGGGTGCCGGTCTGGTCAAAGACGACTTTCAGCTCCGGTTTGGTCGACGTGAGGTTGAGCATGGTCTTTACAAAATTTCTACCATACTCGGAGTAGAGCCACGCGGTGCGGAATATGAGAGCCTTGACCCCGGTTTCGGCAATCGCCTGCTCGCCGTGGAGCTTGGTGAGCCCGTAGACTCCTGTCGGTGTGCCTTTCTGGTCTTCGCGGCAAGGGACGTTGTAGGGCTCTTTCCCGAACACATAGTCGGTGGATATGTGAATGAGGGTCGCGCCGTTTTCTTTTGCCGCCTCTGCGAGGTTACGCACGGCTGTGGCATTGAGCAGCTCGGCAAATGCCGCGTCATCCTCCGCCTTGTCAACATTGGTATAGGCGGCGCAGTTTACGATGACATCCACCGCATTGTCGCTGACAGCTTTCCTGACGGCTGCGGCATCCGTTATGTCGAGCTCGGCGACATCGGTGAATATGTAATTGTCGGTGGAGCCTGCCGCGACATCGCGGAGACAGCTGCCAAGCTGTCCGTTGGCTCCGGTCACTAATATGTTCATGAGTAAATTTGGTGAGTTTCAGAATAAGTCGGAATGGGAGCCTGTGTTTATCATAACCAAGACAAGTTCTGTATCATCCTGTCGCCAAATCAGCAACCAATCAGGCTGAATGTGACATTCCCATAATCCATCATATTTGCCCGAAAGCTTATGCGGTCGGTATTTCGATGGGAGAGAACCCTCGGAGGCGAGAATTTTTACAACGGTTTCAAAAAGCTCGTATTTAAGTCCTCTTTTGATACAACGCTTCAGAGCCTTAGCGAATGATGACGGTGTCTCAATCCTGTATTTCACGATGAAGATGGTTAAAGAAATCCTCAACAGACTCATATCTGATAACATCGCCTCTTCTTACTTCCTCAAGGGCATCGTCGAGTGTATATGAGTCCTCTTCTTCAAATGAGACACCTTTAAAATTGCTCATTACTTTTGAAAGAGCTTGTTTTAGTGCTGATTTGACAGAGGCATCCTCTATGTTTATTACGAGTTGAGTCATGTCTTTACAGTTTGTTTATCAACGCAAATATACGACTTATTCGGTAGTTAAACAATATACGGGCTGTTAAAGTTGGTAAAGGTCGGCGGTGTAGTCAAACGGTGAGTCGAAATCGGCGAGCACGGCATGACGCAGGTCTTTTTCTGACAGAATCGCCTTGGCGGGGTCAATCATCCAGTCGATGCCGAGTGAGGTGTCCTGGATGGAGATACCGCCGTCAGCTTCGGGATGGTAGTAGTTGTCACACTTGTACTGGAACACGGCGATGTCGGACAGCACCGCGAATCCGTGGGCAAACCCGCGCGGGATGAAGAACTGGCGGTGATTGTCCTCGGTCAGTTCTACCGCCACGTGACGCCCGTAGGTTGGTGAGCCTTTACGGATGTCGACGGCTACGTCGAGTACACGTCCCTTCACGCAGCGCACGAGCTTGGACTGCGCGAACGGCGGACACTGGAAATGCAGCCCGCGCATGACGCCGTAGGATGAGCACGACTCGTTGTCCTGGACAAAGTCGATGGGGCGCACTTTTTCGTCAAACTCGCGCTTGGAGTAGCTCTCGAAGAAGTATCCGCGTGAATCCTTGAATATGCGCGGCTCTATTATCACCACGCCCTCTATTTCAGTCTTTATTATTTCCATTGTGG
>QAMW01000040.1:25495-88560 GCA_003150235.1 Bacteroidales bacterium
ATGTCTTGATTTAATAAAACGCATCAGTCCGCATAGCATTTTATCAATTTCCACAATTTCCTGAATCAAAGGATTGCACGTTTCTTCCGTGAAATATCCTATTTTTGTGCCGAGAATCAGCTGGGTTTGTAATTCAGCTGCGGAGCCACGGGAAATTGATAGGAAATGAAAAAATTCCTTGTCAGAATTTCTGGCATGTCCTTCGGCGATATTTGAAGGGATCGAGATGGTACTGCGCCTGATCTGGTCAGAAAGTCCATACCTTTCATCCGGAGGAAGATGTCGGACCAGGTCATAAATCTCAACTGCAAGATTCATTGATCTTTGCCACACAGCCAATTCTTTAAAATTACTTGTTTTCATATCACACAAAGTTAACAATTACCCGTGTAATTATCAACATTTGTAGTCATCATTCTTTGTGACAGGCAGAACTGAAAACTGACGACTGAAAACTGACAACTATAAATTATTAGTCGAGGTTGCTGGCGCCTGTGCGGTCAAGCTCTTCTACCACTTTCAGTAGGTATTTGCCGTACTGGTTTTTCAGCATAGGCTGCGCAAGCTCGATCATGCGCTCGCGGCTTATCCATCCCTGGCGGTAGGCGATGCCCTCGAGACACGCTATCTTCAGTCCCTGTCGCTTTTCGAGCACCTCGACATAAATCGACGCCTCGGCGAGGGAGTCGTGGGTGCCGGTGTCGAGCCATGCGAATCCGCGTGGGAGAGTCTGCACCTTGAGCTCGCCGGTCTTCAGGAATTCCTGGTTGACAGTGGTGATTTCCAGCTCGCCGCGCGCCGACGGCTTGATACTTGCCGCGATGTCGACCACCTTGTTGGGATAGAAATATAGTCCCACGACAGCATAGTTTGATTTCGGATGCTCCGGCTTCTCCTCGATTGAGAGGCAGTTGCCGTCGTGGTCAAACTCGGCGACACCGTAACGCTCCGGGTCGTCGACCCAGTAGCCGAACACGGTAGCCTTGCCCTCGGTCTCGGCTGTCTTGACGGCATCTTTCAGTATGCCCGAGAAGCCCGCGCCGTGGAATATGTTGTCGCCAAGCACCAGACACGCCGCGTCGTCGCCGATAAACTCGCGTCCGATGATAAATGCCTGTGCAAGCCCGTCGGGCGACGGCTGGACGGCGTAGGAGAAGTTGACCCCGTAGTCCGACCCGTCGCCGAGCAGCTCGCGGAACATCGGGAGGTCTCTCGGCGTGGAGATAATCAGGATGTCGCGTATCCCTGCAAGCATCAGCGTCGAGATGGGGTAATACACCATCGGCTTGTCAAACACGGGCAGCATCTGCTTGCTCACGCCCTTGGTGATCGGGTACAACCGTGTGCCCGACCCCCCGGCAAGTACAATTCCTTTCATAAAAATGTATTGAAAAATTAAGAAAAATCCTTATAGAAAATCCGGCACGTCACCGGTCGTTATGCCTTTCAAAAGAGAATGTTTTCGGAGAAAATATGTCGGTCAGAGGGTGAACGGACCTCCTTGTGGAAGAAAATACCCGACAATACAGTCATAATTTCTGACACATATCTGAATATGGTTTTTATCGAAAAATCCGGCTGTAGGATATATGGGATTTCCTTCCCAAAAGCCTGCTCTTACTGAGTCATATTGTTCATAGTCATGCTCGTCATTGTATTTATGCAATGCCTCGATTACATGACAGTCAAGATATCGGCGCAAAAGTTCCCCGGTTTCTCCGCGCCGTCCGGGAAGATTTTCCCGAAGATTGCCCTGTTCGTATGATTCTTTCACCGTGTTCTCCCAAATCATCTTGACCACGTTAAGTGATTCGCGGCAAGTGAGATCAAGGCAAAAGCCTAAGTCAATAATCGCTCCGACAATGAATGGTTCTTTGCATTTTTTTATTTCGGTTGCAAATTCCAACGCTCTTGTCGGGTCATTTTCCCAAAAATAGATTCCACTTCCAAGCCAGTCATAGGCGTTTTGACTTGGCGTGAGGCTTGTCCGATTACATAGAACATCGGCCGCGACACTTTTTTCACAGCCATGATAGCCTATTACTAAATTGCGGGAATCGGTAATCAATGTTTTATGACAGTTGCGTGAGAGGTAACGACAGTACCATCACTCTTAATCACCATGCCGATGCTGCGGAGATACTTACGCGATGACCTTACGGTCTTGGATTTCTGTCGACCGTATTCCGCCATCATGCGCTGCAGCTCATCTACCGGAACATCAGTAATGCGATTGTATGTCTTTGTTATCATGTTATTATTGCCTAATTGAGGAGTAACATTTACATCAAATAGTGATTATTACAACGCAAAAATAAGCTATATTGTTGTAAAATCCAAATAATCAGTGCGAAAAGTTAGTAATGATACAGCTTTTCATATTGTCGGGCGATGGTTTCCCAGCGGTAACGACGGTCGGCAATTTCCTGCATTGATGACGCATTGCCTTTGAAATCAAGCGTCGTGTTATTGATGATTTTGACCAATTCATCGGCAGAGCTGAAATAGTTGGCTTTATTTTCGGTCGACTCACGGTTGTAGATGCAATCAAATGCAATTATGGGTTTTGCAAAAAACATTGCCTCTACGAGGGAGGGATTAGTGCCCCCGGCACTATGACCGTGTAAGTAAAACTGACAGTTGCTTCTCAACGCATTCAGGTCACGCAAGTCATAGACTGCCGATTGAATCTTTATGTTCGGAAAGGCTGAATATCGCTCGCGTATTTCCTTACCATAGGCACTTTTATCCCAATTCCCTATAAAGAGAATATTTTTGTCTGGCATCCGGCTAAATGCTTCAAGTATGGTATGCACATTGTTTTCTGGCTCTATACGGCAGATAGCCAATGAATAATCTCCGGCGGTTAAACCATATTTGTTTAGAATTCCTGCTGCTTCTTGCGCTGAGATGTCTTGAAGCACATGGTCGCCTCCGTATGCTATCAGTTCAGAGTCTTTGCCATACTCATTTTTGACATAATCGGTGATACCCTTGTTGTCGGTAACAATGACATCGCCGTATCTTATAGCCTGACGCTCGGAATATTTGAGGAATCGCCGCGCCCATTTGTTCCATTTGTCACGGCGGTGTTCCAGCCCGTCTATGTTGATTACAAGTCGCTTTTTAGAAAACAACCTGAACACGGGGAGGAATGCGCATCCCGACACACCGAGTATCAGTACTACATCGCTCTTTTTTGCCGCCTTCATCAGCGAAAGTATATCGTAAGGAATGCTCTGGATACCGTTGGCGTTCAGACCGACATACTCTGTCTTTGCCCCATGATATACCCATCGCTCGTCGCTGTAAGATTTTTTGCTGCAATAGACCGCATATTGCAAGTCTTCTGATTGGTTGTGACGGACAAGCTGCTCGACAAGTGTCTCAAATCCGCCATAATTAGCCGGCACACCGACTGTGCCTATTATCGCTACTTTCATCTGCTTTTGTGTTAAATTTTTATATTTGAAATGGGATTAAATAAATTAAGTTGCATTCAATAATTGAATGCAACTTTTTTGTCAAAATGCATAAATAGAAATTATTGGCTTAATTATGTGTGAATGCAATGCCACAAAGTATTTAAATACTGAATTGTTTGGTGAGATTGGTTAGAAAATTATTTGCTATTGTGTCCCAACTGTAGCAATTTAGAACTATTTCACTTAAGTTTTGATTTTTAGTATCTTCGTTGAGTAAACTTTGGATACGATTTAAGACAGTCTTTTCATCGTTGAAATCAACTAAGTTTTCTTTAAAAAAGGAAAAGTCGGACATTGCAGTGGAATTATTACAAATTACGGGAATCCCGCTAACAGCAGCTTCTATTGGGGGAATACCAAAACCTTCTGCAATAGATGGATATATAAATAGTGACGCATTCTTATACCATAACTTAAGATCATCATATGAGACTTGAGGTATTACAAGAATATTTGATTTTGTCGTTTCAGAAAGATTATTAATTAATGCGTGTAATTGAGGCGTTGAAACCGTCTCTTTTCCTATTAGTACTAATTTATATCCTTTATTTGCTAAATCTAGTTTGTTAAAGATATTTACTGCTGCAATATGATTCTTTCGTGGTTCAATCCTACTTACATATAGTATATATTTTTGTGGCATTGATTTTAATTTTTTATTTGGGGTATCTTTAAAATCCTTGGAAACAGCATTGGGTGTAATTATGATTTTGTTGTTACTTATGTTATAACATTTAGAAATCCTTTCTTTAGAATAATTAGACACGGTACATAATAAATCGCACCTTTTTGCAGACACTTTGAATAATAAGCCTTTAAGAAGACGATATGAGAGAGGAAAGAATTGAGGGAAGTCCACAAACAGTATGTCGTGAAGAGTGACTATCGTTTTGCAATTTTTTATTAGTGGAGAAATATATTGAAAATGCGCCATATCTATTTTATGGCGTTTAATTAATTGCGGTATTTCATAGACCAGGCGATATAGTTTATTGTGTGATTTTAGTTTAATGTATTTGATGTTCTTATCTTCTCCAAATATATTTTTTAATCTTTCAATGTCTTGTGCCATAAAGAAAAAGTTGATATTTGGTGCTTTTGATGGTAAAAGTGAGTAGATGCCTTTTATATATGTAGTTATTCCTTGACTCATGTTAGAATCAAAGCAATGGCAGTCAATTAGAAAATTGCATTTTAAAGTATTCATACTGATTGTTCGTGAAATTTTACTAATTTATTTTTGGATTTAATATTGACATAAATATTTGAAGTGTAAAGGAATAATATTGGAAAGAGTACTGCATAATATCCCCTAAAGTGCATGTCTAATAGTAATGATATCGCAAAAAAGAAACCGAATGATAATAGAAACGATGCATTATTTTGTGCAATATAATATTTTTTTCGACAGGTATTAAAATATGAAAGGATGAAACCGATGTACGCACATAACCCAATGAGTCCAAATTTAAGCAGAACAATATTTATAAAAAAGTGAGGATGGTAATATATGCCTTTTGCTAGTTCAAAATCTTGATAAGACTTTAAGTCTAAGTGTTCGGGGAAAGGGAAAGGATATGCATCGAATGTAAAATATCCGGATAATCCTGAGCCAAAAAGAAAACTTATAATATTTGTTCGAATGCTATCAGTTATATTTAGAAATTCATAAACTCTAACTAATCCTGATTCAGAAATACCTTCGGATGAGGGTGAAAATTCAGATAATTTCCATAAAAAGAATTCATATAGGCGATCATTAAATAGAGTCATGCTCATGATAACAAAAAATCCAATAAATGCTAGTGATAAAATATGCTTGATTTTAGATAACTTAAATTTTGAAATCCATAGATATAATAATACTAAAACAAAGAACATAAATATTTGTCCTCTGCTCGGTGATAATAGAGAAAATATGCATACTCCCATTGTATAAATCATGCCCTTTGTTTTATGGGGCATGAGAAATAAAGAAAACATTACCGCTAATGGTATATGTGGAACGACTCCTAAGTCTAATGATGGAGTGTTTTCAAACATACTTAATATCAGAAAGAAAGGTACTCTTACACAAAATATAATAGATGAAGCAATCAGAACTTCAACTAAGAATTGTCCAATTTGATTAATATTAGATTTATAGCGAATATAAAATAGTAAACCTAGAAGTAGATATATGGGAAAACGTATTCCTGTGATAACTTCTCTAAAAAGAAAATTTTCGGGTGCTAAAAGAAATTGAATGGCTGAAATGGTTAATGGTAATATGATTATGAATAAAAATAGATTTAAATATGATTTTGAAAATGAAATTTTATGATTTATTATTTCAACAATAAACATTAAGATATAAAATAGTGTCAACCATTGTACCATGCTCATGCCTATAAATGGCATTCCGGTAATCACATTATAAGAAATTGTGTGGGTAACCTGGATGTGTTCGTATACATCTAAAATATTTCTAGGGAAAGGTGGTAAAACAGTGAATAGAATTATAAAGATTTTGAATGAATTAAATAAGTTCTTAAAACTATAGTAAATTAAATAAATGAAAATTGCCAAAGTTATTATATAACCGATTGCATTTTTGGCAAAATAATCAATATATAAAATAGATAATAGGGAAATGATTGTACAGAATCTATAGTCTATTTTAGAGAAATCGTTAATCATATCATATAATCTGGGCTATTAGCTGAATATGATTTTTGAAAGCATATCATATATATATTGTTGTTTTTGTGCGATATTTAAATCTACTTTGTCCTTTTTTCTTTGGATTGAATTTATTAATTCGAGTCCAAATGGAACATGTAAATTAATGAAATCGCCATTGACGGATTTAACGTACGATTCAACTTTAGGTGCATAATTAATGGCAATAAATGGAATAGAAAGGTTTTTTGATAGGAAAATCGAATGTAATCTAAATCCTATGTGGAAATCCATAAAAGATAGCGTTTCTACAAATTCTTCTGGCGAAAGATTACGGTGGAGGATTACTCTATTTTTAAGATTGGCAGGAATTTTATTGTAAATAAGGGTATGTTGATTGTCATCTGAGAACTGACCTCCATGAGCAGGTAAAAAATGTAATTTTAATTCTGTGTTTTGATTTAATAAGGATACCAAAAGGGATGTATAGAAATTAATTGTCTTCTTTGAGATAAATTCATAATGACCTGAAAAAGAAATTTTTTTTGGCGGATTATGAAATGTATGTGCACTTAGATTTTTTGGATTAAGGCTTAAATATGCTAAGTCATCAATGGAATATATCTTCTTCTCTTTTATATTATATTTAAAAATGCAATTATCCAATGATTTGGGATCACGTACACCAATCTTATTTGAGATATTTAGAATTGTTTTAATTTTTATTTTATCAAAAATACTCTGTGGATAGTCAACGCCAACTCCAATAAATAGTAGTTTCTTTCCTAAGAGAAAGGTTATACATGAAATAATTAATAACCAATTTAGACCTGGATTTGAATATAAGCAAGTCCCCCCTCCCCAAATAATTAGATCATTAGCCTTAATTATTCTAAACCATTCTTTATAGCTTTTAGGAAGATAGACCTGCGATATTTTTGTGCTTTGAAATTTGTAATAACATTCCTTAGCCGGAATAGTGACTTTGTCTATGGATGTGTTTGATTCAAGAAACTTAGAAAATCCATTTAGCATTAGGTCATCTCCTAAATTGCGATAACCATAATAGCCGATCAATAAAATATTCATAATTAGGAATTATTAGAGTTCATGCATCTGTCAACATCATTTTTTAAGGTTTTTCCTTCTTTCTTCAATTTTAAATAGATGGCATTTTGCATCTTTAATCTATCATATTTAGATTCATCTCTATACTTTATTAATTTGGCTGGACAGCCGCCTACAATAGCATATTTAGGAATGTCTTTAGTTACTGTTGATGAGGCGGCAATAATAGCACCTTCTCCAATAGAAACTCCTCCCATTATTGTTACATCGGCTCCAATCCAAACATTTTCGTCAATAAATATATCCTTTATGATGTATTTATCATCGTAGGGTAGCATATTCCCATTCCAATTATGATTAGATGTGTGAACCTTAATTCTTGGACCAATAATTGTTCCGTTACCTATGCTCAACTTTCCTCTAAGGTCCATCCATGCTTCGGGCCCAATATATACATCCTTATATAAAATTAAATTATTGAGATTTGAAATAAATTTAGGATGGCAAATCAATACATTCTTTTTCTTTAGATTGATTATGTGTCTTTTTTGTCTTAAATAGTTTAGGATAATACTTAAAATATTCATGTCGTTTAATTAAATGTTTTTTTTATTTTCAGCTTTTTAGAGATTATTTGAATTATATTGTTGCGTTCTACCTTATTCATCCCAATATAAAATACATATATTAAAATAATTAATACAGAAATCAATATGAAAATGAATAGTCCTGTTAGGGTCTTCGAAAGATAATTTGAAATAATCTGACATGAAAAGTATGAGATAAGTAAAATTATAGAAATTTTGAATAAAACTTTTTGCGTATAATATGAAATAGAAAAATTATGTAGAATTTTCTGAAGTATTATAAGCCGAGCTATAAGGGCAATAGATGAGATTATAAGATAAACATATAGTGCTGATTGAGGGTTTCCACCAAAGTTTAATGTCAGATATGCAAATAGCAATACGCTTATTTGAATACTACCAATAATGAAATGATATAATTTAATTTTCCCACATGCATCAACAGCTAGTTTCAATGGTACGCCTAAAGCATCAAATATACTTGCAATAAGTAATATTCTTACAAAAGAAGTTGTATAAGTTGGCACATCATGCAACCAAATTTCTAATATTTGTGGTGCTTTAATAAATACCGGTATTGCAATAACATAAAGTAGAAACACAAAATACTTAGAACTATTGTACAATATTGAATAAAATAGCGTTTCATCCTGTCTTGCATATGATTGAATGAGTTGAGGCGAAATGACTGTGTTTAAATTATTATATATTTGTGATACGGCACTTTGTACTTGAACTGCAATACCTCGTGCTGCATTAACTACCGGTGTGAAGAACATGCCAAGTAGAATGTTTAAACCTTGGGTACATAGCATCCACGACATTCCTCCGTACAGATTCCAACCTGTAAATGTCAACATTTCTTTTAAGATATTCTTATCGAAATTGAATGCGCCTCGAGTTTCTTTATATTTTAAATTAGAATAAGAGAAGTATAGCAATGCCACAATAAGTTGTACTATCCACATTAGTGAGGCGTATAATTCTAAATTCTTAGTACCTAATACTAATATTGAATATGCAACTGAAAAATTGAGTATCGACTGTACCATTGTTATGGTTGCATATATACTCATTTTTTCCCTGGAAATTAAAACTGCATTATAGGGTAACGAAATTATTTGAACGAAAAGCGTAGCTAAACTACATTGAAAGACAATAAATGCGGCATGATGTCTTGTCTCTGGAATTTGTAATTCGTTGTTTAGAAGCCATAGTCCAATTGGTTCTGCAAATATAACTATAACGGAGGCTAAACAGATATGAATTAATAGTGCTGTACTGAATGTTGCTTTTAATTTTTGTTGATTATTCCGACCAATTTCATAATTAAGGAATCTTTGAGTTGATGCAACTAGAGCGAAATTTATAAAACTAAAAAATGTTGCTAATCCGCCGACAAGATTATATATACCGTAATTTTCTATTCCTAATGCCTGCAGGACAATTCGAGATGTCAATAGTCCTAGTGCCATGACAAATATCATTCTCCCGTACATAATGAGAGAATTTTTTGCAATACGGCTAGAAATGGAACTTGTTTCCATGGTGGTTATTTAGCTATTACATTTCTTAAACTTTCTGCAATATTAGATTGACTGCTCTGAGTTATTATTTCTTGGTGAATGCATTCAACACATTCTTTAGACGGATATTTTAGAGAAGCAATTTCATTAACTAATTCACTGATATTATTAAAAGTTATGCACATATTTGGATATTTTTCATTATAATAATTCACCAGGGCGATAGGAGGTCCTAAAATAATCCTTCCATGTGTTAATCCATCAAATAGAACACCAGAAAATCTGTAAGCATATTCATTTGAGTATAATAATACGATACCATATGCATTATTATAGAGCTCATTATATTCTTCTTGAGATATATGTTCATTAAAAATGGATAAACTAGCTCCCTCATACGTTATATTAGAGGATCTTATTTTCCAGATTATACCATTTTTCTCTAAGATATGGTTCGTTTCTTCATATTCAATTATATCTTTAATTAGAGTCTCGTCATTTGCATATCCAGTGGATAAAATTATTTTAGGAGAAGTCTTGATGTCTTTTATTACAGAACAATCCGCTGGTAGCGGGTGTGGAATATCAAAAATAAGATTACTGTCAACTCCAATTTCAGTTGTTAAATATTGTTTAAGTATGGGACTAAATACGATATGTTTTACTTTATTGCGGTATTTTTGGAAGCACTGATATTTGAATTTGTCTTTAAGTCGAGCGGTATTATCATGATGAATGAGAATGATATTTTTATTTCTGAAAAGGAATTTAATAAGTGCGAAATTTATGGTGTCAAATGTAAAAAAAATTATGGCGTCATATTTCTTACTTTTAATGCTCATGGAAACAAATAATCCATTTAAAATTAATTTTAAATGATTTAAAAGTTTATTATTCCCCAAGCGGAATTGTTTTTTATCTATAATGTTAACATTTTTAAGTTTAATATCCTTGTAATATGAGTAATTGTTGATAACATCAATAGAATAATATTCCGAAATAGCCTCAAGTAATTTTGAATTTAAATATCGGTGACCTTTTGGA
Source organism: Bacteroidales bacterium (assembly GCA_003150235.1). Classification (GTDB taxonomy): domain Bacteria; phylum Bacteroidota; class Bacteroidia; order Bacteroidales; family Muribaculaceae; genus Muribaculum. The sequence continues at coordinate 35,867 of QAMW01000040.1, forward strand.
AAAATAGTGTCAACAATACATATTTTAGCATGATTAGACATAATATAGTAACTGGAATAATTGAGTGCTTTGTATTGATTTTGAAGGATGGTTTAGCTGAGCTCGTCGAGGAGGCGGTCGATGGTTTCGTCGATGTGGTTGGCGTTGCGACGCGCTGTCTCATAGAGACTTCGCAGTACAGCACTGTCGGGAGTGGCGGTGGGGCTGGATTGCGCTGTTATGGTGTCGATGTCGCCGCCTTGTGCATCGAGTATGCTGAATTTATATTTGATGGTTCCCACGTTTGCAATACGTTCGATTATTACCTGATTTGCCGACATGGAGAGGGAGTATTGCATCGGGCGGCTGGTGGCGTTCCAGCGCAGGTCGCCTGCCTCGGTCTTTTCAATCAGCCGCTTGATTAATGTTTGGTTTTTGGTATGCATGATGTTATAGCTTCTTTATTTCGGCTTGCTTGGTTACAAATATTTCGTGGGCTTCGTTGATGCGGTCAAATATTGAATCGGTCATGAGTTCAAATGACTCGTCGTTTGCCCTGGTGTACAGGTTGCGTATGTCGATATTTAGATTGTCTTTGAGGATTTTGAGCTTTTTGTGGTTTTCGGAATCCTTCTCTCCTGTCATGAGTATAAGCAGCTGGTCGCGCGCCTCGGTGAGATGATGCGCCACATCGAGCCATTGTGATTCGAGCAGGAGCTTGGGGCATGATCTGAGTATCTCGATGTTGCGGGAGAGAGTTGCCATGTATTGAAATGACTCAATTTTGTCGGATGTCTCCTTTGCTGACTTTTTGGCGGCATCGGCGGCGCTCTTTGTCTTTTTGCTTTGCCGGTAGGTCAACCATAGTCCTAACAGGGTGAGGGGAAAGGCGATGACAGTGAACCAGTCGGCAACCGAGGCGATGGGTGCTGTGGCTGCCCTATCATGGCTGATGGGTCAATGGGAGCGTCTAAGAGTAGCATGTGACGATTGGTCGCTTTATCGCGGCTTCCGGCGTGGCGGTTGCGCCTGCGCCGGGGTAGGGAGAGATTAGTGGAGGTCGAAGGGCGCGAGTGTGGCAGCTTTAGCGTCTGCCGTAAACTCTTCGAGCAGTGCGGTTAATCTGTTTTCTGATATGCTGAGTTGTTGTGATGGTCCGTTTTTCGGATAAATATCGAGAAAAATCACTGTTTCCTGAGTCTTGGATACAATATATATGAGCCTGTAGCCATCTTTTCTGGATAGTCTCTGTCGCTTGTCGGGCAGGCGGAGTTTTATTATTATTACATCATTCTCGCATAGAATCATGTCGCGGTTTTGCCTGATTTGTTCGATGGTTTTCCCATTGAATTCCTTGACGATTTCTGATGTCACACCGGCGTAGACTCCGCGCTTTATTTTTAGGAGCGAGGCGATGCGGTTGCGAAATGTTGTTATCGAAAAATACTGAATCATTTTCCGATGTGGCTGATGGCTTGGGAGGCTTCTTTTAGCGCGGCATTAAGCTTTGTCGCATTGCCGACAGATAGTCTGAAATGCTTTATGTCGCGGTCAATTTCATAAAGGGCGGAATAATTCCTGCCAAGACGCTCGACCTGATCAGAAAATTCAATGGCTTCAGAATATTTTTTATATGTTGTGTAGAGATTTTTCAGCGAGTCGAGCAATAAACGGAGTTGTGGACCGAAGATTTTGTAGTCAGCGGGGGTGATATCATTGTATTGCTCGTATAGGAGGTCGTATAATGTGTCGATTGAGTGATTCAGGCTTGCAATTTTTTGACGGGTCGTAGTGTTACCTGCGGCAGCCTCAAGGTTTTGCCCGAAGCTTCGCATCCCGATTCTTACGATGTTTTTTGAAATTAATGCAGTCTGACACATGTCTGTTATTCAATCTTATTGTTGCAAAGATAGTGATTATTGTTTAAATTACAACGCTTTGCGCGGCGATTTTGTTAGCGTGGAGTCAGGGGAGGGGCTCGACGCTGATGCGCTCGATGTTGAGGCGGGCGCAGCCGAGGATGTCGAGCCTCACGACGAGCTCGGAGCCGGAGGGGGTGTCGATGATTTCGCCTTCGAGTCCCATGAGGCTGCCGCGCACGACTTTTACGCGGTCGCCCCGGTGGAGGGGACGTTCTTCGATTCTTACGGGTGTGTCGGAGTTGCCGAGGATGAATTGGAGTGTGTGCATCTCATACTCGGGGATGATTGCGGGTGTGCGTTGTGTCGCCACCGCCCTGTTGGTCATGAACCGGTTGATGTAGGGTAGGGTGACTATCTGGCGGCGTTGGCGTTCGGTGCAGCGGATGAATACGATTGTGCGTATGACGACTGCCTCGACGTTGGCGCGGCGCCCGTTGCGCCATATTTTTGTCTGCCATTGTGTCGCGACGTATGTGTCGTAGCCGAGAAGTGCGAGACGTTCACGCACTTCTTTCTCGCTGTTGTTGTTGACTATAGCCACATACCAATTGGGTCGCGATACGCCTCCGGCATCGCCAGCGCCGGTGTGTGGTACTGCCGCAATGTTTTTTTGGATGGTTGCAGTGCTCATCGTAATGAATGAACGCTAATGCTTTCAGCTCTCTTTCAGGGAAAGATGCTAAAGTGCGCCAAAATTACGGAAAATCTTTGAGATGCGCAAGAGTTTTGAGTTTTCAGGTTCCAGTTTTCAGTCCTCAGTCTTCAGTCTTCAGTTTTCAGATCTCAGATTTGAGTTTTCAGATTTGAGTTCTGAGAGGTGTTGCGCTCGTAACGCCAATATAGGATGAAGAGGAGTATGCAGCCTATGAGCACGATGGGTATGCCTACGATTGCGGGGGCGGTGTAGCCGTAGCCTTGTGCTATGACTTTGCCTCCTACCCAGGCGGCTATGGCGTTGCCGGCATTGTAGGCAATCTGGATGCATGCGCCGCCAAGGAGTTCGCCTCCGCGCGAATAGCCTACGATTGATGACTGGAGCGGACTGCCGGAGCCGAAGAGGGCGGCGGTGCCGAGCACCATCAGCACTACTGCGGCAATCTTGAAGGATGCGAGGAAGAAAAAGAGCAGCAACACGGGTATTGCCGATGCCTGCACCCACGCGGCTATCCACGAGGGCTTGTAGCGGTCGCTGAGCTTGCCGGCGATGAGGTTGCCGGCAAACATGCCGAATCCGGCGAGTACCATGAGCCATGACAGGTCGGCTTGGGGGAATCCTGCCACGAGTGTCAGCTGCGGGTCGATGTAGCTGTACCAGCAGTAGATGCCTATCTGCCCGAATATTACGCCGCCGAATATGAGCCATGGCGGAAGGGTGCGCAAAAATTTGAACTGGTTTTTGAAGCCGCGGTCCTCGATGCCTGCGACATCGGGCACCCATGCCTTGATGGCGATGATGGTGGCTATGCCCATCGCGCCTACGATGAGGAAGGCGACGCGCCAGGTGACGGTGTTGGTGATGAGGGTGCCGAGTGGCACCCCGGCGAGCGTGGCGACAGTCATGCCGGCTATCATGTAGGACACGGCACTTACTTCATGACCGGGTTTTGCGAGACGGCGCGCCACAATCGCCCCCACGCCGAAATATGCACCGTGGGGCAGACCGGATATGAAGCGTGAGATGAAGAATGTGTAGAAGCCCTGCGATATCGCCGCGCCGAGGTTGCCGACGGCTATGATAGCGGCAAGGATGAGCATGATGTGTTTGAGCGGCAGCCGGCGCGCAAAGAGAAGCGCCGGTGCGCCGACACACACGCCGAGGGCGTATGCCGATATGAAATGTCCTGCTTCTGAAATGGTTACGTGCATTGTTACCGCGATGTCGCCGAGTATCCCCATCATGAGAAATTCGGCTATTCCGAGGGCGAAGGTGCCCATTGCGAGTGCAAACAGACCTTTGTTCATAAAACCGGGTGTTGTTACAAAATGACTTTCTTTTTTACCTAAAACGGGTGCAAAGTTAAGAAATATCGTGCAATCGCCGAGCGGTCGCCAAAATTTAATATAATGTGGTTAACTTAAATTTTAATATGTTAACCGTTAAGTAACTCTTAAAAATTAGTTTATAAGTTCTTATTTCAGTAACCCTACGGGCTGACATATACTTACTCGTCTTTCCGGTGATTTCCCGGCTGTCAATCAGTCGTGTAGCCCGCTACACTCCTTCTCTCCACCCGTAAAATCCATCGAAAATACTTCATAATTATATATCAGCTAATTTTTGCGAGTTACTTAAATGTTTTGAGCGTATATGAAGCGGGATTGTTCTGTTATCTTGATTTTTTGTTCTGTTTTTCTTGGATGGATAAGGCGGATTTGTTTACCTTTGCGGAGTTTTTATAAAAATTCAAGTGATTATGAAAAGAATTTTATGCGCCGCAGTGGGTGCCGTGATGGCATTGTCGGCTGTGGCAGAAGGGTATCAGGTAAATACATTGAGCGCACGTCAGGGAGGAATGGCTCATACCGGTGTCGCGCAGAAGCTTGGTGCCGAGAGCATGTATTTTAATCCCGCCGGTCTCGGGTTTATGGAAAAGACCCTTGACCTGTCGGCGAGCATCAATGCAGTCGCCGCTACCGCCAAGGCGAGGACGGGTGACAAATGGTATGAGACCGACAACGACATAAGTACGCCCATGATGGTAAGCGCGGCATTCGGGATTTATGACAATCTGAAGGCGGGCATCACATTATATACTCCTTACGGCAGCTCTATTGACTGGACAAACAACTGGCCCGGAGCTATCCTGAATCAGTCGGTGAAACTGTCGACGTTTACCGTGCAGCCGACCGTGTCATGGCGCATCATCACGGGACTTTCCGTGGGAGCCGGTCTTATGGTGTCGTGGGGAAGCGTCAATCTCAACAAGGGACTTGTCAATCCTGCCACAATGGATGCGATGCTTGGCGCGATGGGTTCCACGGCACAATTCGGCAACACGATGCCGGCGTCGGTAAATCTTACGGGTAATGCCAACGTGGCGTTCGGCTTCAATGTCGGCGTGATGTACGACATAAACAGGCAGTGGACGGTCGGTGTCAATTTCCGGTCAAAAATGACGATGAAAGTAAAGGCAGGCGAGGCAAGGGTGACATACGCCAACGAACTGGCGCGCCAGATTCTCGAATCGCGTCTTTCACTCATCAATGAGGCAAACTTCACCGCATCCATGCCTATGCCGTCGGTGTTTACTTTCGGAGTCTCCTATAAACCCGTCGAGTCGCTTATCATCGCTCTTGACGCGCAGCTCACCGGATGGAACACATATAAGAATCTCGACATCCATTTCCTTGACGAGAATGTGAGTGCCTACGACCAGCATCTTGAAAAGCACTACAAGAATGCCTGGGCGCTTCGTCTTGGCGCACAGTATTCCGTGACACGGCGTTTCGACGTAAGGGCCGGTGTGATAGCGGATTTCTCGCCGGTCAACAAGGAGTATTACAATCCCGAGACTCCCGGTATGACTAAGATTGAGCCGAGTGTGGGGCTTTCTTTCCGCCCCCTCCGAAATCTTTCCATCGATTTCTCGATGCTTTACGTCGCCGGGCTTGGCGAGGACAATGCCCGATGCAATTATGTCGACCTCCTTGCAGCACAGATGGGTTCCGGCAACCCTGTGAAGCAGTTTGAAGCCGACTACCGAGTGCATGCCTTTGTGCCTTCTCTGGGAGTGGCTTTTTCTTTCTGATGAAATATTTGTGACCGAAATTTGTTATATGTTTGTATAGTCGCGGATTTTTGATAAATTCGCGACTTCAAATTTATCAATAGATTTAAGTATATATAGACTCTGATTATGGCAGAAACAAGGCATTATGAGGGACTTACCGAAGCGCAAGTCCTTGAGAGCCGCGAGAAAAATGGTGTTAATATTCTGACTCCTCCTGAAAAGGAATCGCTTTTCAGGAAGTTTTTGGGCAAGTTCAAAGACCCTCTGATTCTCATACTTCTTGTTGCGGGTGTGCTTTCAATCGGTATTTCATTTTATGAATATTACGGGTTGCATGAAGGTGCGCAGGTGTTTTTTGAACCGATAGGCATATTTGTCGCCATACTTCTTGCCACCGGGCTTGCATTTATCTTTGAGGTGAAGGCTGACCGGGAGTTTGCCATCCTGAATCAGGTCAATGACGACGAGCCTGTCCAGGTTATACGAGGAGGCAACACTGTTCAGATTCCCAAGCGTGATGTCGTGGTGGGTGATATAGTCCTGGTCACGACAGGCGAGGAGATACCTGCCGACGGCAAGTTGCTTGAGTCATCGTCACTTCAGGTCGACGAATCGTCGCTTACCGGTGAGCCTATATGTGCCAAGACAACTGACGAGGCTCATTTTGACCCCGATGCCACTTTCCCGACCGATCATCTTCTCCGTGGCACAAAAGTGATGGAGGGACATGGTGTGTTTGAGGTCACGGCAGTGGGCGATTTCACCGAAAATGGCAAGGTATATGAAGCCACACAGATTGACGACAGCGTAAAGACTCCTCTTAACATACAGCTTGACGGGCTTGGTAAACTGATATCAAAGGTAAGCTACGGCATAGCCGCGCTCGTGATACTTGGTCGCGTCGTGATGTATTTTGTCAACGGAGGTGGCGCGGATTTCGATTGGTTTCATTTTCTCGCCTTCCTGCTTCAGACTGTGATGATTGCCGTGACACTTATCGTGGTGTCGGTGCCGGAGGGATTGCCGATGGCTGTAACGCTGAGTCTTGCCTACAGTATGCGCCGTATGCTCCGCACCAATAATCTTGTACGCAAGATGCATGCCTGCGAGACTATGGGTGCCACTACGGTTATATGTACCGACAAGACCGGTACGCTGACCGAAAATCAGATGCGTATCTATGAAACTGACTTTTTCGCTCTCGATTCACAGAATCTTGACGAGTCGGAGATGGCGCGGATTATAAAGGAAGGCGTTGCTGTCAATTCGACTGCACAGCTTGACCTTTCAAATGCTGACAGACCTTCGGTACTTGGAAATCCCACCGAAGGTGCTTTGATACTTTGGCTTCGCGCCAACGGGATTGATTATCGCGCCATCCGTGAGAATGTCAGGACAGTCGCTGAGATTCCGTTCAATACCGAGCGGAAATATATGGTAACCGAGGTGATGTCGCAGGCTGTTCCGGGCAAAAAGGTGATATATGTCAAGGGTGCGCCGGAGATTGTCTATTCTCTTTGTCGCAACGTAGAAGGTGATGTGAGAAAGGATATAATCGACAGAAAGCTGCTTGACTATCAGAATCAAGCCATGCGTACACTCGGATTCGCCTATCAGATAGTAGAGCCTGATGAGGTCGTGATAAAGGATGGTCAACTTGTAGCGGATAACCTTACATTCATGGGGGTCGTGGCAATATCCGACCCGGTAAGGAAAGAGGTGCCCGCAGCGGTGAGAGAATGTATCGATGCCGGTATCGCAATCAAGATAGTGACCGGTGATACGCCCAACACCGCTAAGGAAATAGCCCGACAGATAGGGTTGTGGAATCATGATGACGGCGACCGTAACGTGATAACCGGTCCGGAATTTGCCGCACTTTCTGATGACGAACTGTTTGACCGCATTGATGACCTGAAGATTATAGCCAGGGCGCGGCCTCTTGACAAGAAACGTCTGGTGGAGACTCTTCAGAAGAAAGGTAACGTCGTTGCAGTGACCGGCGACGGCACAAATGATGCCCCGGCGCTGAAAGCTGCGCATGTGGGTCTATCGATGGGCGACGGCACGGCTGTGGCAAAAGAGGCAAGCGACATCACTATTGTAGACAATTCGTTTGCCAGCATCGGGCGCGCCGTGATGTGGGGCAGGTCGTTGTATCTCAATATACAGCGCTTTGTGCTTTTCCAGATGACCGTCAATGTGGTGGCATGCCTTATCGTGCTTGCTGGAGCATTCATGGGGTCAGAGTCGCCGCTTACAGTCACGCAGATGCTGTGGGTCAACCTTATAATGGATACATTCGCGGCAATGGCACTCGCTTCGTTGCCCCCGTCGGAATCCGTCATGAAAGATAAGCCCCGTGACCGCAATGCGTTTATCATAACCAAGGGGATGACCACCGATATTATCGGTACCGGTGTAGCGTTCTTCCTGCTTTTGTTCGGGTTGCTTTATATTTTCCAGCATGCCGATGTCACTTCCTTGTTGAATCTTTTCCCCGTTCATCCTGACCTTGCGTTCCATAATCTGACACCTTACGAATTGAGCATGTTCTTCTCAATATTTGTGTTCCTTCAGTTCTGGAACATGTTTAATGCCCGCGCTTATGCAACTCACCGGTCTGCGCTTCATCTGAAAGGATGTTCGGAGTTCCTTTTCATTGCGCTGACCATCCTTGTCGGGCAGATAATCATCGTAGCGGTAGGTGGCGAGATGTTCAATGTGGTGCCGTTGAGTGTGGTTGACTGGGCGTTGATTATCGGAGTCACGTCAATGGTTCTTTGGATAGGGGAGCTGATACGACTTTTCGAAAAATCGAAGTGATAGGCTTCAATTATTTGCATTTGCGGTGGGGATGTAGTAAATTTGCGTTGTCAAACAATCATTTCCCACAGTGATGAATAGTAACAGCCTCGTCTCCATTTCCGATATAAGCAAGGAGGAGATATTGCGCCTGCTCAACCAGGCACGTTATTTTGAGGAGCATCCCAATCACAGGATACTCGAAGGCAAGGTGGTGGCTACGCTCTTTTTTGAGCCATCGACCCGTACACGACTCAGTTTCGAGACTGCTGTCAACCGCCTTGGCGGTCGCGTGATCGGCTTCTCCGATGCGAGCACTACAAGCTCGTCAAAGGGTGAGACCCTCAAAGACACTATCAAGATGGTGAGCAACTATGTCGATCTTATCATCATGCGCCACTATCTTGAAGGTGCGGCGCGATATGCCACAGAGGTGACCGATGTTCCGGTAATCAACGCCGGCGACGGAGCTAACCAGCATCCGTCGCAGACCATGCTCGACCTGTATTCAATATACAAGACACAGGGTACACTCGAAAACCTCACCATAACCATGGTCGGCGATCTCAAATACGGCAGGACCGTGCACTCCCTGCTCATGGCGCTCCAGTATTTCAACCCCACGTTTAATTTTGTGGCATGCAAGGAACTTCAGATGCCGAGGGAATATATCCGTTTCTGTGACGAGCATGGCATAAAGTATAATGAATATACTGAATTTTCACCGGAGGTGATTAACAGCAGCGACATACTTTACATGACGCGTGTGCAGCGTGAGCGTTTCACCGACATAATGGAGTATGAGAAAGTTAAGAATCTCTACAATCTCAATGCAGCCATGCTTGAGAACTCGCGTGACAATCTCCGTGTGCTTCACCCGCTTCCCCGTGTCAATGAGATTGACCAGGATGTAGACGATAGCCCGAAGGCTTATTATTTTCAGCAGGCGCAAAACGGGCTGTATGCCCGTCAGGCTATAATCTGCCGTGCATTAGGTATTGACATCCCTCAAATTAAGAATCATGACAACGACTAAGAAAGAACTCGCCGTAGCGGCGTTGCGTAACGGCACGGTGATTGACCGCATACCTTCATCAGCACTGTTCAAGGCTGTAAAAATACTTGGTATCGAAAAGCTTGACAAGCATGTGACCATCGGCAATAATCTTGACTCGAAGAAACTCGGGACAAAGGGTATAATAAAGGTTGCCGACACGTTCTTCCCTGATGATGTCATAAACCGCATCGCATTGATTGCTCCCACAGCCAAAATCAACATAATACATGATTTCGAGGTGGTGGAAAAGTCATCTGTGACGCTTCCGCAGACGATTGTAGGTATTGTGAAGTGTGACAATCCCAAGTGTATTACTAACAATGAGCCGATGAAGACCCGCTTCGAGCTTGTCGATCCGGAGAAAAGGGTGATACGCTGTCATTACTGCAATCACTGCGTGAGTGCGGAAGATGCTCATATAAAATAAACGGTTTCCGGCTGATGGCGCGACAAAACTGGAAACCCGGGACAATGATTTATCCGCTGCCGGCGGTGTTGGTGTCATGCGGCACATCGGTGGATGACAGCAATCTTATCACTGTCGCCTGGACCGGGACTATATGTACCGACCCGGCGATGTGTTATATCTCGGTGCGTCCGTCACGTTACAGTTATGACATCATAAAGTCGACAATGGAGTTTACCATCAATCTCACCACTGAATCCATGGCGCGCGCTACCGACTGGGCAGGTGTGAAGTCGGGGAGGGAATATGACAAGTGGCGCGAGACCGGGCTGACTCCTGTAAAAGGTGTTGCGGTGAGTTGTCCTTACGTGGAAGAATCGCCGCTTTCAATAGAGTGCCGGGTCAAGGAGATTGTGCGTCTCGGCTCTCATGACATGTTTATCGCCGAGGTGCTTGGTATCCTTGCCGATGAGCGTTATATAGATCCTGCGACAGGTGCTTTCCGGCTTTCTGATGCCGGGTTGCTTGCTTACAGTCATGGGGCATATTATCGTCTTGGTGAGGAAATCGGTCGCTTTGGCTGGTCAGTTAAAAAGAAGAAATAGTAATAATTTAAATATACATTTAATTAATGGAAAGAGATAACCGCATTTTTGATATCATCGAGCGCGAGCATCAGCGTCAGAAACATGGTATCGAGCTTATTGCTTCTGAAAATTTTGTCAGTGACCAGGTAATGCAGGCAATGGGGTCTTGTCTGACAAACAAGTATGCCGAAGGCTATCCCGGACATCGTTATTATGGCGGCTGCCAGGTTGTAGATGAAGCCGAGCAGCTTGCTATTGACCGCGTAAAGCAGCTTTTTGGCGCTGAGTATGCCAATGTGCAGCCCCATTCCGGCGCACAGGCAAACATGGCTGTGTTTATGGCTTGTCTTAAGCCAGGCGACAAGTTCCTCGGTCTGAATCTTGCCCATGGCGGTCACCTCTCTCATGGCAGTCCTGTGAATTTCTCCGGTCTCATGTTTGAGGCTCTTGAATATAATGTCAAGGAAGATACCGGACTCGTGGACTATGACCAGATGGAGGAAGTAGCGTTGCGCGAGCGTCCGAAGCTGATAATCGGTGGTGCGAGTGCTTATTCCCGTGAATGGGACTACGCTCGTATGCGTAAGATTGCTGATGAGATAGGTGCTATCCTGATGATAGACATGGCTCATCCCGCCGGTCTTATCGCCGCCGGACTGCTTGACAATCCGGTTAAATATGCCCATATCGTGACTTCAACCACCCATAAGACCCTCCGTGGTCCGCGTGGCGGTCTTATCCTGCTCGGCAAGGACTTTGATAATCCCTGGGGCAAGACCAATAACAAGGGTGAGGTGCGCAAGATGTCGGCTCTCCTTGACTCTGCGGTGTTCCCCGGTGTACAGGGCGGTCCTCTCGAACATGTCATCGCGGCAAAGGCTGTGGCATTCGGTGAGGCTCTTCAGCCATCTTTCAAGGATTACCAGACCCAGGTAAAGAAAAATGCGGCTGTCATGGCACAGGCTCTTGTCGACAAGGGTTATAAGATTATCTCCGGCGGCACTGACAACCATTGCATGCTTGTCGATCTACGCACCAAGTTCCCCGACCTTACCGGTAAGGTGGCTGAGAAAGTGCTTGTCGAGGCTGACATCACGGCTAACAAGAACATGGTGCCGTTTGATTCGCGCAGCCCGTTCCAGACCTCCGGTATCCGTCTCGGTACTCCCGCTATCACAACCCGTGGCGCCGATGAGGCTCTGATGGGCGAGATTGTGGAGATGATTGACACCGTGCTCAGCAACCACGATAATCCGCAGGTGATTGCTTCAGTACGCGAGAAAGTCAACAAAACCATGGAATCATATCCCGTATTTGCTTATTGATAACTTTTATCGATACGGTCACGTGCAATCGCGCGTGACCGTATTCTCTCCCTTATGATAATATTATATCGTATATATCAGCTTCTTATCATGGCGCCGATTTTGCTCGTCGCCACGATTTTTACTGCTACCGTCACAATACTATTTAGCAGTATCGGACTCGGTAGATGGGCGGGATACTTTTTCCCCCACTGGTGGGCACGTCTTTTCTGTATCCTCACTTTGGTGAAAGTGACGGTCAAGGGACGTGAGAATATTGACCCGAATACCTCTTACGTGTTTGTCGCCAATCATCAGGGCGCTTACGACATATTCTCAATCTATGGATATCTTGACCACCAGTTCCGCTGGATGATGAAAAAATCGCTTGAGAAGATACCACTTGTCGGTTATTCATGCAAGGTGTCAGGTCATATAATGGTTGATAATTCATCGCCTTCGGCGACCAAAGTGACCATGGAAAAGGCTGAGCGGCAGTTACAGGGCGGCATGTCGCTTGTGGTATTTCCTGAAGGCGCGCGTACCTGGGATGGAAAGATGCGTCCGTTCAAGCGCGGTGCCTATATGCTTGCAGTGGAGTTCGGACTCCCTGTCGTGCCGATTACTATCGACGGCTCTTTTGATATAATGCCCCGTTTCAAACACATTCCTCACTGGGGGCATATAACCCTTACTATACACAAGCCTATTGTGGCTGTCGACGGTCATCACGACCTGCCGTCGTTAATGAGCGCGAGCTTTGAGGCTATACATTCATCGCTTCCTGCCGATAGGCAATAAATACCTTATTTTTAGTAGCTACTAACTTTTTACAGTGCATATAATAATGAAAAATTTTAAATCTATTCTGGCTGCAATAGTTACTATTGGAGCAGTATTACCCGTCTCGGCGGCTTCCGTGGATTACGGATATTGCGCCGATGAACCTGCGCAGTATGGGGCGAGCGCGTTGTCTACCACAAATTATGCGGTGATTCAGATACCTGCAGAGATTGCCGCCAAATATGCCGGTGCATCAATTACCGGTGTTAAGCTGTTGTGTCAGACCTATACATTGAACGATGTACCGGTCAACACCGTGAATGCTTTTGTCGTTGAAGATTTTGATAATTTCGCACCTGTCATTTCAAAGGAAGCTACAGTCGAGGGTAAGGTATGGGACTCGGTTAAATTTGATGAGTCATATACCATCACCGGAGATAAGGATATTTATGTAGGTTACAGCATGAAGGCAAATCGCGCTCCTGAAACTATGCCTATTGCTTTTGATGCCGGTCCCGCAGTTCCTTATGGCGATATTGCCGGCTACAGCAATAATAGAGGTAAGTATTTTTGGGAACATGCCGGCGACTCTGACTATGGCAATGTACTTGTTAGGGCAATAATCGAGGGCGACAATCTGCCCGGTGGCGAACTTAAGGTTCTTTCAGTTTCCGGAATCGATATTGTAAAGCCCGGGGAGAAATTCTCTGTTTCAGGCTCATTGTTTAATTCCGGTGCTGTTGCCGTGGATTCCTACACTCTGTCATGCCGTTTTGACGGGAAAGAGATAGCATCAAAGGCGGCTGAAAGCGGTCTTGCTCCGGGTTCTGTTTTCTCATTTACATTTGATAATCTTTCCATCGAAGATAAGAAGGAGGCTGAATTGACGGTAGTCGCTGTCGTTGATGGCAAGGATGTCGCATCGGCAAGCTATACACTCGACTGCACCGACGCAATGCTTCCCCGCAAGGTGCTTATTGAAGAATTTACGACTGCGTCATGTGGAAACTGTCCGGCGGCGCACCGTATGCTCTCGACTGTTAGTGCTGACCGTGATGACATGATTGTCGTTGCCCATCATTCCGGTTTTGGCGTGGATAATTATACGACTACTCTTGATCAGTCATATCTTTGGTTCTATCAGATTTCTTCATGGGCTCCGGCATTTATGATGGACCGTGTGAATTTTGCTGACCAGGGCGCGGTTGCTCCCTCAGGAATGAGTTATGTCTCGACTCCTGGTCCTGTGTTATCTGTCTCGAGTGCCGATGAACTTGAAAAATTTGTGAATCTTGCCGCTGACCGTTATGCATGGCTTGATGTAAACATCGACTATACTTACGATGCCGATACAAGAAAGCTTGATGTCGAGGTGTCAGGTACTCCGGTGAAGACATTGGATGAATGGACCAATCCATCCGTGAGCGTATTTCTTGTAGAGCGTTCCGATGTGAGCTACCAGTCAGGCGTAAGCGGTGGATACACTCACCGGCATATTTTCCGTGAATCGCTCACCGGCGATCTCGGACAACTTGTTGAACTTAAGAAAGGCGAGCCATATTCCTGCAAGGTATCGACAACGATTGACGAGAAACTCGATGCCGGTGACTTGGATATCGTGGCTTTCGTCGGAAATGCCAACGGGTCGGATGCCAATGACTGCAAGGTGTTTAATGCGGCGTCAGTGGCTATCGACATACCCTCGACCGGTATTGATACGGTTACAGGTGAGTCGTTTGTCGTGACAGGTGGTGACGGTATGATAACCGTCTCAGGCACTTTCTCTCATGCTGCCGTATATGCCCTTAACGGAGCAGAGGTCGCTGCTTTTGATGAGGCGGGCTATGTCAATGTTGCCGCCGGTGTGTATCTTGTAAAGGTCACGACTGTCGGCGAGGTCAATACCCGTAAGGTGGTAGTAAAGTGATATTGCGAGACACCGAAAATTATTCGATAAAAAATTAGGTGGTTTATATAGGAAATTTATTAAATTCGCGGTGTGAAGAGTCGCGCTGAGGCGCGGCTTACTAAAGATGATAATAAATTAAACCCTGATATTATGATATTCAATTTTCGACTTGTGTCAGATGAGGTGGACAACTTCCGACGCGAAATCAATATCGATGCCGACGCGACATTTCTGGATTTAAGGAATGCTATCTGTGACTCGGTAGGCTATGACAAAAACCAGATGTGTTCATTCTTCCTTTGCGACAACAACTGGGAGAAAGGCAAGGAAATCACACTTGAGGATATGGGCTCCGACTCCGATGAAGATATTTATCTGATGGATGAGACCGTTTTGAGCGATTTTGTCGATGACGGACAGAGGCTTATATTCGTGTTTGATTATATGACCGACCGCTGTTTCTTCATAGAGATGAAGAAAAGTATTCCCGGCAAGAACTTGAAGGATCCCGTATGCGTGGCTTCCATGGGCACTGCTCCCGCTCAGATGATGGATATCGATGAGTTTGAAGCCAAGAACACGGCGGCTGTCACCCAAGGCGCTGATGATTTTGACGAAGAGTTTTACGGCAGCGATGAGTATAATGACGATGAGTTTGATGCTGCCGGATTTGACGAAATGACATTTGAAGATTAAGCGGAAATCCGCATTGAATAAACTTTTGAAATTCCGTGGTCGTTAATTAGGAGTCAACGACCACGGAATTTTTATATGTCACAAGAAAGAATATTATCCTCATCACAGTCGGCTCATAAGGTGACGGCAATGGCGCTCCTTGTCACTATCGGGATTGTGTTTGGCGACATCGGCACATCGCCGCTCTATGTAATGAAGGCTATAACCGGAGTCAATCCCGATTATAATGCCGATTATATAATAGGGGCGGTGTCCTGCATAATATGGACTCTCACGTTACAGACCACTCTGAAGTATGTGGTCATTGCATTGCGAGCCGACAACAAAGGCGAAGGGGGCATACTTGCGCTATATTCGCTTGTAAAGCGTTTACCCCATAAATGGCTGTATGTGCCTGCCGTGGTAGGAGCGAGTACATTGATTGCCGACGGGGTGATAACACCTGCGGTGACCGTGACATCGGCGATAGAGGGAATAAGGGTGCTTGACAGCTCCGCTCCGGTGGTGCCGGTGGTGATACTTATAATCACCGCGGTATTTTTTGTGCAGCCGTTCGGTACCAAGGCGATAGGACGATTGTTTGGTCCATTCATGTTGTTGTGGTTTCTGATGCTCGGAGTAATGGGCGCTTTACATCTCGGCGATGCACCAGCGATACTTAAGGCGTTCAATCCGTATTATGCGGTAATGCTGCTTGTCAATTATCCCTTCTGGTTTCTGATTCTCGGGGCGGTATTCTTGTGTACTACCGGAGCGGAAGCCCTTTATTCCGATCTTGGTCATTGTGGGCGGATGAATATCACATACTCATGGATATTTGTCAAGATAATGCTCATACTCAATTATCTCGGACAAGGTGCATGGCTTATCGGTAAGGGGGAGGTTGAGCCGGGTATAAATCCGTTCTATTCCATAATGCCGGGGAATTTTCTTGTCGTAGGCATTCTGATGTCGACCGGCGCCGCGATTATCGCCAGTCAGGCTCTGTTGAGCGGTTCGTTTACAATATTCAGCGAGGCGATGGGACTCGATTTCTGGCCGCGTCTGAAAGTGAAATATCCTTCGGTATTAAAAGGTCAACTCTATATCCCGTTGGTAAACTGCTTCCTTTATGTCGGATGTATCGTCACGGTATTGTTGTTCCGTACATCATCGGCTATGGAGGCGGCGTATGGACTTGCAATCACCGTCACCATGCTTATGACCACTATATTGCTCGGATTCTATCTGCATCATAAAGGGGTGAGCAGATGGATTGTAATCCTCTTTATGGCGGTATTTATCGCTATCGAAGGAGTATTCCTGGTGTCCAATATGTTTAAATTCCTTCACGGAGGCTGGTACACATTGCTTCTTGCAGGAATAATCTGCGCCATAATGCTGTTCTGGAGACGAGCCAGGAATATACGCAATAGTTATATCGAGTATAAGGATTTTGACAGCAACCTGAATATCATAAAGGCAATCAGTAATGACTGCGAAATACCTAAATATGCTGCCAATGTGGTGTACATCAGTAAGTCGGAATCACCCGACAAGGTGGAGAGCAAATTGCTTTACTCGATTATTAACAAGCACCCTAAACGTGCCGATCACTATTGGGTGATACGTGTACATTACGATGACGCACCCGACACGCTTGAATACAAGTATGATATATTGATACCACACACACTGGTTAGCATTGATATTACCATCGGATTCCGCATACAGCCTCAGGTAAGCGTGTATCTCCGTCAGATCGTCGAGGACCTTGTGGCTGCAGGGGAGATAGACCTTACAAGCAGTTATCCTTCCCTGAGAGAGTATGGAATAGCCGGCGATTTTCGGTTTATCATCATCCACAGGGTATTTTCTCCGTCAAGCAATTGTCCGGCATCTTATCGGCTTGTGATGGGTATATATGGTTTTTTGCGCCATATAGGACTTAGCGATGAAAAGGCGTTGGGGCTTGATACAAGCAGTGTCACTGTGGAAAATGTTCCGCTCATAATCACCACCGGTGTCTCGCGCCGCATACGATGTGTGAAATGATTTTTTGACTATTGGCGTTCATAGTTTGTGGCAACGGGAAAAATAATGTAAATTTGTTACATTATTTCTGCTGACCATGAACGAGGAAAGTTTAAGCCAATTATATCTGAAAGACACCGCGTTTCAGAATTTGATGCAGCGGCGTATATTTAATGTCTTGCTGGTGGCATCGCCTTATGATGCCTTCATGATGGAAGAAGACGGCAGGGTTGAGGAGCAGCTTTATTTTGAATATGTGGCACTCAATCTTAGCTCGCCCCCGCGTGTCACCCGTGTGTCACGTCCGTCCGAAGCTCTCGACCTGCTTGATGCAAAGCGTTTTGACCTTATCATCATGATGCCGGGTATTGACCTGAGCGAGACATTCTCCGGTGCGAAAAAGATAAAAGAGTTATACCCGGATATTCCGATTGTAGTTCTTACCCCTTTTTCCAAGGAGGTGTCACGTCGCCTTGCAAAAGAGGACCTTACGGCAGTAGACTATGTATTCAGCTGGCTCGGCAATGTCGACCTGCTGCTTGCCATCATAAAGCTGCTTGAAGACAAGATGAATGCCGATAATGACATAAACGAGGTCGGTGTGCAGATGATACTTCTTGTCGAGGATTCCGTGAGATTCTATTCTTCCGTGCTTCCGATTATATATAAATTTTTGCTTAAACAGTCTCTGATATTCTCCACGGAGGCACTCAACGAGCATGAGCAGATGCTCCGTATGCGCGGGCGTCCAAAAGTTATGCTTGCGCGTGACTACGAGGAGGCGGTGGAACTCTACCGGCTATATGGCAAGAATGTGCTCGGTGTTATTTCCGATGTGTCGTTCAAGCACGGTGGTGTCAAAGACCCTCATGCCGGACTTGAGCTTGCCGCTTATCTGAGAGAGAAAGATCCTTATCTGCCTATCATAATGGAGTCATCGGAAGAGGAGAACGCCCCGAAAGTGAAGGCTTTCGGAGGTGTGTTTATCGACAAGAATTCCAAGAAGTTTCCGGTTGACCTCGGTGATGCGATACGCAAGGACTTCGGATTCGGCGATTTTGTCATACGTGACCCGGAAACCGGTGAGGAACTTCTGCGCATACATGACCTTAAGGATTTGCAGAGACATATCTTCGATATCCCGGCGAAATCACTTTTCTATCACGCATCTTACAATGACATATCGCGTTGGCTTTACTCGCGTGCGCTTTTCCCTATTGCAGAGGTCATAAAGAGTCACCGCTTCAAGAATATCGAGGAGGCTCCGGCTGTGCGACAGCTGTTTTTTGACCTTATAGTAAAGTACCGTAAGATGAAAAACCGGGGTGTCGTGGCTATTTTCCGCAAAGACCGGTTTGACCATTATTCCAACTTTGCCCGTATCGGGCAAGGCTCCTTGGGCGGAAAAGGCAGAGGTCTTGCATTCATTGACTCGATAATAAAGAAAAATCCGATATGTGACAACTTTGACGGTGTCACGGTTACAATCCCTCGCACAGTGGTGATATGCACCGATATATTCGATGAGTTCATGGAGACCAACAATCTCTATCCTGTGGCGCTCTCTGACCAAAGCGACGAGGTGATATTGAAATATTTTCTGCAGGCACGTCTGCCTGAACGTCTTATCGAAGATTTCTTCGCGCTTTTTGAAGTGGTCGACAAGCCCCTTGCCATACGTAGTTCCAGCCTGCTTGAGGATTCCCATTATCAGCCGTTTGCAGGCATCTATTCCACCTACATGATTCCTCATGTAGAAGACCGCTATGAGATGCTTGCCATGCTGAGTGACGCTATAAAAAGTGTATATGCCTCAGTGTTTTATGCCGACAGCAAGGCATATATGACCGCAACAAGCAACGTCATTGACCAGGAGAAGATGGCGGTTATCATACAGGAGGTTGTCGGCAAGCAGGTCGGTGATTATTATTTCCCGTCATTCTCCGGAGTCGGTCGCTCGCTAAACTATTACCCTATCAACGATGAAGTGCCCGAGGATGGAGTGGTTGAGACTGCCGTGGGGCTGGGAAAATATATTGTTGACGGCGGCTTGAGCCTGCGTTTCTCGCCGCGTCATGCCGACAAGGTACTCCAGACATCAACGCTTGACCTCGCCCTGCGCGATACCCAGACACGTTTTTATGCTCTTGACATGAAGCGCGGAGTCGAGGAGGATTTCAAGGTTGATGACGGATTCAATATCGCCAAACCCCGTATACAGGATGTAGCGGCAACAGGTGCGCTGCGTTATCTTGTGTCGACCTACGACTTCCGTGACCAGATAATACGTGACTGTGACGAGGGGGAGGGTAGAAGAGTGGTTACATTTGCCAATGTGCTTCAGCACGGAGTATTCCCTCTTGCCCAGATTACTGATTTCATGCTTTCCAAAGGACAGGAAGAGATGGGGCGACCTGTGGAAATCGAATTTGCCGGAGTACTCGATATAACAGATAAGGGCAAAGGTACACTGTACTGGTTGCAGATACGCCCGATTGTCGAGCGTAAGGATATTGTGGATGAAAGTGTGCTTTCATTACCCGATGACCGATTGATCCTGCGAAGCAACACTGCGCTCGGTCACGGCAATATAGAAAATGTGAGAGCTGTCATCTATGTTCGTCCTGAAAATTTCTCTTCGTCAAATAATTCTCTAATTGCAAGGGAAATTGAAAAAATAAATCGTACCTTTACGGAGCGTAACGAAGGTTATGTTCTGATAGGTCCCGGTCGTTGGGGCTCAAGCGACACCGCTCTTGGTATTCCGGTCAAGTGGCCGCATATATCATCGGCGCGGCTTATTGTCGAGTCATCGCTGAGCAATTATCGTATCGAGCCGAGTCAGGGTACTCATTTCTTTCAAAACCTGACATCTTTCGGAGTAGGATACTTTACCATAAATCCGGCGTCAAACGATGGCATTTATGATGTGGATTACCTTAACCGGATGCCTGCTGAATATGAGAGCGATTTCCTCCGGATTGTGAGGTTTGACTCTCCGCTGGTGATTGGCATTAATGGCAGAAAAGGAGTCGGGGTAGTTGTAAAACCGGAATGAGCACAGTTTTTTGTAATGGAATAACAGACTTGACATGTCATTTTTTAATTCAGTATTAAGGGCTTTCGGTTTCGGTCATGACGAAGATGATTATGACGATGCCCCCTCGGCACTTGTTACCCCGTACAAGCGGTTGCAGGATGCTGACACGGTCTCTGTCGTGGAAACGAAAGAAGAAAAGGGAGAGGACGCAGTTGTCGCAGAGCCGGAAACAGAGTTGTTTCCGATGGATTTCTTCGATGCCATACTTGAAGTGTTTAACAATGCGCAGCCTGACTTTGTAAAGCAGTGCATTGACCGTGATGCCCAGCGCAGATATCTCTACGATACACTCGGCAATTCTTTCAAGGAGTATCTTGCAAAATGTCATAATGACATGGAAGACAATTTCTTGAAAAAGTCCCGGAATGAGGCTAAAAAATACCATGATGAGATATCCGGACTCCAGGAGCGTTGCCGGAACATTCAGGAGAAAGAAGATGAACTGAAACAGCGTCAGCTCAGTGCCGACCGTCAGAAACGAGCTCTTTCCGATAAGGTGCGTGAACTTGAAAGTCAAATCGTGTCGCTCGAAGCGGAAAAGGAGCAGTTTATACTTGAAAACAGGAGCCTTGTCAATAAATTGAAAATAGCCGGTGTGCTTGAGGCGGATGCAGCCGCCGGTGCAGGTGTGTCGATAGAAGAGTTTGGGGCATTGCGTGTCAAGCTCGATGAGTCGCAGTCTGAAAATGAAAAATTACATGCAGAGATTGACCGTCTGAATGCTGAAGTTCTTGAGAATGCTGAACTCTATAAGACCAAGATGTCTATGTCCGACAAGATGTTAAGCGATTTGCGTAATAATAATGCTGTAAACCGGAAGGATCTTGATGATGCCATAGCCTCAAAGAATGAACTGCAGGTCAAATATGAGGAATCGGTGTCAAAAGTCATGGCTTTGTCTTCCGAACTTGCAGAGGCAAACTCCTTGTTGGAAGAAGTCAAGCAAGAGATGATTGACAAGATGGCTAAGGTCGAGGACGTATTGGCACGGCGTGATGAAAAAATACGTGCACTGAAGGAGCAAAAAGAAGCACAGGCGATAAAAGTGATGTCGCTTGAAAAGGAGGTTGACAACTTGAAAGAATCTCTTGAAGAGAGCATCGGCAATAGCGCTGCCAAGGAAATAGAGTTGAAGAAAGCGCAGGAAGCTCTGGCTGAGGTGACGGAGAAGAATGTGACGGAAGAGAAACCGAAGCGCCGGAGGGCTTCCAAGAAATCCATGCCTAAGATTTCTGCAATCGATGACACCCTTGACAGCACCGAATGGCTGATTGCCACTCCCCCGGAAGGAGTTGTCGCAAAGAGTGTAGGGATGGTTTCCGATGCCGATTTCGGCTATCAGGAGCCTCCGCGCAAGCAGACACCTGACAACGCGGCACAGATGTCGCTATTTTAATAATCCAATGAAACAAATAGATTTTCAGCAATGAAGTTAAAATATATCCTGATTTTTGCGGCATTATTGCCGGTAGTTGAATCGGAGGCTGCTAATGCCGGTGACTTGTCCCGGTATGTTTATCCTGAAAATGCGATTTCGACTCCGGGAATGATGACCTATCTTAATGACGGCAAGAGCTATCTGCAGCTTGCCGATGACGGTACACGACTTGTAAAATACGATATAAAGACAGGCGACGAAATTGCTACCGTGATTGATGTTGCGTCCACACGTGAGAATAAAGTCAAGTCAATTGAAGGTTACATCCTTAGTCCTGATGAATCATACATAATCATATATCAGGATAAGCTACCGGTTTATCGCCGCTCGTTTAAAGCTAAATATTATGTGTATGAGGTGCGTCATAATGTCTTGACTCCTTTAAGTGTCGAGCATCCGTTGCAGCAATCGCCCCTGTGGTCGCCCGATGGCAGGATGATTTCGTTTATGGCGGACAATAATATCTATATCCGTAAACTTGACTATAACACCGAGGTTGCTGTCACCAAAGATGGTGAGGTTAACAAGATTATCAACGGTGTGCCCGACTGGGTTTATGAGGAGGAGTTTGATACGACGTGCTCGATGGCATGGTCGCCTGACAATCTTACATTTTGTTATCTTAAGTATAACGAGACCGATGTGCCGCTGTATTCCTTCCCGCTTTATGAGGGTACGTGTGAGCCGAAGCCGCAGTATCAGCTTTACCCCGGCAGTTACAGCTATAAATATCCTGTAGCGGGTGAGCGTAATTCGGTCGTCACGCTTCACAGTTATGATGTAGATAACCGCAAGACAAAAGATATACCATTCAATGACTCGCGCATAGAATATATACCTCGTATCGCCTATGCCGGCACTCCCGACCGTCTTGTAGTCACTACGCTGAACCGTGCCCAGAACAGGATGGAAATGTATCTTGTAAATCCCAAGTCTACGGTAAGCAAGTCTTTATATGTCGACGAGAATAATTCCGGATGGATTGACCCTGTTGCGTGGGAAGGCACAAGGCTGTATGATGATTTTTTTATCGTAATGTCGGAAAAGTCAGGATACAACCATTTGTATCAGTACAGCTATTCGGGTGCGCAGATGCGTCAGATAACTTCAGGTGACTACGATGTGACCGAATATTACGGGTATGAGAAGGCTACCGCTTCCCATTTCTATCAGTCGACCATGCGCGGTCCGCTTGACCGCGTGGTGAGCCGTGTCGATGCTAAAGGAAAGATTACACCTGTAGGTAAAGAAAATGGTACGACTTCGCTTATTTGTGCTCCCGACATGTCGTATTACACGATGGTCTATAATGACGTGACCACTCCATCTGTATTCACTCTCTGCACTTCGGCGGGGAAACAGTTGCGGGTGCTTGAGGATAACCGTGAATATCTTTCCCGTTACGGTTCTCTTCCGGTGAAAGAGTTTTTCACCATCAATTCTGACGGATACACACTGAACGCATCCATCCTGAAACCGGCAGACTTTAATCCTTCCCGCAAGTATCCGGTAATTATGTCGCAATACAGTGGACCGGGATCGCAGGAGGTGCTTAACCGTTGGCACATGGACTGGGACTACTATTTTGTGACGCAAGGATACATTGTGATTACTGTTGACGGACGTGGTACAGGCGGCAGGGGAAAAGAATTCAAGAATATCGTATATCGCAATCTGGGGCATTACGAGACAATAGACCAGATTGCCGCCGCTAAATATGTCCGTTCATTGTCCTATGTGTCCAAGGTCGGCATATTTGGTTGGAGCTATGGCGGATATGAATCTCTCATGGCGGCGTCGCAATATGGATATGATGCTGCTGTGGCTGTCGCTCCCGTTACTGACTGGCGTTATTACGACTCGGTATATGCTGAGCGTTATATGCTGACACCGCGTGAGAATGAAATGGGATATCAGGAAAGTGCCCCGATTTCGTATGTCGACCGTATCATGACCCCGCTGCTGATTATGCACGGTACTGCCGATGACAATGTACACCTGATGAATACCATGCAATATGTGTCAGCCCTTCAGTCGGAAGACAAGGTATGCGACATGCTGCTCTTCCCCAATATGAACCATTCGATTTATGGCTGCGGGGCACGCTCACTGGTATATCTCAATATGCTTAACTTCTTTAATCGCAATCTCCATGGCAACAAATAAGCAACGAAACCGGCTTACGCTACGTGGCATAGACAGTCTTTGGATTAATTGGGCGCTTTCCGCCGGTGCGCTTGCTCTTACTGTGCTCTTTGGCGTACTTTTCACAAAGTTATGGCTTCCCGCCTTTATGCTCGGGTTCGCTTTTATATTGATGAGGCGTATTGCAGTCATGCGTGATTCCGACTCGGAAATCTGCAACATATTGCCATATATCACAGTGCGAATCCTCTTTGTGGCGGCAGCGATAATGGTAGGTATAAATCTCTATTATATGAAATTCATGGACCCGCAGGAATATCTGCTGGGACATGCCAATAAGAACATACCCTATATTACAATACTTATACTGGCACCCGTGATGTTGGTAATCTCGATATGGGGATATGTGATGCGTCACCGTATCTCTTTCTGCCATCGTTGCACTGTAGAGCATGGAACTCCGCAGGAACGAGGATTTATGGGGCGCGTATTTGATGTCGAGTCGCGTTATCAGCTGCGGATGCTCATATTCATATCGGCTGTTGTATCGATTTATTCGTGGACATATTACCTTACCACTTACAACAATGTCAATATGAATCCGTCGGATTTGTATTATTATATCGCTATTCCGGTGGCATTATACGTGCTGTCGCTCGCTTATCTCGCCATGCGTTATTTCCGCATATATATGTTTTATCGTGAGAATGTAGTGGGTGATGCCTCATCGGCTGAACTTACGACTATTTTGCGCTATATTCTTATATGTGATGACTATGTGTTTCTGAATCTGGTCGATGAGGATGACAGAAAACGTGCCGATACGCCGGCAATGACACATATACCTTATCGGGAACGCATGACATCGTACGATGCCGCAGTCAACTTTTCGCTTGTCTCGGGCATCAACGACAAGGTCGACATAAAATTTTTATATGAAAATTCCAATAACCATGCCGACAGCAATATTTTCCATTATCTTTGCGTAGTACCGTCGCGTACTGAGGTTGAAAGGTCGCGCCTTTCAGGCGAATGGTTCAGCCAGAACCAACTTGAGCGGATGCATGCCCATGGCGAATTGTCAGGCTTGCTTATGAGTGAGATTCATCGTGTATATACTGTGATGATGACTAAAAAGACCTATGACCGCTGGGGATATCGCCTATATGATATAAAGCATTATAAGCCGACATTCCGACTGCATGAACTGGAGGTGTTTGACGGTGATTTCAATGATCCGGTGTGGCTGCTTATTGCCAAGGATAATGAAGATACCCCGTTTTTTAAACTCCGTAGATTCTGGCGTAAACATGTAAGGGACTATGGACAATAGGCTCCTTGTAATAACCGGACCGACGGCATCGGGCAAGACATCACGTGCCGTGGATGTAGCGAAAGCTCTTGACGGGGAAATCATCAGTGCCGACTCGCGGCAGATATATTGCGGCATGGATATCGGTACCGGCAAGGATCTTGTAGAGTATGACGGTGTGCCTTATCATCTTATCGATATTTGTCCTGCCGGATATAAGTATAATCTTTACGAGTATCTGCGGGACTTTGATGAGGCTTACACTAAGGTTGCCGGTAAAGGAAAACTGCCGATATTATGTGGAGGCACCGGGTTATACATAGAGTCGGCTATTAATGGTCTGCGTTTGCCGGAGGTGCCTGAAAATCGTGAACTGCGCGAGTCATTGGCTGGAAAGTCGCTTGAGGAGCTGACATCTATACTTGCATCGATGAAGACACTCCATAATGTCACTGATGTTGACAGCTGTAAAAGAGCCATACGTGCCATCGAGATACAGAGCTACTATATCGAACATCCTGAAAAGGCTGTCAGCACTCAGCCAAAGCCGATGGAGAATGTCACTATAGTCGGGGTTGACATTGACCGGGAAAGCAGGCGCAATCGCATATCCGCCCGGCTGAAGGCAAGGATTGACGAGGGGATGATTGACGAGGTAAGGTCTTTGCTTGACTCCGGCATCTCTCCGGATGACCTTATATATTATGGACTTGAGTATAAATACGTGACAAGTTATCTTGTAGGAGAAATGACTTTTGATGAAATGCTTTCCGGACTTGAGATTGCCATACATCAGTTTGCAAAGCGGCAGATGACTTGGTTTCGGGGGATGGAACGGCGAGGCTTCCATATCCATTGGATTCCATGGGATATAGGTCGTGAAGAGTTCGTCGCTCGTGTAAGCTCCTTGTTATAGACTAACGGTTTTAATTATATTTTATGAAACTCACTCTCTTCTCAATCTTGATGTCGCTGACGCTGTCAGTATCGGCGCAGCATCGTCAGTATTACATCGGTAGCGACATATCGGTCGATTCGATATTTGCTCTTGATGACAACTGTGCTACAGTCGCTATAGAGGCGCGTTGTGCCATGCCGGCGGCAAAAGAGGATTTCGGTGACGGCGATACATGGTGGGGGATAGCATGGAATTATGTATCGCCTGATGATTACGATTATGTGATTATGCGCCCTTTCAATTCTGATTTCGGAGCACTTGACGACCGCCGTATGATGTCGGTGGAGTATGGTGCAATAACCGGCGGCAACAATCTTGTGACAAACAAGGAGACAGTTGCATCAGGTCTAAATATGGCAAAAGGATTCAATTCAATGTTGTTAGAGTGGGAGGGCGATGTGATGCGGGTGTTTATTGGGGCAAAAGGATTGCATAAGATCATGGAGGTCACATCTAAATTGCCTGCCGGTTCTCAATGTAAGCTTGTGTCGGAAGGCTCCCCATTGGATATCGCTTCTCTTGTTGTGGAATGTGGCGAAGATATTGCACAAAGTCTTGTTACCGGTTATGAAATGGATGACGTGATGCGACATCTCTCACTGTCTGGTGACCCTGTCGAAGGAATATGGCGTTATCTTGACCGCGAGACTGACGACAATCGTACGCGTCTTGGCGGAAACTATTCCCTGATAGTTGTCGCAAACGGCGATGGATATGACATGCTTTATCTTGACGGTGCAAGGGTAAACAATCAGGCTTGGCGTAAGTTGATGCTGAAAGGAAAACTATTGCCGACACCGTTTGAAAATCATTATGATATGGTGTGGTATGACAGTATGATGAACCGCATGGATGACGAGACTCATGCCACATTCTCTAAAGAAGGAATACTTTCGCTTGAATTCCCGTTATTTAGAAGCACTATGCGCTTCTACCGCAGTTCCGGCATTAATTTGTAGGACCGCCTATCTGGCTTATGTCCCCGCTTTCCTTTATGTAGCGTATTTTATAATCAAGCATATCGAGTATCACTTCGCGAGGGTTGTTTTTGGCGGCATATACTTCATCGGTCAGTTCAAGCTCCATGAGGTATTGTACAAGTTTGGGTTCGAGGGCGTCTTGTATGAACAGTTGAGGCAGCACGACTCCGTTGCCGTTGATTTCAAGCCAAGTGTAGTTTGAGTCAAAAGTCATTGTAGCGCCGTTTTTAATAGTGACATAATAGACCCCGTTATGTTCGTTATACTCGCTGATTCCCGACATGGGGTAGTAGGTGGAAATAAAGGTTGCGATAGGTTCGGGAAGGTCATCCCACAGGCTGCTGCTGCAGGCAATCAGCATAAATAGCCCCACAATACTTATTAACTCTTTCTTATACAGCATGATAGTGAATTTTATGTTATATGACTTTATAACAATTCATTCAACTGTTAAGTTCTTATAATTTAACTCTGTTTATCATTACTACTGTTAAATTGTGTTATTTTATTGTCAAGCGTAATGCGATTTGCAGCGTGTTTGTGGGCGATAAATCATAATTATTGGAAAATTGTAAAGAATTATAGATTACAAGAATGGCTTCTATGTGAAAAAAATTTATTATCTTTGCGCCCGTAAAATAATTTACAATATGGATAAAGCGCCTGTAAATTTAGATTTGCTTTTCGAGACGAGTTGGGAAGTATGCAACAAGATAGGTGGTATATACACGGTATTATCGACAAAAGCTAAGACGCTCCAGAAACTATACAAGGATAAAGTCATCTTCATCGGACCTGATGTGTGGTCTGATGAAAATCCTTCACCATATTTTATTCCGTCAAATACTCTTCTGAAAGGATGGAAAGCTAAAGCTAACCTTCCGGAAGGGGTTTCTGTGCGTGTCGGCCGTTGGGATATTCCGGGACGACCTATTGTCGTGCTTGTCAAGTTTGACGGCATGTATGCTGTAAAAGATGAGTTTTATGGCAGGATGTGGGATTTATATAAGGTAGATTCCCTTCACGCTTACGGCGATTATGATGAGGGATGTGCATTTGCACATGCTGCAGGTATAGTTATTGAAAGCATTTGTGACTATACCGGTATCCGCGACAAGAAGGTTATAGCTCATTTCGATGAATGGACTACCGGTATGGGACTTCTATATGTGAAGGATCGTCTGCCGAGTGTCGCAACCATTTTCACTACCCATGCCACTTGCATAGGTCGCAGTATTTGCGGAAACGGGAAGCCGCTTTATGACTACCTGCGTGGATATAACGGCGATCAGATGGCAAGGGAGTTGAACATGGAGTCGAAACACTCGCTTGAAAAGGCTGCCGCCCATAATGCCGACTGCTTTACTACGGTAAGTGACATCACGGCAATGGAGTGTGAACAGTTGCTTGAACGCCGACCGGTCGTTACTCCTAACGGATTTGAGCAGAATTTCGTGCCCGCGAAAGGTAAATTCCTGAGTGCGCGAGAGGAAGCGCGTGGAGTGCTTCTGAATGTCGCATCTTCGCTGCTTGGTTATAAACTGCCCGACGACACGTTCATCGTCGCCACTTCCGGCAGATGTGAATACCGCAACAAGGGCATTGACCTGTATCTTGACGCTCTCGCCCGTCTCAGGGAGTTGGATATAAACCGCACCGTCCTTGCATTTGTAATGGTGCCTGCCTGGGTGAAAGAGCCTCGCGCCGATCTGAAAAAGGCTCTCGCTGCAAAACGCAAGTCGGCTCTTCAGAATCCTGTGCTGACTCATTATCTGAACAATCCTGATGAAGACCCCATCAACTGCCGCATACATGGCATCGGGTTTACCAACTGCAAGGCAGATAAGGTAAAAGTGATTTATGTGCCATGTTATCTTAACGGTAGCGATGGTATTTTTGACAAGACATATTATGATTTGTTGATAGGAATGGATGCCACGGTGTTTCCGTCTTATTATGAACCGTGGGGCTACACTCCGCTTGAGAGCATAGCCTTCGGTGTGCCTACCGTCACTACAACACTCTCCGGCTTCGGTCAATGGATGCTTGCCACGGAGGATAATACATTCAGCGAGTCAGGTGTCAATGTTATTGCACGTGGCGACTTCAATTATAATGAGGTAGCCGACCGCATAGCCAAGTCGCTGGAGTATCTTGTCGGAGTGGATCCTGCCGGAATGGCATTGATCCGGTCACGTGCCATGCACATGGCGTCGCTTGCCGCATGGAGCTATTTCATTGAATACTATGTGGAGGCATTTGCTGTTGCGCTTAATGCCGCCGATGCACGTGTCAATAAATGATATATAAGAAAGAAGATTAATAATTTTTATTTTAGCGTATGAAATTACAAGTGAGCAACACTAATGCACCCGCATGGCGTGACATTATGGTAAAATCTGATTTGCCTTCCAAGCTCAAACCCCTCGAAGTAATGTCCCGCAACCTTTGGTGGGTATGGAACAGCGAGGGTAAATCTCTATTCCGCGATCTCAACCCCGACCTTTGGCGTGCGGTTGGAGAGAACCCCGTGATGCTTCTCCAGCGTCTTGATTTTGACCGCCTTCAGGAGATCATCAACGATGAAGACCTCATGGCGCGTATTGATGCCGTATATTCCGATTTCAAGGCTTACATGAAGGTGCCCATGCGTAAGGACATTCCTTCCGTGTCTTATTTCTCAATGGAATATGGTCTTTGCAATGCTCTTAAGATTTATTCCGGTGGTCTCGGTGTGCTTGCCGGTGACTATATCAAGGAGGCTTCCGACAGCTGTGTGGACATGACTGCTGTAGGCTTCCTTTACCGTTATGGCTACTTTACCCAGACTCTTTCTGTGGATGGTCAGCAGATTGCCAACTATGAGCCGCAGAATTTCAACGAGCTTCCTATCGATCAGGTGGTTGATGAAGATGGTCATCCGGTGATTCTTGAAGTGCCGTTCCCCGGAAGAGTTGTGTATTCTCACATCTGGCGTGTGAATGTAGGTCGTATGAAGCTGTATCTGATGGATACCGACTTCGACATGAACAGCGAGTTTGACCGTCAGATAACCCATCAGCTTTACGGCGGTGATTGGGAAAACCGTATCAAGCAGGAATATATGCTCGGTATCGGTGGTATCCTGATGCTTAAGAAGCTCGGTGTAAAGAGCGAACTCTATCACTGCAACGAGGGTCATGCAGCACTTCTCAACCTTCAGCGTCTGGTGGATTATGTTCAGGACGACAAGCTTGACTTTAACACCGCTCTTGAGGTAGTCCGTGCTTCAAGCCTTTATACTGTACACACCCCCGTGCCTGCAGGTCACGACTATTTTGACGAAGGTCTATTCGGCAAATATATGGGTGCGTTCCCCGCAAAACTTGGTATCTCATGGAGCGAACTCATGAACATGGGTCGTGAGAATCCCGATACCAACGAGCGTTTCTCGATGAGTGTATTCGCTCTTAACACCTGTCAGGAGGCTAACGGCGTAAGCTGGCTCCATGGCGAGGTTTCAAAGAAAATGTTCTCAGGCATTTGGAAAGGTTACAGCTGGGAGGAGTCTCACGTAGGTTACGTTACAAATGGTGTCCACATGCCTACCTGGGCGGCTTCTGAGTGGAAGGAACTTTATGAAAAAACTTTCGGCAAGGAGTTCTTCAACCATCAGAGCGACACTAACTACTGGGCTAAGATATATGATGTAGCCGATGAGGATATCTGGAAGCTCCGCATGACGATGAAAAACAAATTCATCAACTTCGTGCGTCGTGACTTCCGTGAGAAGTGGCTCAAGAATCAGGGTGACCCCTCACGCATCATGTCGATTGTCGACAAGATTAATCCTAACGCACTTATCATTGGTTTCGCCCGTCGTTTTGCTACTTACAAGCGCGCTCATCTTCTCTTCTCCGACCTTGACCGCCTTTCTGCGATTGTAAACAATCCGCAGTTCCCCGTACAGTTCATCTTCTCCGGTAAGGCACACCCCGCCGACGGAGCAGGACAGGGTCTTATCAAGCGTATCATGGAGATTTCACGTATGCCGCAGTTCCTCGGTAAGATTATCTTCCTTGAAAACTACGACATGATTGTTGCAAAGCGTCTTGTATCAGGTGTAGATATCTGGTTGAATACACCTACCCGTCCGCTTGAGGCATCAGGTACATCAGGCGAGAAAGCTGAGATGAACGGTGTGCTTAACTTCTCGGTGCTTGACGGATGGTGGTATGAGGGCTATCGTTTCTGCGAGAAAGCCGGATGGGCACTTACCGACAAGCGTACATTTACCGATCAGTCGCAGCAGGATCAGCTCGATGCAGCCACTATCTACTCGATGCTTGAAAACGAGATTGTACCCCTCTACTTCGCAAAGAATTCGAAGGGTTATTCTCCCGAGTGGATTCAGTATATAAAGAACTCTGTGGCGAAGATTGCTCCTAACTTCACCATGAAGCGTATGATTGACGACTATATCGACCGCTTCTACGACAAGGAGGCTTCACGCACTAAGAAACTTACTGCCCATGACTTCGCTCTTGCCAAAGAAATTGTGGCATGGAAAGAGAATGTGGCTTCCAAGTGGGACGGCGTGAAAGTTGATTCAATCATCGAGTCTGTTGACCAGAACAACAGCAAGACCGGTCAGCCATTCTCTACCGTGATTAAGGTCAACACCAACGGTCTCGGTCGTGACGTGCATGTAGAACTTGTCGTGTATAAGGTTGTCAATGGTGAAGAAAAGCTTGTCCGCACCGAGCAGTTCAAGCCTATCGGTCAGGATGGCGACAACATCACTTACGAGCTTAAGTCTAAGATGCGTGAGTCAGGCGTGTTCCGTTATGCATTCCGTGCTTATCCCTGGAATGACGCTCTTCCTCATCGTCAGGACTTCGCTTATGTACGTTGGCTCTAATAATAACAATTTACATAGCAGAAAGAGAGAATGTATCAATTTGATACATTCTCTCTTTTGTTTTCAAGATCCCCCGAAAAGATACATAAGGAAAAATGTCAGGATTATGATACTTAAGATAATGAGCCTCACCTGCGCTTCATTGGAAAGGGAAAATTTCGTGTCGTTCCGGTAGCTGTAATTGTCTGTCTCGCTTTTCGGTTTGTCGGCGGCCGGTTTTTGTACGGGAGGGGTATGATTCTTTTGTGCGATTTTATTATTGCGAACGATTTCAGTTACCATTCGATTTGTTATAATATCATCGATGATTTTAGTATTGGCTCTGATCATGCGTTTTGCCTCTTGATTTTATGCCTGCATTGATAGTATGGTTCAGTATTGGGTTGAAGAGTCGTGAGCGTCTGTTTGAGGGCGTAAAGTTGCGCGCAGTAGTATCCTTTTTGCTCGGCTGCCTCTCTAAGTGAATTAGAATCGCTTCCTCTGTTTTGGTTGGTATCATTATAATCTTCAGCAGCGTTATTTTCACTATAGTCTTCGTATTCCGGGTAACCTAAATATGGATTTTCTCCGGTAAATTGTTCGGCGGTGTAGTCGACCCACATATTATGGTCGGGGTCCCAATTATAATTGCCATAGTCGTTATCATCATCGTACATGGTGTCAGGCTTTGGTTATAAAGCAAAGATAATCAAACTCATTGATGTCCGCAATGCCTGGATATAAAAATAAAGGGATGTGTCGCGCTTTGGACACATCCCTTTATTTTATCGGTTAAGAATAATCTTATTTTGCGTCTTTGTTTACTACGCGGCGCTCTTTGATACGAGCCTTTTTGCCGGTAAGATTGCGCAGATAATAAAGCTTGGCGCGACGTACTTTACCATACTTGTTGACAGTGATTGAGTCGATAAACGGTGACTCGATGGGGAAGATACGCTCTACACCGATGTTATCGCTCATCTTGCGTACGGTGAAACGCTTCTTTGCGCCTTCGCCTGAGATGCGGATAACTACGCCACGGTACTGCTGGATACGCTCCTTGTTACCCTCTTTGATGCGGTATGCGACTGTGATGGTATCGCCGGGACCAAATTCGGGGTGCTGCTTGCCGGAGGCAAATGCTTCTTCAGCAACTTTAATCAAATCCATTTTTAATCAAATATTAAAATGTTAATAATACGCAATATAGCAAGCTGCTTGTCTTGCCAGAGATTACGAAAAGCGGTGCAAAATTAGCGATTATTTCGTTACCTGCCAAACTATTTCGCCTTATTCTTTGCAAAAAAATCATTTTTCGGGGGTGACCAAGTGATTATATGATTCTTATCATCATAACAATTCCCGTCATAAACCGAGATTAGATTATTTACCCGTGCCAAAACGCGAGGTGTCAATATCTGCGTCTTTGGGCTTAAAACCGTTGAATCGCCAGATAAATGTCAGTTTAAGATTACGGGTCATATCCCTCACTTTCATTCGATAGTCCTGACCGGCATGATTGATAGTCATGGTCGGCGACCATTTATTGAATATGTCATCAGCCTTCAGGTCAAATTCGCAACTGCGGCTCTTCCCGAATTGCCATTTGATACCGGCATCAACTTTCCAAATACTTGAAAGGTCGGCAATTCCTTGCAGTGACGGTGATATGTAACTGAAATCAACAGACAACGATACAGGACAATTCTGACTGAACTTAAAAGAGTTGCTGAGAGAACCGTAGAAAATCCATTTGCTATTGTCGAAACTTATGTCATGGAAATTATCGGCTTTTTCTCGTTGTTTGAATATGTTGGCAGTTGCTGATGCGTTCCAGATGTAACTGACACCGAAAGGTGCATAGAGGTTAAGTCCAATCACCCGCTTGTAGTTCATGTTTATGGTCTGATAGATAAGATTGAGAGCTTCGGGCGATTGATATGGTAATTGGACAGTCGCCTTATCGCCATACTGAAAATAGAGTGTCGCCACATATTTCTGTCTTAGGATATAATTGAATTGTGCATCGTATTGAATATATGGCTGTAATTCCGGATTACCTGTTACTGTCGAGTAGTCATTGATGTAGCTTGTCCCGCCATGAAGCTCCCAATATGAAGGATAGATGCGTTGGGTGCTGAGATTAAGCTGGAATATGCTTTTCGGTGTCTTGTTGTAAGTTGCCCCGAGTTGAGGAACGAAATTCCAGTTGTGCTGATATTTATTGTGATAATATTCTCCTTTTGCCGATGCATTGAAAGATAGACCCCAGTCAAGCGACCGCTGTGTGCCGACATAGAAACTTGCTACATCTTCGTTGAAACAATCATCGAAATCAGGAGTGCCGGATATTCCGTAATGTTGCGAACTGTGGTCTTCCGAGTGCTGATACTCCGCGCCATAGCTCAGTTGCCATTTGCCGAACTGATGCTGTTGGTCGATATATAAATGCCATCGGTCTATTGCTTGCCGGTTTTCCGAGCCAAGCAGATAATCGGCATCCTTAAACAATGACTGGGAACGATTCTCGGAATAGCTGGTATAGTCACCGCCTACAGTCATGCCAAATGGGGCTGTGTAACGTAGGGCAACATTATGATAGCCTACCGGTGACAACATGTTGTATGCGTTTGTAAAATTGCCCGACGTCCCGGATGAGAGTCCCCAACTCTTTGAATCGGAGATTATCTGACCGTTGTAAGTGAGTTTGAGCGTTTTCCATGACGCAGACGCAAATATGGTATTGCTCCAGTTCTGACCAATGCGGCGCATATCATCCTCAATCATGGTCCGCTTACCGTTGTAAAGATGATTCGACCATGTTTCTTCTCGAGTCCACGACTTAGTTCGGGAAAGCCCATAGTTGAGGTCAAAAGTCCAGTCCTTTAATGCGTATGTCGCTGCAAGTCCACCGCCATACGAGCCATAGTGTGCCTGATTGTATCCGGCTCTGACTTGTCCCTGCAAGCCATCAAGAGGTGTAGGAGTCTTCAGAACCACGTTGATTACTGCACCGTTGACATGATACTTAGGAGGAGCCGAATACATGATTTCGACATTTTTCAGCCTGTCAACAGGCGTGGTATAAAGGAGCTGATACAGATTCTGGAGCGGCATATTGGTCAGCTCACCATTGAGAATAATGGTGACATTAGAGGCTCCGGTAAGCCATATCATACCATTATTGTTCGCAACACCGGGCATATAGCCAAGGGCTTCAAGAATGTTTGTAACAGGCTTATCATTAACTATTGCAGGAAGGTCAATGACCATTACGCCCTCATCGCTCCTAATCTGCGGTTTCTCTCCTCTTACAACAACCTCATTGAGTTGCCGGGCGGAGATTGTATCAAGGGATTCCGTCTGTGCATAAGCTGTTGCGCTATGTAGAATCGTTATGAAAAATAATGCTTTTCTCATTACTGTATTGTTTTTCTGAGGCAAAGTTAGATTGGCTAACATACTCAGTTTTCGTAATCAACCTTATTTAGTCTTAATCACTCCCTTATTTAGTCTTAAATTGAACTGACTTAACCGCTTGTATGGCGGATTATTAGTAATTTTACTGCCATGAAACGCTTTAGGACAATATCTATCACGTTTATTTTTGTCATTGCAGTCATTTTCGGCTGCAATGTCTATTATCTCATATCTCTTTATAATTCGATAAGAGCCAATGTTGAACGAGATGTGATGACAGCTTTGGCTGACGCCGATATTGACGACATGTGGGAACGTGCTGACCGTGCTAATCGTGCCGCAATAGCAGCTAAAAAAGCTTATCTTGAAAACGGCGACTCAATTATAGAAGGTCATGGTCAGGTTTCCGGTGTAAAGGATGAGGATGGAAACTTTGTGACAACTTCCCAAAGCAGTAAAGGTGAGACCCGTGTAAACAAGACCCCTTTACGGCGCGATCGGTCATATACCAATCAGATGGTCAACGATATGAGTCATCAGATGCATGAGACTATGGATCCGGTTGTCGACTTTAACGTGTCTATTATGGACAGTATAATGCTGGAACGTCTCGCTGACCGCCATATATATCCGGATTTTGTAGCCGTAGAGATTATCAACTCAAGTGAGGATGTAATAAGAGGTAATAGCCATATTCCTGAGAACCGTGCAGGATACGATGTCTTTTCGCTATGCTTTAATCCGGAATCGGATATGTATTATCGTGCATATATGACGCCGCTTACCCGTCATATATTGTCGCAGATGCTTGGAGTCATTGTCACGGTCTTTCTTCTGATGACATCGTTTACTCTGGCGTTTTGGTATTTATTTCGTACAGTTTCACGACTACGGACCATTGAAGAAATGAAGGATGATTTTGTAAGCAATATGACCCATGAGTTGAAAACGCCGATTGCGATAGCATATTCCGCCAGTGACGCTCTGATTAATTACGATACAGCCAACGACCCCGCCAAAAAGACAAAATATCTGATGATTGCAAACAAGCAGCTTAAACGGCTCGGAGAACTAGTAGAGAATATCCTTGCGATGAGTATGGAGCGGCGAAAAACCATGAAACTCCAACCGGAGACAATTCAATTACAGCCGTTTGTTGAGGAAATAGCTGCCGCTCAGCGTATGAGAGGTGAAAAGGAGATAACAATTAATGTAAGTGTTGATGATGATGTTTCGATAGAAGCAGATAAAGAGCATCTATCAAATATACTGAATAATTTGATAGATAATGCAATCAAATACTCACGTGATAGTGTTGCTATAACTATCTCAGGTAATGAAAAAGAAATCTCAGTCGCAGACAACGGTATCGGCATCCCCGCCAAGTCCATGCCGTATCTGTTTAACAAGTTTTATCGTGTACCTCACGGTAACCGGCAGGATGTCAGAGGGTACGGTATAGGGTTATACTATGTGAAGAGCATACTTGGTAAAATGGGGTGGAACATTGATGTCAAGAGCAAAGAAAAAGAAGGCTCGGTATTCACAATCAAAATCAGCAACGATGGGCAATAAGATATTATTTGTTGAGGATGAAGAAGATCTCACTCTGATTGTCGCCGACACATTGCGCGGACAGGGATATGAGGTCATCAGTGCTACTGATGGCGCCTTCGGGCTTGAGAGATTCAAGTCCGAGGGCGCTGATATTGTCGTGGCGGATGTCATGATGCCTAAAATGGATGGCTTTTCGATGGCGAAAGAGATAAGGAAGTTATCGCCGACAGTTCCGCTGCTCTTCCTCACAGCCAAAAGCACGATTGATGATGTTGAAGAGGGATTTGAAATCGGAGCCAATGACTATCTCAAGAAACCATTTGAACTTCGAGAGTTGATAGTGAGGATAAAGGCTCTGCTTCGCCGATACGATACCAACCGGGAAGATTTAAAATTCTCACTCGGCAGGTATATATTCAATATCAGTACCCAAACGCTTTCACTGGAAGGACGAAGTGTACTGTTGTCGCACTTCGAATCCAAGTTGCTTGAACGATTAGTGACCAATATTGGAAAAACAGTAGATGCGTCGGAACTGATGATTGCCGTGTGGCAGCGCGATGAACCAAGCAATCGCAACTCTCTCCACGGTTATATCCATAAGCTACGCCGGGCATTACGCCAAGACCAGTCAATTTCTATTATAAACCAACGTGGATTTGGGTATATGCTTGTTGTCCAAGATTTTCATCGTTAATCTCGAATGATTTCGGAGCGCGGTTGGAGGGTGAGGAGCGTGGCTTTTACCATGCAGGAGCAATCACCGCGACATTATTTTCATAGACGGGAAATGTGACGGTGCCGTTTGTGACGGTTGCCATGTTGCCGGTGCATAGGTCAGTAAGATGTGTACCGTCGGGAAAGAACGGGGATACGACAATGGGTTGTTTCTCAATAGGTCGTACCCTGATTATCAATCGGTCATTCTTATATTCGCGGTAACATGTGTGGGTGTCTATGGTGGTCTGTCTCCCTTTTCCGATTGCCGGATGAGTGTTCCTGATTTTGCCGAGCTTTTGGAAGTGTTTTAACTGCAGTGTGTCCACATCGTCCCAGTCCATATCGGAGCGGAATGCCTGGTCACTGTCCACGTTTAACCGCGCGTCGTTTAGTTTTCTGCCTGTCTCATCGCCATAAAACACTTGTGACACTCCGGGCGAAAGGAGCAGTGTAGTTGCGCAGTCTATCATGTTTGACATGTCGGCGTCGCGGTGATAGGAGTTGTTGAGATAGCTGAACGGATGCCAGTCGGGATGAGCCTGTACACTGTCGGCATACGCTTGCCAGGTATAGACTATTCCATCCAAATCACCATGTTTGGGCAGAAAGAAATTCACCATGCTTGAAAAACCTGCGCCAGCATATTCGGGTTTGTAGTCGATGCCGGCATTGTCAAAGTCACCTGTCATGTAAAAACGGTCGGTCCATTTCGATGCCGGGCATTCCGGGTGATTGTCGCGCCATTTTTCAAGAGCGGCGTTGCATGCTTCATTAAGTTCTTTCCAACGGTTCAGGTGTACATTTTCTACAATGTCGCAACGGAATCCGTCAATGCCAAACTCCTCGACCCATGACGATATCCACGCGATGACATATTGTATCGGACTCCAATTCCGGTCTTTGCGCAATTCTCTTGCCGATGGGTTGACCCATGCATCGTTGCTTTTTCCCACTCTTTTCCACTTACGCTTTAAAAAGTCCGGGATTTTTACCGGCTCATTGCTTTCATCCTTAAAATCGGGCATCCCGAAAAGAGTGGCTTGGAGCGGATTTGACTCATCCCAACCCTCGTCGGGCATACGTATCCATCCGCGGTCATACCATCCTTTCCATTCAATACGACCCTCAAAGAATTTGTCAAAACTCCAGTCGCGTATATGCCCGGCGGCTTCCTGCTCGGTCAGTCCGGTATCGGCGAATCCCAGCTGAACGGCATCCAGCAGAGTGGGGTAGCCCGGGTCATTGAGATTGGCTCCGAGCATCACTCTTATGCCCTGGCGGTGAAGTTCATCTACAAGGCTACGAAATTCCTCTACTGTGCCGTAGTTCTTGTCAATCTGGGTATAATCGAGCGGATAGTATCCATGGTAGCCGTAATGAGGAAAATCGTTGACAGAGCCACTCCCCGACATCCATCCATGTATCTGCTCATAGACATCGGTCATCCACACCACGTCGATACCAAGCTCTTTGAAATATCCCTCCCCGGCTTTTTGCAGCATGCCTTTGAAGTCGCCTCCGTGAAATGTCGCTGCATTGAGACGCTCGCTCCCATAGTCGGTTATACGACCGTAATTTATATCATTACTTGGGTCACCATTGGCAAAACGGTCAGTGATTACAAAATAGACATTGGCGTTGCCCCAGTCAAAATCGGGTTTCGGTTCGGCTTTTATTGATTGTAAACCGATGATACTTAATAGAAGAAATAAATGTGACTTTTTCATTGCAAAATAATTTTTCTGCAAAATTAACTTGCAATGCCGCTATCAGTCAATACTGATTTATAACCATAAGTAACTCTTAAAAATACTTCATAATTATATATCAGCTAATTTTTGCGAGTTACATGACAGACTATAACAACTTCATTAGCGAAGCGGCATGTATTGCTTCTATCGTGCTTCCGACGCTTAGTTTTTCAATGATATTCTGGCGGTGACGATTGACGGTATGGATGCTGATTTTCAGTATGTCGGCAATCTGTTTGCTCGGTTTGCCGTCACGTATCAAGGTGAGTATCTCTTTTTCCCTGACAGTAAGCACGTTGGTGCGTCGTCCTTCATTGTGGATTGCTATAGTTTCTCCGGTAGAGTTGTTTACTATATGTGGTTCTATGCCGTTGCCGTTTTTCAGTGTTGCCGACAAGTCATAACAGCAGAGAATGAGCCATATTTTCCCGGCGGGTGAAGTGCGCAGGATTTGAGTGGAGTTGGTTACAGGAATGTAACTTCCTGCCGCATTCTTTATCCTTATGGTGCACGAAGCTTTGAATCTTACTTTATCCGTGCCATCAAGAGAGTTGACATGCTTGAAAAATTCGTATTCCAACATTCGTTTATCAACGAGGTCTTCGGGATGCAGCCGGGCATATATCATATCCTCGTCGCTTGATGCTACTTCTTCATGCATATTGTTGGCGGTTGTGATGCCTAAGACCCGGCAAAATCCGCCCCCGATTATATGGCATAG
Source organism: Bacteroidales bacterium (assembly GCA_003150235.1). Taxonomy (GTDB): domain Bacteria; phylum Bacteroidota; class Bacteroidia; order Bacteroidales; family Muribaculaceae; genus Muribaculum. The sequence goes on from QAMW01000040.1 coordinate 76,040, forward strand.
GTCGGCTGCGGCATCAGTGATGACGCAACAACAGTTATTGACTGAGGTGAATGTCATTATGCGCTCTATCTCCCTGTTCACTATTTCCGGGTCAAGATGCTCTTCATTGAGCCGTTGGCTTGCATATATGGCATTAAGTTCTTTCCTTAGTATGTCCATATCTCATCTTTTTGTCGCGATTAGATAGCGGTTGGCGCGTAAAGTTACCAAAAATTCGTTGTGTATGTGGGTGCTTTTGAGTAATTTTGCACGATAAATCAAATATAAAGAACGTAATAATATAATTTTGCTATGGCAAAGGAACTTAAGGATCTCACAAAAAGAAGTGAAGATTACTCGAAATGGTACAATGAACTTGTGGTGAAGGCTGATCTCGCCGAGCAGAGTGCTGTACGCGGATGTATGGTGATAAAGCCTTACGGATATGCCATCTGGGAAAAGATGCAGCAGACACTTGACAAGATGTTTAAGGAAACCGGTGTGCAAAACGCATATTTCCCGCTTCTTATACCGAAGTCGTTTCTTTGCCGTGAGGCGGAGCATGTCGAAGGTTTTGCCAAGGAATGTGCCGTCGTGACACATTATCGTCTGAAAAATGACCCCAACGGCAATGGTGTCGTGGTTGACCCCGATGCGCGTCTTGAAGAGGAGCTTATCGTGCGTCCTACTTCTGAAACTATCATTTGGGGTACATATAAAAACTGGATTCACAGTTACCGCGATCTCCCCGTGCTCTGCAACCAGTGGGCTAACGTGATGCGTTGGGAGATGCGTACACGCATGTTCCTCCGTACAGCCGAGTTCCTTTGGCAGGAGGGTCATTGCGCCCATGCCACAGCCGAGGAATCGGAGGCACGTACCGTGCAGATGATTAATCTGTATGCTGACTTTGCCGAGCGTTACATGGCGATGCCTGTAATAAAAGGCGTGAAGTCACCCAATGAGCGGTTTGCCGGAGCGCTCAACACCTATACCATAGAGGCGATGATGCAGGATGGCAAGGCTCTCCAGTCGGGTACGTCACATAATCTCGGTCAGAATTTTGCGAAGGCATTTGACGTTACTTTCGTAAATAAAGATAATAAGCCTGAATATGTATGGGCTAACTCGTGGGGCGTTTCTACCCGTCTTATGGGTGCGCTTATCATGACCCATTCCGATGATAACGGTCTGGTGCTTCCTCCCCATTTGGCTCCGATACAGGTGGTTATTGTCCCCATATACAAGAATGCCGAGCAGCTCGTAGAGGTAAGCAAGGCTGTGGAGCCTATCGTTTCGGCATTGCGTGACCTTGGTATAAGTGTGAAATATGACGATGCCGATAACCGCCGTCCGGGCTTCAAGTTTGCCGACTACGAACTTAAGGGTGTGCCCGTACGTCTTGCCATCGGTGCCCGTGATATTGAAAACGGTACTGTCGAGGTTATGCGCCGTGACACTCTCGAGAAGCAGGTAGAGCCGATAGCAGGAATCGCCGAGCGTGTGCAGTCGCTTCTCGAGGAAATCCAGAACAATATCTATCAGAAGGCTCTCAAGCATCGTGAGGAGATGACCCGTACGGTTGACACATACGAGGAATTCAAGGTCGAGATTGAGAAGGGTGGCTTCATCCTTGCCCATTGGGACGGCACTCCTGAAACCGAGGATAAAATCAAGGAGGAAACCAAGGCTACCATACGTTGTATTCCACTCGAAGGCGACAAGACGCCCGGTGTATGTATGGTCACCGGCAAGCCTTCGGCACAGCGCGTGATTTTTGCCCGCAACTATTGATTTATGTCAGCTCCGCTACTTGCCATTGTGATGCCTTGCTATAATGATAGCGAGGTGCTTCCATTGTCGATTGAAATGTTGTCGGGAATATTGGATTCCCTTGCTGAATCCGGCAAAATATCTCCGGAGAGCTATATACTTTGTGTCGATGATGGAAGTTCCGATTCCACATGGCGGCTGATTAATGAATTTCACAAGAGTGACTTCCGTGTAAAGGGGGTCACTCTTGCCCATAACCGGGGACAACAGTCGGCACTCATGGCTGGACTGATGACCGTTAGCGGTAAATGTGATGCCGCGATTACTATTGATGCCGACCTTCAGGATGACCCGACTGTGATTCCTGAGATGGTCGATATGTTTATTGCCGGGAAAGACATCGTTTATGGAGTAAGACGGAGCCGGACAACCGATTCATGGTTTAAGCGCACATCGGCTCATGCTTTTTATCGCCTTCAGCGTTCATTGGGCATGAATACTATTTATGATCATGCCGATTATCGTCTGTTGAGTGACAAGGCTATAGGGCTGCTTGCGGAGTATGGCGAGACTAATCTTTTTCTCCGTGGCATTATTCCCCAGATAGGTCTGGACAGTGGCATTGTGACCTACGACAGGCAGAAACGCGCTGCCGGAGAAAGCAAGTATTCCTTGACGAAGATGATAAGCTTCTCAATCGACGGGGTCACTTCTTTTTCGGCAAAACCAATCAGGATGATTTTCTTTGTCGGGCTTGCATTGCTCTTGCTTGACATTATAGTTGCCATTTATGTGTTTACGTCTTATTTTGCTGACCGTGCAATAATCGGCTGGACATCATTGATGCTGTCGGTATGGTTTCTCGGGAGTCTTATACTTATGGGGATAGGTGTAGTAGGGGAGTATATCGGCAAGATATTCAGTGAGGTGAAACATCGCCCACGCTATGCTATCCGCGACATATTATGGGATTGATGTTTCCTTCTTGAAGCGATATACTTCATAGGCGTTGTGGATATCGCTTAAATCCGATGATTTGTAAACCGGTTCAAATTTATACCCCTCTTTTGCAAATTCCGGAAAATATTGTAAGGCATCATAATCAAACACTAATAAGAACCCCTCGTCAGGGCGTGTCTTGTAGAAATTGCCGATTCTGTTTCCCAGATAGAAATTTATTTCAAAGAAATGGATGGGGTCTCCCGCGCTGAATACTCCTTCCGATATAAACTCATATAATTTGCCTTTGCTCTCTGGTGCTATACGGTCTATTTCCTCGGTAAGTGTCTTTTTTGACTTGATATTTAATACTGTCGGTTGATATACTCCATCAAGCGAGAGATAGAGTGCGAGTGTGACAACTAATATTCCATATATGGGATTCCTGTTATCTTTTTTACGCGAGTATATCCACCAGCCGATTCCTGTAAAGGTTGTTATGGCTATAAGAATCCATTTCCATATTCCGGATATCTCGCCAAGGGCGTGAAGTACTGCGATATTAAAAGCGGCGTGTCGCCCTTCAAAGATTGAATCGGGGATAAGATTTAATTTAAGGGTTATAAGCACAATCGGGAGTAGGATACACACAGTGGCGAGTATTCCTCCATAGATTTTTACAGCTTTTGCCCCGTTTCTGACAAGATAGAAGGAGTACTTGGCAAGGAAATATGCTATAAACGGATATATGGGCATAAGATATACACTGCGTTTGCTTTGAGGAAAGCAATAGAAGAGGAATATGACCACAATCGCTGTCAACGAGAACATATCGACTGATGACATGCGCTTTATCGACCCTCCGATGGTGCTGAACATATTTCGCGATATGCTGAAACGGTGATAATGGAGTGAGAAAAGTGATATCACTGCAAACAGAGTCCAAGGGGTGAATCCTCCTACCATTGTCACCAGATTGAAATACCAGGGATTTACACATGAATCGTAACTCATGGTGTTGGTCATTCTTCCCAGGTTTTCTTCAAGTACAAGGTCAAAAAATTCTTTTCCACCGTGGTTATATGCCGCGATATACCATGCCACAGGTAAAATCAATGACAGGATGCCGCATAAACTCAGTTTCCATACAACGGTCCATAGCTTAACTCTCTTGATAATCAAGAATACTCCTGTTACAAGACATGGTATAATCGAGCCTACAGGTCCTTTGGTGAGGGTGGCACAGCTCATCAGCAATATCGCTATCCATGGTATGCCGTGTAACCCTCTGTCATACCATCGGTAGAAACAGAATAGCGCAAGCACAGTCAATGCGGTCAACACCATGTCTACCCGGCAGTTTTCGCCCGCCCGGTGAAGCTCAAAGGTTGTAAACGCGATTAGTGCGGTTACTATGGCAAGTCTTAGCATTACATGTCGGGCATAGAAAACGAAACATCCCATGATGGTGGCAATCAAGGATATTGCCGACGGCAGACGAGACATCGCCTCATTGACTTCTCCTCCGTTAAGCAGCATGGAGACAGCTGCGATACACCAATGGAAAAATGGCGGTTTATATGGTATTTCACCTCCGTTATTACGAGGTAATATCCAGTCATTCTGCTCAATCATGGAATATGCCACCACTGCTTCTCGTGGTTCTCCTTTGGTGTGAAAGTCTGATAGTCCGATAAAGGGGAGGAGAGTAAGGGCACAGATGGCTAACAATATCCAGAATGTCTTTTTATAAGCTGCTTGGCTCATCATAGTTGCAAATTGTAAATAAAGTTGTGCAAAGTTATAAATATATTTCCGAATGTCGAAGGTTTCCTCTACCTTTGTACTGAATATAATATATAGCTATATGGTCTTGTTAAGCTTCGACACGGAGGAATTTGATGTACCGCGTGAGCATGGCATTGATTTTTCGTTGGACGACGGCATGAAGGTGTCAGTTTTTGGGACAAACCGTATTTTGGATTGCCTGGAGGAAAATGGTGTGAAAGCGACTTTTTTCTGTACGGCAAATTTCGTGGAACATGCTCCGGAAGTCTTACGTCGCATAATTGATGAAGGACATGAGGTGGCAGCTCATGGATGTGACCACTGGCATCCGGAACCGTCGGATGTGTCCCGGTCCAAGGAAATAATCGAGCGGCAGACAGGGGTGAAGGTGAAAGGTTACCGTCAGCCACGTATGTTTCCGGTGTCAGATGACGAGCTTGAACGGTGTGGCTATATCTATAACTCGTCTCTTAATCCGGCATTTATTCCCGGACGCTATATGCACTTGTCGGAACCCCGTACTCCATTTATGACCGGTGACCCTTCTCCAGATTCCCGCTTCTGTCACTCCATTGACGCGTTTCCCTCTGTTCTGGCTTGCCTATCATAATCTTCCCGGAGGCGTTTATCGCTCGCTATCCCGCAGGGTATGGCGTCACGACGGCTTTTTTGTCACCTATTTTCATCCATGGGAGTTCTTTCCGCTGTCGGCACATCCTGAATTCAAGATGCCTTATATAATAAAGCATAATTCCGGAGAGAAAATGGTGCAGCGTCTCGACCGGCTGATAAAGATGTTCAAGAAAGAAGGGGCGTCGTTTATCACTTACGCGGAGTTTGCCGCAATAAAAATGAAGGAATTGAAGAAATAGAGAGTGTTATGGTAAAATTGGCATTGGTGTCGCCCTGTTATAATGAAGAAGAGGTATTGACCAACTCGGCGGCGCGTCTTACTCTTTTATTTGACCGGCTTATAAAGACGGGTAAAATCTCGCCGGACAGTTTTGTGCTTTTCGTAAATGACGGCAGCAAGGATCATACTTGGGAAATAATAAAGAAACTCAATCAAAACGATAGCCGTTTCCATGGCATAGACCTCGCGCACAATTCAGGACATCAGACCGCCATACTGGCGGGAATGATGACAGTAAGGGATGATTGTGATGCTGTTATTACCATTGATGCCGATCTTCAGGATGATATTGACGTTATCGAAAACATGGTTGACTCCTACGAAAACGGTTATGACGTAGTCTACGGGGTCAAGGTGTCACGCGACGGGGATTCCCGGATGAAGCGTCTTACAGCAATGGCTTTCTACAAGTTACAGCGCAAGATGGGGGTAGAGGCGATATATAATCATGCTGATTTCCGGTTGTTGAGCAAACGTGTGCTTGATGAGCTGGCGCGGTTTGATGAACGCAATCTTTATCTGCGTGGAATAATACCGTTAATCGGTTATCCATCAACTACAGTCAATGATACTATAAGCGAGCGTCAGGGTGGAAAATCCAAATACACGTTTAAGAAAATGTTTTCTCTCGCCTTGGACGGCATTACATCGTTCTCGGTGCAGCCTATCTACGGTATTCTTTCTGTCGGAGTGATATTCATGATTATAAGCGTGGCGATAGGCATATACGTGCTTTATTCTATTGTCACAGATTCTGCCGTGAGCGGATGGTCGTCGCTGATTATCTCGATATGGTTTGTTGGAGGCGTCATCCTATTGTCGGTAGGAGTCGTAGGGCTTTATATCGGCAAGATATTCAGTGAGGTGAAGCGCCGACCACGCTATTCCGTAAAAGAGAGGGTATAATCACAGGTCAAGTAATCCTTCCGGAATTGTCATCACCACTATCTTTCTGTCCGGGTCTATTTCATCGATAAGGTCATCGGCAATCGGAATGTAGACTGTCGATTCATTTTGTGCCTTTACAAGGAACAAGGCATTTTCGGTGCTGTCTTCTACTCCGGTTATTTCGCCTATGGGTTGACCGTTGACATGAACAATCGTGTATCCGATAAGGTCGGAGGCATACATGCCGTCTTCATCGGGTTGTTCTTTCACATCGTCGGATATAAGTGCATATACTTCATGATTGGTAAGCTCTGCGGCTTTTTGTTCATTGTCGATGCCGTCAAGAGCCATGATTACGGTGTCAACGCGCTTCGGGCGTATGGATTCAATAAAAAACGGTACGAAAATGCCGTCGATATTCATAACCAGTTTTTCAAGACGGTCGGCGATGACATCTTCGTCAAGATACACGTTTATTTCCCCATGTATGCCGTGAGGCTTGCCGATTTTGCCTATTTCTACAAGCTCTTTTTCTTCAATCATCAGTAGTTGGATTATTGTGATACACGCATGATATGGGCACCGATAGCGTTAAGACGCTTGTCGATATCTTCATATCCGCGGTCAATCTGGTCAATGTTATGGATGCTGCTGGTGCCTTTGGCACTCATGGCGGCGATGAGCATCGCTATTCCGGCGCGGATATCAGGCGACACCATTGTCGTGGCTCGCAGCGCGTGAAGTCTGCCGGAGCCTATTACGGCGGCGCGATGGGGGTCACATAATATAATCTGCGCTCCCATATCGATAAGCTTATCCACGAAAAAGAGGCGGCTTTCAAACATTTTCTGATGTATGAGCACACTTCCTTTTGCCTGCGTAGCCACCACGAGAAACACGCTCAGCAGGTCGGGCGAGAGTCCGGGCCAGGGGGCATCGGCAAAAGTCATTATAGATCCGTCGATAAATGTCTCGATTTCATATCCGTCACGTTGGGGTATGATTATGTCGTCATTGCTACGCAGAAGTTCTATTCCGAGGCGTTTGAAGCTGTCGGGCATGATTCCAAGATCATCATAGCCTACATTTTTTAATGTGAGCTCACTTCCGGTCATTGCCGCCATACCTATGAAACTGCCTACCTCAATCATATCGGGAAGCACCGTGTGGGTGGTTCCGTGAAGTGATTTAACTCCGGTTATATGCAGAAGGTTTGACCCGATTCCTTCTATCCGTGCGCCCATGGAATTGAGCATCTTGCAGAGTTGCTGGATATAGGGTTCACACGCGGCGTTATATATAGTGGTCTCGCCTTCGGCAAGCACCGATGCCATGATTATGTTTGCCGTTCCGGTCACTGACGCTTCATCGAGCAGCATGTAGGTGCCTCTGAGTCCATCGGTATGGATTTCGTAGGCGTGAGTCTCGGTATTGTAGTTGAACTCTGCTCCAAGCTTGTTTATGCCTATGAAATGTGTGTCAAGACGTCGGCGCCCTATTTTATCGCCTCCGGGCTTAGGTAATACCGCTTTTCCGAAACGTGCCACAAGCGGTCCTACAAACATCACGGATCCGCGTAGCGATGCGGCTTTTTTTATGTAATCCTGCGTTGACAAATAGTCTATGTTTACCGCGTCAGCCTGAAATGCGTAGGAATGTGGGGCGAGACGCTCAATCTTTACCCCCATGTCAGTGAGCATCGATATCAGGTTGTTTATGTCGAGAATGTCGGGTATATTTTCGATTACGACACGCTCCGGAGTAAGAAGCACTGCGCATATCACTTCAAGAGCCTCGTTTTTTGCCCCTTGAGGAGTGATTTCTCCATGAAGGGTGTGACCGCCTTCTACGATAAATGTACTCATGCCGGAATCAGTTGATGGTGATGTCTTATTTTTTCTTTTTCTTCTTACCTGCAGGTTGCGGTGCCGGTGCCGCCTTAAACTCATGTAGGCGGCAGCTCGCAGGATCAAGCCGTATCAGTCCGTGACTGTAAGCGGCAAGATCTTTAAATACTTTTGCATCGTCAACACCGTCGGGGTTGACCGCGAGCATGAGCTTCTTCATGTGGTTGGCAATCAGGAGCACAAGCGCGTCGCGCTCTTCACCTTCTTCCATGGCTGCCGCCTTGGCTATCATCAGCTCGATGTATTTGCCGTAGTGGCGCAGTTTGATTGGCGCGAGCTCATAATTTAACGGTTCGGGACGTGTGCCGAGATTTTCCGGTTTTATAATCTCATAGGGGTAATCGATGTCGAGTTTGAAATCTGACATTATTGCGAGATGATCCCAAAGCTTGTACTTGAAATCCTCGGTGTCGCGCAACTGCGGGAAAAGATTGCCCATTGAAGCGATAATCGAGTAGGCGCATACTGTTCGTTCTTCCCGGTCAGGGATTGATACACAGTAATCCACCATTTGCTGTATGTTTCTGCCGTATTCAGGCAATATCAGTTTCTTTAGTTGTGTATTGTATGTAAGCATATAGGCATCTGTTTTGCTAACTTGTCAAAGTTACCACAAAAAAGATAATCTACCAAATAAAAGTGTTTTGTACACTTGCATTATGCGCAGGTTACTGTTGCCATACAGAACTGTCGGCATCGGGATTGACCAGTAACTCCGAGGTGCCGGGAGCGTCATCACAGTTATATATCATCACTGTCAGGGCAAGAGGTCCCTGGGCTCCGGTTATATGTACGGCTTCTATGTCGGCAGTCGCTGAGGGTCCGGTAAAAAATGAACCATATTGGTGTTCGGCGAGATTCAGCCCGGCGTATGCCTCGTGTAATCCGCTTTTGATGCAGTTGCTGTCAAGAAATATGAACAGCCGCCGCGACATAAGTGCGCAGGCTGCATGATGTAGACTCCTGTCGGTTACCCATACGGAACCCATTTCTCCCACGCCCATGCTGCTTTCGGTAACGCAAGTGTCTATTTTATGGGCGTTATGAAGGTCGGTAAGCTCATCTTCTGAGATATTTCCGTCTACTCCTGCAGCGGAGGAATAAATTATCTCTTTGTCACGATTCATCTCGGGCTGTGTCTCGAGCCATGCCACGGCATCATGGCGTGACTTGAATTTGATTGCCCTGCCGTCAAATGACAACAACTTGCCAATAAAGTTTTCCAAAGGATTTCCCGGATAACTATATAACGGTATTTCCGGGAGCGGTCGGTTTGTCGGTTTTCCCGACCTGATACGGGAGAGTATTTCGTTTTTTATATCTTCTTGATTCATGTGTCGGCTTTATAAAATTAATGCTCAGGCGATTGTTTCCCTTCATTCTCTTTTCCCGGTTTGAGATTCCGTTTATAATATTGTCGGAAAGTTTCATCGGGAGGTATGGGATTGGCATGTTCTTTTGCCCATGGGTTAAGAGATGAGTCGAGAATTTTTTCAGGAATGTGGCGCAGTGCCCACAATCCGGCTTTTTCAGCCATGGCAAGATTTGTGCTGTTTTTCAACAGGGGTACAGCAAGTGCTTCCTCAACATTGTGAGTGAATTGACCGTAACCATGGTTGACTACTTCTTCTCTCCAGTAAAATATGAGACGAGGTATGGGAACTTTGACCGGACATACGTTGCCACATGACCCGCAGTGTGTACATGAATAAGGAAGACGCGCATATCGGTAAAGGTCGTAGCTGGGTTCAAGTGCAAGCCCGATTGGACCCATGTAGGGAGCATCGTAGCTTATGCCCGAAGTGCGCCGGAATACCGGGCATGTGTTCATGCATGCCCCGCATCTCATACATTTGAGCACTTCCCAATAGTCAGGCGATATAAGGCGTTCGCTTCTGCCATTGTCAAGGATAACCAGGTGCATCTCCTGTCCTTCACGCGGACCGTGGTAATGGGAGGTGTATTGCGTCATGTCAAGTCCGAGAGCACTGCGGGAGAGCAACCGGATGAATAGCGGCAGGTCGCTCTGGCGTGGAATGACTTTTTCAAGTCCCATTGTGGCGACATACAGTGGAGGTACGTTGGCACTGATATCGGCATTGCCCTCGTTAGTACATACTACTATGCCGCCTGTCTCCGCGATTCCGAAATTGACGCCTGACATGCCTGCATCGGCTTCAATATAATGCTTGCGCATGTCGGCGCGCATCACACTGTTGAGATAGTGGGGGTCATCTATGTCTTCGTCAGACCCGAGGGTGCGAGCAAATAGTGCCGCGACATCGCTGCGTAGTTTATGTATGGCGGGCATCACGATATGTGACGGCCGTTGGTTATCAAGCTGCTGGATACGTTCACCGAGATCGGCTTCATAGATGTCGATTCCATGTTGTGCCATAAATTCGCGCATGTTGCACTCGTCCATGGTCATCGATTTGCCTTTGGTGACTGTTTTCACATTATGTTTACGGAAAATCTCCAGTATTATCTCGTTATGTTCTTCCGCGTTACGTGCCCAATGGATATGTATGCCATGAGCTTCCGCGTTCTTGGTGAATTGTTCAAGATAGTAGTCGAGATTGGACAGCGTGTGAAGCTTTATCTGTGAGGCAAGTTCACGCATTTCTTCCCATTCAGGAATGGCTGATGCCACCCTGTCTCTTCTCATTCTTGCCTCCCAGAGGCAACGGTCGTGCATTTCGCGGTGAGCACGTTTTTTTATAAACTCGGCTCCGAGCTTAACCTGATTGACTTGTTTCATGGCTTCGCGTCTCCGTTTAAAATCTCAGTAAAATAGAACATTTTAAGATCAAGCCCGATTTTCCGTGCTATTGTCTGCTGATGAATAAGGCATGACATATCTTGTGACGTGACATACCGGAATCCGTTACGTGCATAATCGCTCACTTTATCGCGTCCCTGTTGACCCGAGCATGAGGCATCCCAGATGGCGAAGATGCCTCCGAAACCGCAACATTCATCGCGGCGTGTGGCATAGCCTACTTCAAGCCCGTCGACAAGCCGCAGTAAATCGGCGCATTTGTCAAATGGCTTCATCATCAGTTCGGTCGGTCGTGCCTCATGCAGAAAACGCAGAGAGTGGCACCCGTTATGCAATGCCACGCGGGCAGGAAATGACGGATGTCCGGGAAGCTCGGTAATTTTCAGAATGTCGTGTAGAAACTCTACCGGGTCATAGACTGTAGCCCGGAAATGTTTGACTTCCGGAGTCTGTTCAACTTCGTTGAAATGGTATCTGAACTGATCGGTACATATCCCTGAAGGTACGACAACGTAATCATAGCCTTTGTCAGCGACAAACGGAGCAACCCCTTTTTCAAGCGTGCATGAATGTTTGATATATCCCATGTCAAGTTCAGGTAGTCCACAGCAGGTGCCACGCTCGATAAACTCTACGTCGAGCCCGAGCTTTTTCAGAAGTCCGTAGGTGGATATCGCCGCCTGCGGGTAAATCGCATCAATATAGCATGGAACAAAGAACCCGATTTTCATAATGTGTAAATGAATATTTTGATGTCACTTATGCCATCAAAACAAACATCAAGTTAATTTTGTTTCGTGCCGCCGATTTTCACGTGATTGTAAAATAAGAAAGAGACTGTCTAACAACCAAAGTTAGGCAGTCTCTATTTTTATACCCAAAATCAGAAGATTTAGGCTGCATTTGCCCCTATTGATATAAGTTTTGGGTAAAATTTTAAATGAGGGTTCGGATAAAGCTGTTTCGCTGTTCTTGAAGGCAAAAATTTGTCAAAAAATGAGGATTTTGCCCATGCCTGGGCCAGTTTCCTCAGATTATGAGAAAGCGCTTTCAGACCGAAGTCGATTTTCGCTCCGGTAAGCCCCTTTAGCCTGAGTCGTCTGAACCTGCCGCATTCCTTTATCTGTCCGAACACTGCCTCCGGTTCGATCGGGCGTTTGCTCCTGTGCTTGAGTCCTTGTTCGCTTGTAAGAAGTTCTCTTGCCCTGGCCTTATAGTCGTCAAGTGTGTGGTTCACTTCTATCTGCCGGTCGCGTCTGGATTTATGACATTGCCCCCTTAACGGGCAACCTTCGCACCGGCTGGCTCTGTAAACGCTGACCGTCTGCTGGTAGCCGCTTGCGGTATGGCGCTTTTCCTGACGGATAAATTTCATTTTCTGTCCCATCGGGCAGACATAGAAGTCCTCGTCAGGATTGTAGAAAAGGTTTGACACCCTGAAAGGGTCGTTTCGGTAGCCGCGCCGCTGCTCGACATGGAACATGTTGTATTTGACATACGGGGTCATGCCGTTGCTGAACATGTACCCGTAGTTCTCCTCCGAGCCGTAACC
>QAMW01000046.1 GCA_003150235.1 Bacteroidales bacterium
AATCGTGAACGCAAGTGTCTTGCCGGAACCGGTCGGCGAAAGCAGCACTATGTCATGTGCCTGCGTCGCCATCATTTCCTGCTGCATGGGATTCAGCTGCGAGATGCCGAGACGCGCTGAAATATTTTCAAGAATTATTGACTGTTTCATAAATCGGAGTATGTAAATATTAAGTATGAAGTATTAAGTATGTCGCCTCATATCTCCATAATTTCCGGAAACCGCATTTGCGAAAGCCGGTTTACAAAGATAATCAATCATGGTCAATGAGCCAATATTGACCAGACCTTATTGTATAAACAACAATAAATCGTTTACAAATGTTAATAATTGGGATTTAATAACATATTTACGACTGATTTTTATCAAAAAGATGTTAAAGTAATCAGAAATATTTGTTCCATTCAAGAAAAAATGCCTACATTTGTGAGTGTGTTTTTCATAGTATTAGATTAAGATAAAGGTTTAAACGTAATGGGATGTCGTGAGACATCCCATTATTATTTGTATAAGTCGATGAAAAATCGTGAACGCAAGTGTCTTGCCGGAACCGGTCGGCGAAAGCAGCACTATGTCATGTGCCTGCGTCGCCATCATTTCCTGCTGCATGGGATTCAGCTGCGAGATGCCGAGACGCGCTGAAATATTTTCAAGAATTATTGACTGTTTCATAAATCGGAGTATGTAAATATTAAGTATGAAGTATTAAGTATGTCGCCTCATATCTCCATAATTTCCGGAAACCGCATTTGCGAAAGCCGGTTTACAAAGATAATCAATCATGGTCAATGAGCCAATATTGACCAGACCTTATTGTATAAACAACAATAAATCGTTTACAAATGTTAATAATTGGGATTTAATAACATATTTACGACTGATTTTTATCAAAAAGATGTTAAAGTAATCAGAAATATTTGTTCCATTCAAGAAAAAATGCCTACATTTGTGAGTGTGTTTTTCATAGTATTAGATTAAGATAAAGGTTTAAACGTAATGGGATGTCGTGAGACATCCCATTATTATTTGTATAAGTCGATGAAATATAGCGTTTTATCTACGTAGCCGCGATTCACAGTCCTCTCCGGGAGAAAATGACCGGCTATGAACGCTCTAATTTAACACTTTAACACTCCAAGAAATTGTTTAAAACAGAGTCAGATCAGACTCTTCAACTCCAGGAAACCACTGCCTAAGCCTGGCACGTGACTTTTCATGTACAGCCGGAGTTATATTATGCCATATCCGCGAAAGCGCCCACATGAGAGCGCTGATATCGTCGGTGTAGCCCAACGGACCAAGAATGTCGGGGATAAAATCGGTAGGACATATAAAATAGCCGAGCGCACCTACTACTATCACCTTGTCACGCAACGGCACGTTGCCATCGGCAAGCGCATAATATAGCAACAACGCCGCATACACGCCCTTTACTCCCGCCTTTTTCGCCACACGGCTTATCTTGTCAAATAGCTTGGTGCGCGAATACCAGTCATCAAACCGCGATAACACACGGGTATCCGGCAGAAAACGCCGGTCCTTATCATTATTTTCCATAGTAACCCAAAATAAGAAAGAGACGGGGTGAAACGCCCCGCCTCCTGATATGATATCTTTTATCTTAATTCATCAAAGAACAGGTTGAGTAGAAGCCGGTGGCGGTGTCTGACGGGCTTCCCATCCAAGCGCACTCGCACCAAGCACGGCAGCATCGCTTTCCTTCAGTTCTGAAAGCAGAAGTTTGGTCTTTCCCTTGAAGATATTAAGGATATTGCGGTCAAGCGACTCCTTGATGGGCTTCATCAAAAGATCGCCTGAGCGCGACAGTCCGCCGAAAAGCACGATTGCCTCGGGGCTTGAGAAGGCGATGAAATTGGCAAATGCACGACCCATTATGTCGCCGGTATATTCAAATACGTCCTTGGCAAGCTTGTCACCTGCCATTGCTGCATCATATACATCCTTGGAAGTGATTTCCTCTACGGGAAGATTGCGGAGCTTTGACGGCTCGGTACGGATTTCAAGGAACTCGCGGGCGGTACGTGCCACGCCTGTAGCGGAGCAGTATGCCTCAAGACATCCGGTTCTGCCGCAGCCACACATTCTGCCGTTGGAAGGCTTCACAATCACATGACCAAGCTCACCGGCAAATCCGTCATGTCCATATACAAGCTGACCGTTTACCACTATACCGCTGCCGACACCGGTGCCCAGGGTTATCATGATGAAATCTTTCATGCCACGTGCCACGCCGTAGGTCATCTCTCCGATAGCGGCGGCATTGGCATCATTGGTTATTGCCACAGGCACACCGAATGCCTCATGCAACAGACTTGCAAATGGAATCTTTCCTTTCCAGGGAAGATTGGGGGCATCCTCAATCATACCTGAAAAATAGTTTGCGTTAGGCGCGCCTACACCTATACCTGCAATCTTGTCGGTGGCGTCATGAGCCTCAATCAAGGCATTAAGCGCATCTTTAAGTTCAGCTATATAGTCGTTGACATCAGCATGCTTTCCGGTCTTTATCGAATTGCTGCCGATAACATTGCC
Organism: Bacteroidales bacterium; assembly: GCA_003150235.1. Classification (GTDB taxonomy): domain Bacteria; phylum Bacteroidota; class Bacteroidia; order Bacteroidales; family Muribaculaceae; genus Muribaculum. The sequence continues at coordinate 2,554 of QAMW01000046.1, forward strand.
TCTCGCGTCAACTATCCCGAACACTGTATTGGTACCGCCTATATCGATACCTACCACGTATGGTTTCATCTTTATCAAATATTATTTAGGTTAACTGAATGTAAATGTTATCCCACAAAGATAGCGAAAAAAGTGGAATTTAAAATACCTGACCGCAGAAAGAAACAAAATTTACTGAAATATCGGGAATGCCCACATAAAACAACGCCCGGCTGAAAACAGTCAACCGGGCGATATGCCTTACATGGAAAATGCGTCTTAATCCCTGTCGTAGCCTATGAATCCGCCATCAGTGTCGAAAATCAGCTCAACGCCGCTGACAAGTTCCACATCATAACCTACCGGCTCTTTTGAAATCTCATTTATACCCGTGCCGTTCATATTGGCGGCAATATAAGAGTCAATCGCGGCAGGATAGAAGCCGGAAGGAATCGTTTTGCCGACAGGAGCATCCACATCAACCCACTCTCCCGACAGATTAAAATCAATCATAGTGCCATCGGACAGCATCACTTCATATCCGTCGTTATCCTTTTGCGATACATTTATTTCCTGCGACGGGAAATAAGTTGACACAAAAGATGTCGCAGCAGCCGGCAATTCATTTTTACCGATAACAGCATCATCATCGTCATCGCTACATGCAGTGACAGCGATACACATCACTGAAATAAGGAGTAACGGCAAAAAGCCAAATATCTTTTTCATATCAATTTAGTTTTTTATCAATCGTCGTAACGGACAAACTGACCATTTTTATTAAATTTCATATCCACTCCGTTGGACAACTCGACATCATAGCCGGAACGCTCCTTGTCAATACCGACAATATTTTCACGGGACATGTTGGTCTTGACATATTTGGCGATTGCGGCAGGAATAAACGCCGACGGAATTTTCATCGTCTTTCCCACCTCAATATTATCCCAGTTGCCGTCACGGTCAAATGTGATTTCTGTACCGTCGCTCAACACGACTTCGTATTCCGACACACGCCCAAAACCCTTCTCAATCTTGACCACGCTAACCTCTGCCTTGAAATTTTTTGCCAAAGTCACCTGCGCCGCCTGCGGCAGCACTGATGCATCATGAGCATAAGTATCACGAGCTATTGCTGCGGTAGAAATGCCAGCAACCGCAATCAGGGCAATAAATAATCGCTTAATCATAATCATCTTATTTTAAATATTCTACCCTAACAACAATAGCCTATTGATTATGTTTGCACATTGATGTTAATAATTTAAGTTTCGCAAGCTCACTTAAGGGTTAAAAGATTAGGGGTAGAGGTTTAAGAGTTTATGGTTTATGGGTTTAGGTTTAACCCTATAACCTTATAACCCAATCACCTGCTTGCATCGGCAAGCTTTTAACCTTTTAACCATCAACTTTCGCAAGCGAAAGTTGAATTAATAATAAAAGAGAGGGCGCTGTAAAATAGTCTTTATGTCGTGACGCGGGCGGATTTACATTCAACGTCACTAACTTAAGGCGCAAGAATCGTAAATCCCCGCAAGGGGATTCATCTCGTTTACCGCGGGTAATGCCGAAGGCATACCCGTGGCTCAAGAGCCCCTCTCCCTGTATCTCAACCCCGAAGTGGGTTGCATAGCTACTTGATTAGCACGTATTTATGCAACCCGTTTCAGGGTTGTATAGTTTGGTAAGGCTTGTGTGCCACGGGTGCCCCATGCGGGGCTACCCGCGGTTAACGACATCTTGCCCATTCCGGGCAAAATCCTTAAATTTAGTGGCATGAGCTTACATTAGCGCTACTACTGCTTAATCAGCTTCACTGATTATCAAACTAATATATATATGCTAATGTAGGGACTTGTGGATGCAAGCCCGCACTACAACAGCTAATTTCCTATTTTGCTATAGGTGCTTCTTTATGCCGGGAGCAAGAGCATATTATAAGAGCGAATTAAGCTTATGGTTTAAAGCACACTATATATGGTTAATATATCATTTGTCCCCAAATTTGTCCTAATTATCGACTAATATAGCAGGTTTAATCCACTCAATAACATCAACTTCGACTGATAAATCTCCCAAAGTTCTTTGTTTACTTTAATCTCTCTAGGATTTGTTTTATCGGAATATAGATAAACACGGTTGACCCTTCCATCAGCATCACGCCTTACCTCGCCACCTTCCGAAGCCAACTTAAGCATTAGCTTTTCGTTGAGTTTATCATATTTCTTGTAATCCAACTTGGGTGCAAGAGTCTGAAATCGGTCTTGACCAAGAGGCGCATAGTCACGATTGAACACAGCCCAATCGCCCTCATCATTCCTATCCAAGCCATATGGCAGATAAATTCTGAAAAAATCAATCATAGAGATCTATTTTAAAACGATTTATAAAATCAGGATTAGCAATGCTACATTTTTTAATTATTACAAATTCTTCTCCGAAAAGGAAACGGAAAGGACTAATTTGTCCAATATTAAATTGGAAAATCCCCACAACTGAATGGTTGTGAGGATCTTGAATTTTTCTTTTGTGGCGGGAGCAGGACTCGAACCTGCGACCTTTGGGTTATGAGCCCAACGAGCTACCACTGCTCCATCCCGCGATGTCATTTTTGTGAGTGCAAAGTTATGCACTTTATTTTATGTTTCCAAATATTCCGCTCTGTTTTTCCGTTAAAATATGTCAATCTGCTATATCACAATCATTTCACAAATTAGCAGATTTATTATATATGGTAAGTAAGCATCAGATGAAAGCCGAGCTGTTTACTGTTTATAATAGGATTGCTCGTAGAAGCATTTCCAAGAGCGACATTCATGTTATACGTCGTACTTCGCGAGTACACGTCTATACCCCCGGTAAGATAAAGGCGTTTCCATATCCGGCAGTTTACCGATGCCTCAAAATGATTAAATGACGAAGTTGAATTGTCGCCCTGTATATTGACGGGCTTCCCTTCCGGGGTCAGCGACCAGTCAAAATTCGGGTCATAGCCGTTCCAGGTATATATCCGGTAAAATTGATTGGCGAGACGCACATACAATCTGCCGTTTACAAGCGACCAGTCCATACCCGCCTTGACCGAAAACCCCGAACCCCAGTTATAATTACGATGATAGTCACGGTAAAAATCAGTCAAAATTCCGGCAAGGACAACACCATTGACATGCACATACCCGTCAATATACATCGTAGAAAGAGGCGAAAAACGGAACATAGCCCCACCGCCTATCGAAGCCGGAGTACCCAATTTATAAGGCACTGAACAAGGGAAAAAGACAGGCTTCCTCTCAGGACGTATGGTATCGGAATCAAAATAATCGAAATGTTGATAAAGACCGATATTTACATTGAGATTCTTACGCTCAACAATTTCTTTCGACAAGAGCCGCCCGGTAATCTCGACACGGCTAAGCAGAGGTTGCGACTTTATACCCTGCAGTTCAAGAAGAAAAGTAAAATAATCGTATGGCGTTTTGGTTACACCCGCAAATCTGTCACCATATTCAATGTCAATTTCCGCCGCCACCCCGGCACGCGACCCCTCATCGTTTTCCCACAATGTAAGCATGCGCGCACCCAACGACACCTCCACGCTTACAGGCGGTATGCCGAAACGTCGTCCCGAAGTGACGCGTTTTTTCCATGCAGCGCCGGTGATGATACGGTTTATTCCTTTCATAGGATCGACAAGGAAAGCTGCAAGTTCACGCCCAAAGCGTTCACCACCAGTTGCACGGTCATCGAGAATAAGGTCGGAGGTACGATAAAACACCTCACCTAAAGCCGCACCGCCAATGGGAGTGGCTATGATGTCATTAGTGGAAGGGTATTCCCGCTCCATAAACATCTCCCACATAGCGCTGCCCCCTATGGCAAATAGTTCCGACTGCCAGAAATTGAAGCCGTTGCTACGACCGGCATTGAAGAAAATAGAGCCGTTATAAGGATGATCAAACATATTGGTATGGAGGTGGTCGTCATCCCATTCAAAGCCATGCCGGAAATTCTCTTTTATGGTATTCCAAGAGATATAGGCATAGTGACCTTTCAGCACATAGCGGTCAAATGCCCAAAGCCCGATATTGAATCCGACAGTCTCTGCCCCTGCTCGCCAAAAAGCTTTTTTCCCGTGAAGAGCCACATCGGCGCTGTCAGGCGCCAAGGGGCATGTCACAAGGTGACGATAGGATCCGGCTGCCAACGTGTCAAGGCCATTTCCCATGACGGGGCTGTCATGCGCAGCAGAAATCAAGCTTATGTTACAGAACAGCAAAATTATAAGCAACCGGACCTTGTTAAAATAACGATGTGTCATTTAGGTTGAGTATTATAGGGACTCATTACGGTGCAAAGTTAGGGAAAATCATATAATTCATAGATAAAAACTCATGTTATTTAAAACACACGCCGCAAATGATATTTGCACAAGAAACGGAGATTGTGTAACTTTGTAGTATGGGAAGACTTATGTCAATCGATTACGGGAGGAAGCGTTGCGGCATCGCCGTGACCGATACATTACGTATCGTGGCGACCGGGCTGGACACAGTGCCCACCCATAAGCTGACCGAGTATGTCACGGCATACGTGAAGCGTGAACCGGTCGACATGATAATCGTCGGGAAGCCTACCACAATGCAGGGCGCGCCCTCGGAATCAATGAGATATATCGAGCCGGGCATACGCAAACTGCGCGCCGCGCTTCCCGAGGAAATAGCCATCGAATTTTTTGACGAGCGCTTCACCTCGGCAATCGCCCATCAGGCGATGATTGACGGCGGAATGCGCAAAAGCCGCCGTCAGGACAAGGCTATCGTCGATGAAATGGCGGCGACCATCATACTTAACGACTATATACAAAGTAAATCATATAACCGATGAAATTACCTATATATCTTTACGGACATCCCGTGCTTCGCCGAGAGTCGAAGGAAATCACGCCGGATTATCCCGATTTGAAGACACTCATATCCGACATGTGGGAGACCATGTATTATTCCGAAGGCGTAGGGCTTGCCGCCCCCCAGATAGGCAGAAACGACCGCATCGTGGTGATTGACGCGTCGCCTGTAACCGAACACTTTCCGGAATGTGAAGGGAAGAAATTCACCCTGATAAATCCTGTGGTGGAAGTGCTTGACGGCGACACCGTAGTACGCGACGAGGGTTGCCTCAGCCTGCCCGACCTTAGCGAGGCTGTACCCCGCGTCGAGCACATACGTCTTAATTGGGTGGATGAGAACTTCGAGCCACATGAGGAAGAAATCACCGGATTTCTTGCCCGTATAGTGCAGCACGAGTGTGACCACCTTGAGGCGAAACTCTACATCGACCACATATCGCCCATCCGCCGCCAGCTTATACGCGGCAAGCTCAACAATATAATCACGGGCAAGAAGCGTGTCGACTACCCGGTACGCTACGCCCCTAAAAAGAAATAACCAATATTTATGGCTGACGACAAGAAAATAATATTCTCGATGGTGGGGGTAAGCAAAATCTATCCTCCCCAGAAGCAGGTGTTGAAAGACATCTATCTTTCATTCTTCTATGGAGCTAAAATAGGCATTATCGGTCTTAACGGCTCCGGTAAGTCATCGCTCCTTAAAATCATAGCCGGTATTGACAAGCAATATCAGGGCGAGGTAGTATTCTCACCCGGTTATTCGGTCGGCTATCTCGAACAGGAACCCAAGCTTGACCCCGACAAGACGGTAATTGAGGTCGTGCGCGAAGGTGTGCAGCCGATAATGAACCTCCTTGCCGAGTTTGACAAGGTCAACGAGGCATTTGGCGACCCCGATGTGCTTGATGATCCCGACAAGATGGATGCGCTGATTGCACGTCAGGCAGAACTACAGGATAAGCTCGACGCCGCCGACGCGTGGAACATCGACAGCAAGCTCGAGCGCGCCATGGACGCGTTGCAGTGTCCGCCCGACGACCAGGTGATTTCAACCCTATCGGGAGGCGAACGCCGCCGTGTGGCACTGTGCCGTCTGCTGCTCCAGCAACCCGACGTGCTACTTCTCGACGAGCCGACCAACCACCTTGACGCCGAGTCTATCGACTGGCTTGAACAACACCTTCAGCAATATCCCGGAACAGTAATCGCCATCACCCACGACCGCTACTTCCTCGACCATGTGGCTGGATGGATCCTTGAACTCGACCGTGGCGAGGGTATACCCTGGAAAGGCAACTACTCGTCGTGGCTTGAGCAGAAGACAAAGCGCATGGCACAGGAAGAGAAGCAGGCAAGCAAGCGCAGAAAGACGCTTGAACGAGAGCTGGAATGGGTGCGCATGGCCCCCAAGGCACGTCAGGCAAAAGGGAAAGCGCGTCTTAACTCTTACGACAAGCTTCTCAACGAAGACCAGAAAGCGCGCGAGGAACGTCTTGAGATATTTATCCCCAACGGCCCGCGTCTCGGCAACAAGGTCATCGAGGCTACGGGACTCGCAAAAGCATTCGGCAAAAAACAGCTCTTCAAGGACCTCGACTTCTCGCTGCCGCCAAACGGCATAGTCGGGGTAATCGGACCTAACGGTGCCGGAAAGACCACACTGTTCCGCCTCATCATGGGACTGGAAAAGCCCGATAACGGCACATTCGATGTCGGCGAGACAGTAAAAATCGCATACGTCGACCAGACCCATCACGACCTGCTGCCTGAAAAAACGGTATATGAAGTGATATCGCAGGGCACAGAGACTTTCCGTATGGGAGGCAAGGATATAAACGCCCGCGCCTATCTGTCGAAATTCAACTTTACCGGTGCCGACCAAGAAAAGAAAATCGGTGTGCTGTCAGGTGGTGAACGAAACCGCCTCCATCTCGCCATGGCGCTAAAAGAGGAAGGCAATGTGCTGCTGCTCGACGAGCCGACCAACGACATCGATGTCAACACGCTCCGCGCCCTGGAAGAAGGTCTTGACGACTTTGCCGGATGTGCAGTGGTAGTAAGCCACGACCGATGGTTCCTTGACAGGATATGTACCCACATCTTGTCATTCGAGGGTGACGGCAACGTGGTATTTTATGAAGGCTCCTACTCTGACTACGAGGAGTATAAGAAAGCGCGCAACGGTGGCAAAGAGCTTCCGCGCAAGCGTTACCGCAAACTGATGGAATAAATCCACGATACCTTACCGGAGGATGTATCAGAATTATGATACATCCTCCTTTTTATAGCCTCTGAAATCTGAAAACTAAAAACCGGAAAACTCCCTCACCTGCCGCGGATGAATGAATCGAGGTCGGCATCTGATTCCATATTGAAACGCTGACGTATGCGATAACGGCTTTTGACTACACTGTCACGCGATATACCGAGAGCGAGGGCAATCTCTTCGTTGGTCTTATACAGATAAATCAGCATACAGATAATCTCCTGACCCGAGGTAACGCCGGGAAAATCTCGCCGAAGACCGTCGATAAATCCGGGATGCAATTCCGAGAATGTGCGCCTGAAATCCTCTTCATGCCTCTTTTCAAGCAAAACGGGCTGTAACTGAAGTTTCTCCTCAGCGGCATGACGCTCCTCCACCTCCGTATTAAGTTGTTCGATGCGCGTATTAAGCATGATGCGGTCATCAAGAAGATTATTGATATGCGCGGTCTTCTCATTGATTTCACGGCGGTCATTACGACGTTTTGTAACGAAAAACCACATAATACCAATTATCACGAGCACAGCGATAATCAATCCGTAAACCACCCGCTGACGCATCATCGACATTTTCATTTCAAGCACTTCATTTTCAGCGCGCACACGCGATGTCTGGTAACGAAGGTCGGCTCCTGTCACCGCATCCAGCTTCTCATGATTTAGAATAGTGTCGTTCAATTCATCATATCTCAGAAATTCATTTAGCAGAGATTGAGACATGCCATTTTTGGCATAAGCGGTCATTAACGGTTTCATATACAGCATCTCTGTGTCGATATCGCCTATTTCACGCAATTCGGCAACAGCCTCCTCAAGTAGAGCCACCCCTTCCTTGACCTTGCCTTGCGCTATATAGGCATTGCCGAGCGCCGCCGATTTCATAGCCGGGAACCAAGCATCGGGATGGTTAAGACTTTCAAGAGTCTTAACACACGCATCAAGAGAGTCGGGATAAAGACCTGACTCTATCATGTAGTCGGCACGCTGCAGCATTACCGATTCCCTGAGTTTATTTTTGTCGGCGCGCGTCTTGCCTTCGTCAATAGCTTTCAAAGCCATGTCGTAGCAATACATCACAGAGTCGGCATCACCGACGGCATCATATACGGCTGCGGCAAAACAATAGAGGTCGCTTGAAAGCCTGCCGCCAAGACGGTCGCTCAATTCAAAGCCCTTGCGAAACGCCTCCTTTGATTCAGGAATCATTCCAAGTATCCGGTAAAGGTCGCCCAGGTCACCGTAAAGCTGTATCGCCCCTTCCCCCGGCTTATACTTCGGATGATCATGAATCCAGGTCTCAGCTTCCTGAAGATAAGAGATTCCCTGCCGGTAATCACCCACATAATTATAAAAAAGCCCCATCTGGGCGAGCACTTCTACGGGGTCATCTTTTGAACGACCGGCACGAAGATCCTCGACAGCCTGCCGCTGCATGGCTATATATTCCTCGGCAGGGGCATCATTGTCACATAGCACCCATGCGCGCTGATGTGCGGAAGTTGAATCAATCGCCACCGACCAGCTTTCAGAAGATGTCACGGCAGAATCACCGCATCCCCACAGAAGGGGAAGAATAAGTAGATGTTGAAAATTAGTTTATATCAAATTTTTTGCGTATCTTTGTGTGAACACATAAAGACACACAGCTATCGCAAAAATCAAAGTTATACAACTGACAGACCAGCAACGTCTGCAACTGGAAGAGGGCTTTCGCCACGGCAAGAGCCACGCATACCGTATGCGCTGTCGCGCAGTACTTCTGAAATCCACCGGCCTGACCTCGAAACAGATTGGAGAACAGACCGAAATGACCCATATATCAGTCAATTCCTGGGTGAAACGCTTCGAGACAGAAGGCATCAAAGGCCTGGATACACGACCGGGGCGTGGTCGCAAACCGATAATGGATTGCTCAGACGAAGAAGCGGTACGCAGAGCCATAGAGAACGACAGGCAGAGCGTGAAGAAAGCGAAAGAGGCATGGCAGCAGGCTTCTGGGAAAGAAGCCTCCGAGAGTACCTTCAGGGCTTTTTTATCCGCCTTGGCGCGGGATATAGACGTATAAGGAAACGTCCGAAGGGGAAACCCTCGCCGCAGCTCTACGAGTATAAGACCGAGAAGCTGCAAGAACTCGTACAACAGGAAAAAGACGGTCTGATCGACCTTTATTATGGAGATGAAAGCCATATCTGCACTGAGGGATATGTGCCATACGGATGGCAGTTCCGCGGTGAAGATGTCTATATTCCATCTGAAAGAGGTCTGAGACTCAATATTTTCGGCATGATCGACCGCAATAATCAATATGAAGGATTCTCCACAACTGAGAATATGACCGCTGACAAGGTCGCCGACTTTATTGACCGACTTTCTCTCCGTATCCGTAGAAACACTTTTGTTGTCCTTGACAATGCAAGCATCCATAGATGCAAGCTCATGCGGGAACTCCGTCCGATCTGGGAGAAACGTGGATTGTATCTCTTTTTCCTCCCACCGTACAGTCCACATCTGAATATCGCCGAGACGCTCTGGAGAATCCTCAAGGGCAAATGGCTCAAACCTGCGGATTATTGTTCCACGGATTCCCTGCTCTATGCAACCAACCGTGCGTTGGCTGCACTTGGATCTGAACTCAATATCAAGTTTGCCCATGCAGCTTAGTATAAAATAATTTTTACGACTTACTTA
>QAMW01000008.1 GCA_003150235.1 Bacteroidales bacterium
CCTTCCCCTGAGGAGGAGTGAGGAAATGCCAGTTGCACTTCCTATTGGAATCTTTCGGTAAAACATTTTTCTATAAAAATTTGGATTTTTCAATCTTTATGCTTAGCTTTGCCGCATATTAGTTGCAAACAGCTACAAAGATGAAGACTTTAGTCAAAATAGTGATTCCTCGTATCAAGCGACCGATGTCGCATAAAGATATTGTCACCTCTATCAACGACAACCCCCGGGACCGCAGCCGCCAGCTGCGGTCCCGCTCTTTTATATAGCCATTCATAGTCAACAAGCTTGTTACTTTATATTATTAATCATTTCCAAAATTTTAATTGTTATGAAAAATTTAGTTTTATTGCTATTGCTTGTTTTAGGAGTCGTCAACACCTCAACCGCCCGCGACGGCTATTTCACTGACAAAACCGAGAAGCATGATGTAGCCGTGCTTATCATCGACATGCAGAACGATTTCGTAAAACCGGGAGCCATCCTGTGTGTAGACGGCGCTATGCCCACTGTCCCCGCCATCAAGGATCTCGCCTCTTACGCCCGTGAACATGACTGGAAGGTAATCCATGTAATCCGCGCCCACGACAAGGACGGTATTAATGTAGACGCGCCGCGCATACCGCTCTTTACCGACGGCAAACCGGGATATTGCGTACCAGGAACCGACGGCGGCAAAATTGTCGACGAACTCACCCCGGAGCCTGAAGACCTCGTGATAACCAAGACCCGCAACAGCGGATTTTTCCAGACTAATCTTGACATGGTACTACGCCGCATGGGCGTAAAGACCGTGATACTCGCCGGAACACAGTATCCAAACTGCGTGAGAGGCACCGCCGCCGATGCGATGAGTTACGACTACGAGACTGTAATATGCCTTGACGCATGCTCCGCCAAGACTCCGGAAGTAGCGAAAGCCAACATATACGACCTCCGCAACATGGGCATAAAGTGCATCTCGCTTGATGAAGTAAAAGCCACCTACACAAAGTAGCCGCACAATGAAAAAATATCTATTAGCGCTTTGCTGCATTGCAGCGATGACACCCGTCGTGTGCCTTGCCGAACCGACCGACAGCACACTGACAGCAAAAATAAGCGGCTGGGAACGCCTCGTCAGCAAACTTCCAAGAATATCGGGTTACCTGCAGACCGGCTGGAACTATAACAGCCTCGGCGACGGCACATCTACCTTTCAGGTGAAACGGTTACGCCTGTTGCTTGACGGCAATATAAATGAACGCGCATCCTTCCGGCTTCAGATTGAAGGCTTCAGCGGCACTCCGGCTCACCACAACGGTCAGAAATCATTGCAGATAATGGACGCATACGCCACATATAAATTCAATAGCGCACTGCAGGTAAGAGCCGGACAATTCAATTCCCCGCTCTGTTACGAAAATTACAATCTCTCACCTGCGACAATGGAGACAATAGACTTTTCTTCGCTCTGTTCACGCATAGTATTTCGCAACGCCATAGGATACGATTACCCCGACTTCGGGCGCGACCTCGGCATCATGATAATGGGCGACCTGTTTCCTACACGCGAAGGATTCTCGCGGGTATCCTACAATCTGTCGCTCACCAACGGGCATCTCCCCTCTATTGACGACAACAACAAGTCGAAGGAGGTGCAGGGAGTAGTGTTCTACCGTCCGCTCAAATTCATGAACATAAAGGCTGGATACAACTTCGGCGAATACACCGGCGATAAAAATCCTGAAGGGCGGAAATACCAGCCTATGCACAGGGTCGTGGCAGGCGTATGGTATGATAACCCCGAGGGTCCGGATATCCGCGGCGAATATGGACATTGCATCGCGCGACACAAAGGAGTGGATATCGCCAACGAGAGCACTTTTTACATTCTCGCCGCGTGGCACGCGGGCAGATTTCTCCCGGTCATGAGATACGAATATTACCGCAACAAGGTTGACAAAAATGCGATTAACGCCAATTACGACAAGTATCTCATAGGGCTTAACTTCACCGCCTGCAAAAACATAAAATTGCAGGCAAACTACACGCTTACCGCCTATACACGACAGTCAAGGACTGAAAATGACGGTCATCGGACTTCTGACCAGATACAAATCATGGGGGTATTCAGTTTTTGATTCATTTTCAGTGCCAACAATGCGCTTGAAAGCTTGTTGAAAAGTGAGAGCCGCAGCGGAGTAAAATCCACTGCGGCTCTCTTATAAAGATTTGTTATGACTATGCTTAGTCCTGATTAAGGTTGACGCGCTTGAAGTCAACAGCTACAAGACCCTTCTGAACCTTCTCAAGGTACTGACCTACGGTAAGCTCGCCATCCTGAACGAATGCCTGCTCCATAAGACAAGATTCCTTGAAGAACTTGTTAAGACGACCCTGTGCGATATTCTTAATCATCTGCTCGGGAAGGTTGGCAGCCTTTGCCTCGGCGGTTTCCTTGGCAATTACGCGAGCCTTTGCAGCCTCATCCTCGGTAAGCCATCCCTTAGCGATGTTAGACTCGATGTGAGCCTCGCTGTCAACGAGATTGGGGTTGACGCCGGCTTTCTTAAGAGCTGCCTCGACAGCCTTCTTAACCTGCTCTTCCTTGGTCTTCTCGACAGCCACGTTGTACTCGGTGTCCTTAACCGACTGGGGAACGCTGTCAGCGTCAACAGCCACGGGATTCATTGAAGCGACCTGCATTGCCACCTCACGACCTACCTTCTCGTCAACACCTTCAAGGTTGAAGCCTACGATAGCAGCAAGCTTCTTGTTGAAGTGATTGTAAGCAGCGGTAGATGCCGCAGCGATAACCTCGTAAGCACTGATTTCAGTCTTCTCACCGGTCTTTCCGCTTTCCTCAACCACAAGAGCCTCGATAGTCTGACCGTCGATGTTGAGAGCCTTAAGCTCGTCGAGAGTCTTAACCTCGGCTGCCACAGCAGCATCAAGAATCTTCTGGGTAAGGGCTACGAAACCTGCGTTCTGAGCCACAAAGTCAGTCTCGCAATTAAGAGCCACGATAGCTGCAAACTTGCCGGTACTCTTTGAAAGCACACAGCCTTCAGCTGCCTGACGGTCCTCGCGCTTGGCGGCTACCGCCTGACCTTTCTTGCGTAGAATCTCAACAGCGGCCTCGATGTCGCCGTCGGTCTCTGCGAGAGCCTTTTTGCAGTCCATCAAGCCGGCACTGGTAAGAGCGCGGAGCTTGGTGATGTCTGCCATTGTTACTGCCATATCTAATACAGTTTAATTCGGTTAATAATTGATGTTAATTAAGCCTCAGCCTCGGGAGCCTCTGCAGTTTCCTCAGCTACGACCTCAGTCTCAACAACAGCGGGAGCCTCTTCGCTACGACGGTTTACGCGACGGCGACCGCCCTTAGCGGGAGCAGCCTCCTCATCGCCTTCAGCAGCGGGAGCGTCAGCCTTCTCAGCCTTGCGCTCTTCGAGACCCTCTGCCATAGCCTTCACTACAGTGTCGAGGATAAGCTCGATTGACTTTGAAGCATCGTCGTTAGCTGGAATCACGAAGTCCACGTTGGTAGGATCAGAGTTGGTGTCGACCATAGCGAACACGGGGATACCAAGACGATTAGCCTCTGCGACTGCGATACGCTCCTTCAAAACGTCGACAACGAAAAGAGCCGAGGGAAGACGGTTAAGGTCGGCGATAGAGCCGAGAGTCTTCTCAAGCTTTGCGCGCTGACGTGAAATCTGAAGTTTCTCGCGCTTTGACAAGTTGTCAAAAGTACCGTCTTTTGTCATCTTGTCGATAGTAGCCATCTTCTTCACAGCCTTGCGGATAGTGGGGAAGTTGGTGAGCATACCGCCCGGCCAGCGCTCGATAACATACGGCATGTTAACTGCAGCAGCCTTGTCGGCGATAACTTGTTTGGCCTGTTTTTTAGTGGCAACGAAGAGAACCTTCTTGCCTGATTTTGCGATGCTCTTAAGAGCTGCAGCGGCTTCTTCAACCTTAGCGGCAGTCTTATAGAGGTCTATGATGTGGATACCGTTGCGCTCCATGAAGATATAAGGAGCCATTGCAGGATTCCATTTTCTTTTAAGGTGACCGAAATGGCAACCTGCTTCCAAAAGTTGGTCAAATGTAGGTGTTGACATTGCTTGTTTAAGTTGTTTACGTTCTTTTTGAAATTACAATCCCGAGGTAGGGAACGTGTCCATCTCCGGAATTTAGATACTAAACACAATATATCGGTCAGGCTCTCACGGGGAGAAGCCCGAAAGATATTAACGCTTTGAGAACTGGAAACGCTTGCGAGCCTTGGGCTGACCGGGTTTCTTACGTTCAACGACACGCGGGTCGCGGGTAACGAAGCCTTCTACGCGGAGAGCATGCTTGTCCTCGGGGTTGATTTTTACAAGAGCGCGGGCGATTGCAAGGCGGAGAGCCTCAGCCTGTCCCTTGTAGCCACCACCGTCGAGGTTGACATTGATGTCATACTTACCGGCAACATCAAGTGTGGTAAGAGGCTGCTTAACGATATACTGGAGAATGGAAGAGGGGAAATAAACTTCCAAGGGGCGCTTGTTGATAGTGATTGCGCCATTTCCTTCACTTACGATTACGCGAGCGATGGCGGCCTTACGACGGCCTATTGCATTTACCTTTTCCATACTTCTTATTTAATAGTGTTGATGTCGATTACTTTAGGATTCTGAGCTTCGTGGGGATGCTCGGGGCCATTGTAAACATGCATGTTGCCAATGAGCTTGCGACCGAGGCGGTTCTTAGGAAGCATACCCTTCATAACTTTGATAAACAAGGGGTTATAACCGGGTTTGAGATGCTTGTTGAATGACTTCTGCTGAAGGCGTTCGGGAGTGGTGACACGCTGTCCGCCGGGATAGCCGGTATATGAAAGATATTCACGGTCAGTCCACTTATTACCGGTAAGACGCACCTTGTCGGCGTTGATGATAATAACATTGTCGCCGCACTCTACAAAGGGAGAGTAATCGGGCTTGTTCTTGCCTCTGAGTATCAGGGCAACTGCAGAGCAAAGACGACCGAGAACGAGGTCGGTGGCATCGATAACCACCCACTCACGCTGGCACTGCTGCTCATTGGGGAAAACTGTTTTGTAGCTTAAAGTATCCACGTTAAATGTTTAATTAATAGTTTAATAATTGACTGACATGCAAGAGTTTCGTTCGGCCAAAAACGTCATCCGCAGCCCGTCATTTCATTAATTTGGACATAATCGGTGTGCAAAGGTACGACTTTTTTTATTGACTGCCAAATAATTTCGAGAAGTTTTCAGATTTCAGTTTTCGATTCATAGATACAGAAAGACATAAGGTCATAGGGAACAAAGAAATTTTCAGATTTCGGGTACTGAGCGAGATGTGCGCCCATATCGTAGGCGGCGTTGCCAGTAGGGCATCATCAATCTTGCTCCAAGATGATTCCTTACGGAAACATTCTGCTTTGGCTTGCTTTCCGGGGGTTTCGCTACGCTCAACGCCCCGGCTAAAAATGGATTATCCCCTGACGGGGAAAGCAAGGGAAGATCAGATTGCAGATATATGTTAAAGTTCAAATTGGAAAAAGATACATAAAATTCAGGAGTAATAAAGGATTAAATGCCAGCCTATTTTTGCTTTTGGAAAAGATTGTCAATCACCTTTCTTAAACTTTCTTTACTATTAACAGAAATGGACTGTATTGCTTCCTTATTTATCACAACGGTATTCTTGCTATTCATATCATATAGAAAGACCACCGAATATGTTTCTCCTACATATGTCATATCAGCATTTCCTATTGATTCTCCATTCATCATCGAGATACGGTATTCTCTACCGTCAGACACATTCTTCAATACAACTGCATTATTATTACCTATGCAAAACGATGCAATCAAGACCGTTAAAATTGCTGCGCATAAATCGCGAGTGACAGCCTTTCGCAAAATAGTTGGTGAAACTTTTCTAAGCGTCAACAAATATTCCCTCATCAAAAATGCCATAGTGCTTAATAACACAAGTATAATCCAGAATTTCAATACAGATGAAGCAGAAGTGCAATATAAAATGGTAATAATATATATAAAAGCAATAAATAGGAATGAAATTGAACGAAGTTTGTGTTGATAAGATTTATAACTTAATTCTTCCATTCTATTATTTAGGTTTTCTATCGATTTTTTCCAACTAACTATACGCTTCTTATTCCGCCAAGAAATTTGACTGAACATCCCTGAATTAAATCGACCAAACACTAACTGGAAACTTACCCCAGACAATATCAAGGCACTCGCGCCAACTATAGGCACAAGGGCTGACACAAACACTTCATTTAATGAAATATAATTTATGATGCTAACACCAAATTCAAAATAGAAAGCCACGTAATAGGCAAATCCCCACATATAAATCACGAACGCGATTAACGGCAGGATTTGGATTACGTAGCTTTTAAACCAATTATTGTTTAACATCGTCGTGTGAGGGTCAGGCGGTGGCTGTGAGGAGGGTGGCGGAGCCTTGCGCCTTTATCGAGGCTGCTGACTCAGCCGGCACGAGGATAGTCTCGCCACGGTGCATCGGTGTCGATATATCGCCTGTCTTGATTACGCACTTGCCGTCAAGACACATAATCACGACAAACGAGTCAGGCTCTACAGTCACGTCAAATTCGCCGTCGACAATCACGCGACGCACATCAAAATGACTGCATTTCACAAGGTCGGTCTCCCCTTTGGCGCTCTTGTCATAGCTTCCTTTATATTCCGGATAGACAGTGTAGTCAATCGCATCCTTTGCAAGTTCGGTATGGAGTTCGCGGGTATTGCCGTTGGCATCGCGGCGGTCAAAATCATACACGCGGTATGTGATATCACTCGTCTCCTGAATCTCGGCAAGGAGGTTTCCCGCACCAATCGCGTGAATACGCCCTGCGGGCAGGAAGAATATGTCGCCGGACGCCGAATCATGGGCGGCAACCACATCCATTATCTTTTTCTCTTCAACAAGACGCGTATAATCGTCAGGAGTAATCTGTTGAGAAAGACCGGCATATATTTTTGCCCCCGGCTCTGTGTCAACAATATACCACATCTCTGTCTTGCCGAGACTGTTGTGACGTTTACGCGCAAGCTCATCATCGGGGTGTACCTGAACCGAAAGGTCTTTCTTCGCGTCGATAAGTTTTATTAGAAGCGGAAAAGTATCACCATATTTTTCAATAACATGCCGACCCACGAGCGCCTCGCCATACTTGTCGACAAGCGCAGGGAGCGTCATCCCTTTATCAGGGCCGTCGCTTACAACCGACTCATGACCGAGGACGCCTGATATTTCCCAGCTTTCACCAATGTTATCACAATCTGACTTTATACCCTTGAACGGGGCTATCTTATCGCCACCCCAAAGCACCGGCTTGAGGTAAGGCACAAATTTAAAGGGAGCAATCATATACAACTCTAAAACTCTTTTTTACCTTAAAAACGGTTTACATCTCGAAATTATTGTTCCGACAGCACCCGGATAA
The DNA here is from genome assembly GCA_003150235.1 of Bacteroidales bacterium. Lineage (GTDB taxonomy): Bacteria > Bacteroidota > Bacteroidia > Bacteroidales > Muribaculaceae > Muribaculum. Next base: position 7,504 of record QAMW01000008.1, read on the forward strand.
CCTCGGTGCACATGCGGCTGTTGTGGTAAGGACACTTCCAGAATCCCGCCTTGTCATCATCGCGGTTCACCTCGCCCTCGGCACGACGGCTCCAGTGCCATTCGCCACCCTCACGGTCAACGATATTATCGCGGATATAGCGCCAAGAGTTCATCGCCTTGTCAAGTGCGCCGACTACGCCGTGAAACTTATGCAGATACACGAGTCCTATCACATCCTCAGCCTGTACCCACCAGTGCCGGTCGTCGTCAAGATGACCGTCGCCGTGAAGCTCGTAGACCATCGACGCATCGTCACATCTGCCTTCAAGCGCCGCTTCGGCAATACGGCGTGTATGCACGAGCGTCTTTTCAAGCAGCGCGGGGTCGCCGAGTTCCTGCGCGGTCTCCAGCAAAAGCCACGAAGCCTCGATATCGTGACCATACGACACGTTGCGGTCGTGACGGTGCCACTCATCGTCGAAGAAAAGCCCGAGATGACCCGTAGCCTTGTCTTCCATCACATCGAGGAAAAGCCCCATCAGGTGTACAATCGCCTCGCGCAGGCTTTCATCACGCCACACGCGGTAAAGATTGGTGTAAGGCTCGATAATATGAAGATGGGTGTTCATGGTCTTTGCCATGTTCTCATCTTTGTCGCTCAGACGCATGTCATCGATCTTCCCCCACTCTCTCGTACACGCCTCAAGATAACCTCCGTTGACACGGTCGCGACTATGAGTCTCGATGTCGTGAAACAGACTGATTGCACAGTCGAGAGCCTCTTTATCACCTGTGGCTCGTACATACTCGCTCAAACCATATATTACAAAACCGATGGCGTAAAACTGCTTCTTGGTGTCAAGCGGCGTCCCGTCGGCGTTGAGCGACCAATACACGCCGCCATATTCATGGTCGACAAAATGTTTCAATATGTAGTCTTTTGCGCGGGTGGCGATATCGAGATACTCCTGCCGTCCGGTAGTGCGGTAAGCCGAGGCAAAGCTCCACAGAAGCCTACCGTTAAGGATGGCACCTTTCGGAGCATCTTCGTCAAGGCGGTCAAAACCATCGCGGCGGCCATAAAAGCCACCGCGAGGATCAATCATTTTATCTATCCAGTAGGGAAGAATGTTCCCTGTGAGATTTTCAAGCAATTCAGAACAGAATTCTTTCTCTGTCATCGTAAATATGTCATTAAACGGGTTCAACATTGGAATCGCCGGGGTCTTCCACCGGTTTCTTGCGCTGCTTCTTAAGCTCGGCGATAATTTCATCCATGCGCTGAGTATTGAGCGGATAAAGCCATACGATAATCATCGATATCAACGCTACTCCCGCCGGGATGAAAGTCATAAGCATCCACAGGCAGTTGATAGCACTTTCAGGCTGCACGATGTCAAGCGACTGCACACCCTCGGGACGCTCCACATAGCCGAAACCGTGAAGCAGCCACATCACTGCCGCACCACCGATAGCACCGCCGAATTTCTGAGCCATCGAAGCCGAGGAGAAGATAAGGCCGGTCGATGCCGAACGATATTTAAGCTCCGAGTAATCGCTCACATCGGCATACATCGACCACACGAGCGGCGACATTATACCGGTCAATACTGATATCACTACCTGAAGCAGAAGCATCATCACCAATCCGGCGTTGCTATCGGGAGAGCAGAGGAAGAATATCACGCTCATCACGATAAGCGACAAGTCGACGAGAATAAAAGTCGTCTTCTTGCCGAGTTTCTTGGTGATACCAACGGCAAGTGCTACACCCACCATGTTGGCGACTTCGCCTACACCGAGGAACAGACCCGAATAGAATAGCATAGAGACAGCAAAAATCACGATATGCTGCTCGCCGCCTATGATGTCGGCAAAGAAGAATGCCACGGTAGCGCCGCGCACGGTGTTAAAAAGGTTGAAGCAGAGCGACGCGCCGTTGAGAAGCCACCAGGGCTTGTTGGTGACAAGCGCCTTGAGGTCCTTCCCAAGCGATGCGGTGCACTCAGTGGTAAGCTGTTCGCGTGTGAGCTTGAAGCAGAGGAGGAAGAGTACGAAACAGCATGCAGCAATCACAATCATGGCAAACTGCCAGCTCGACTGGAGCGACATCCCGAATGTGTCGCTGAAAAGATTACACAAGGGATCCCATGCAAACAGGGAGATGAACGAACCGCCGTAAGCGAAGAACATGCGGAACGACGAGAACACCGTCTTTTCCTGCGAGTCATCGGTCATCACGCCGAGCATCGCGCCGTAAGGCACGTTGATGCCGGTGTAAACTGTCATCATCATGATATAGGTGACGTAAGCCCACACAAGCTTGGCGGCATAACCCCAGTCGGGAGTGGTAAAAAGAAGGATACCGCATATCGAGAAGGGAGCCGCCACCCAGAGCAGATACGGGCGGTATTTGCCCCACCTCGTCTTTGTACGGTCAGCCACGGCACCCATCATCGGGTCGCTGACGGCATCCCATATACGGGTCACCAACAGTAACAGACCGGTATCGATAAGCGAGAGTCCGAACACATTGGCATAGAAGAAGGGCAGATAGTAGCTGAACACTTTCCAGAACATCGACGACGCCATGTCGCCGAAACCATATCCTATCTTTTCACTGAGAGAAGCCATAATCGATTGATTGATGATATTAGAGGTTAAATAAGATTACTATGTTACTTTTTATTGATAATGGCGAGATTGCTGTCAATAAGGCGATTGAGCGTCTTTACCGACTCACCGGTCGAAAGCCCGTCCTGGGGAGTGTTCATGCAGTAATCCACAAGGCGGTCAATGGTCGACGTGGCTACATGCATGCGTGTGTCGCTTGACGCATAGTAGATGAACACCTTGCCATCTTCATCGGCAATCCAGCCGTTAGCGAAAAGTACGTTCATTACATCGCCGATATACTCCTCGCCTACGGGAGCCATAAGATATCCGCCGGGAGTGTAGATAGGACGCCAGGGCTCGTCAAGCGCGGTCATGTACATGTAAAGCACGTAGCGGAGACCGGAGGCACATCCGCGTACACCGTGAGCAAGGTGAAGCCATCCTTTCGGAGTCTTGATGGGGTGAGGGCCTTCGCCGTTTTTCACCTCCTTGATGGTGTGATAATGACGGCAGTCCACGATGAGCTCTTCCTTGATTTCAGCATGAGTGATGTCGTCGACGAGCGCCCAGCCGATACCGCCCCCGCTGCCTGCATCGATAAATCCATCCTGCGGACGGGTGTAAAGGGCATACTTGCCGTCGACAAATTCAGGGTGAAGCACCACATTACGCTGTTGGCTGCGGCTCTTGAGGTCGGGCAGACGCTCCCAGTTCACAAGATCCTTTGTACGGGCGATACCGCAGGTCGCGGTTGCGGCAGAGAGATTGCCGGGCTGCGAGTCGTCGTGACGCTCAACGCAGAAAAGACCGTAAATCCAGCCATCTTCGTGGCGGGTAAGACGCATGTCATATATGTTCACACCCGGTACTTCATCTTCGGGCATCGTGATCGGATGATCCCAGAAGCGGAAATTGTCGACACCGTTGGGACTCTCGGCAACTGCGAAAAACGACTTGCGGTCACTTCCTTCGACGCGCACCACAAGTACATACTTGTCGCCCCACTTGATAGCTCCGGAGTTAAGAGTGGCATTCACGCCTATGCGCTCCTCAAAATAGGGGTTGGTAGCCTCGTTGAAGTCATAACGCCAGAACGGAGGCGCCATCTCGGCGGTGACTACGGGATTTTTATAGCGCTCATACACACCGTTGCCCTCGATGGGCTCGTTTTTACGGGTCACGAGTTCCTCATAACGGCTGAGGATAAGATTTTTACGATGTTCAAAGATGTTATTCATCGGGTAGGTTTTATATTCTTTATGGTAAATTAATTAGGATTTCAGATTATGAACAGGTCAATCAACGAAAATCGCTCCTGACTCGTCGTGGAATTTCTTGAAGTCGCTCTCGGCGGCATGTCCCGGATAAGGCACATAAAAATGACCGGGTTTCTCGCTCTCGATAGCATTGCGCCACACACAGACGTAGGCAATCGGCAGACCCTTTATCGCAGGCGCGAGTACACGGGTGTACCAGTCGGTCACCGGAAGTCCTTCAAGACCGGTCTCGGTGAATGCGGCAATCTTCCCGCGCTTCTGTGCTTCCTCGACAACAAAAGGCATCTGCGCCTTGATGCGGTTTACATACGTGTCGACACCCGCCTCACCGTCGAAATGATAAATGTCTGTGCCGAGGATATCCACATACTCGTCGCCGGGATAAGTGGAGAAATATTCCTCGCGGGTAAGGTCCTTGTCGGGTGAATAAGCCCAGACAACATTATCAATGCCTCGTGCATCAAAACCGGCACGGGTCATCTTCCACAGCTCGACATATTCCTCGGGGGTCGAATGGTCTTTACCCCACCAGAACCATGAGCCTGAGTTTTCATGCCAGGGACGGAATATCACAGGAATAGGATTGCCCTCACTGTCTTTCAAAGATGCGATAAAAGCAGCGGCACGGTCAATCCATACCTTCATGGTGTCGCTCACCGCGCTTCCCTCGCCTAAATTATGCAAAGGAGTAGCCGAGACATCCCACGAACCCCCTCCCGACATGGGGTTGAGGGCATGCCAGCTGATAGCATTGACACCTCCGCGGGCATGCTGCTTCGCAATCTCCGATGCAATGAAGCTGAATGGCACACCGTCAAGATTATTGGCGGAGTCGACCTCGATAAGCCCGAGATCCCAGCTCATGAGCCCCGGATACTGACCGGTGACACCCTTCACGTCTGATGCGCCGTCGACATATTTCCATGTGTGACCGTACGCCGTGTCATCATGATGACCGAAATAATAGTGACCGCTTTTTGCCACCGAGTCAAGACGTGTGATAAGCGACTGTGCCGGGGTCACGGTATCGGTGACAGTTTCGGCATTTTTGTTGCTCTTGCCGCTGCCGCATGATGTCACCATCATCGCTGCGGCAAGAGTAAGTAATCCATATTTCATTATATCTATCAGTTTCTTTATTCTAAAATTCTAAGGGATTATCCCAGTGTCACCTCCACTTTGTTGACACTTCCGGCAGCCTGATGAGGCACAAGATTTCCATCCACAGGCTTACCGTTAAGCAGAAGCGACTTCACGCCACGGCTCACACCGTCGGGATTGTCAATCACGATATCATATTCGGCATCGCGGAACTTGCGGCGAATCTCGTAATGCTTCCAACCCTTCGGCACACACGGGTCAATCACCAGACCGTCGTAGTCGGGCTTTATGCCAAGTATGAACTGAGTGATGGCATACCAGTTCCATGCGGCTGTACCGGTGAGCCATGAGTTTTTAGCCTCGCCCGGCTTATAGGCATCCTTGCCGGCGGTCATCTGGCAATACACGTATGGCTCCACCTTGTGAAGGTCGCTCTTTTCCTCAAGATAGGCGGGACATATCTTGCGGTAATACTCCCACGCCTCATCGCCGCGACCGAGCACGGTCTCACCGATAATCACCCAGGGATTGTTGTGGGCGAATATACCGGCATTTTCCTTATAACCGGCGGGATAGGTGGAAATCTCACCATATTCCATTACATATTCCGTGAAAGCGGGATTGTTGAGCACGATACCATGTTCGCAGTCAAGATATTTCTTCACTGAGTCAAGCGATTTCTCGACAAGTCCCGATTCAAGACCGATACCTGCCATCGTACACCAGCCCTGGCTCTCGATGAATATCTTGCCCTCCTTATTTTCGTGGCTGCCTACCTTGTTGCCGTAGAAATCATAGGCGCGCAGGAACCATTCGCCATCCCAGCCATGCTTCTTCACAGCCTCTACCATGTCATTGACATGCTTCTGTGCGCGGTCGGCCTCGGCGTCAAGACCGAGCTTGCGGCAGAGCTTCACATACTCCTCGCCGTAGATTACAAACTGTCCGGCAATCATCAGCGATTCAGCCTTCGAGCCTTCCGTCTTGTTTTCAGTGGTCTGGAACGACTCGTTGGGGTCCATCGAGAAGCAGTTGAGGTTGAGGCAGTCGTTCCAGTCGGCACGACCGATAAGAGGCAGACCGTGAGGACCGAGATTGTTGACCACGTGGTCAAACGACACCTTGAGGTGTTCCATGAGGCTTACCTCCGAGCCTTTCACATTGTCAAACGGCACCGGCTCGTCGAGTATCGACATGTCACCGGTCTCCTTGATATAGGCGATTGTACCGAAAATAAGCCACATCGGGTCATCATTGAAACCGCCACCGATATCGTTGTTGCCTCGCTTAGTGAGCGGCTGATACTGATGGTAGCAACCACCGTCGGGGAACTGCGTTGAGGCGATGTCGATTATACGCTCGCGGGCGCGCTCGGGAATCTGGTGCACGAAGCCCACAAGGTCCTGGTTGGAATCGCGGAATCCCATGCCGCGGCCTATGCCACTTTCAAAGAACGATGCCGAGCGCGAGAAGCAGAACGTGATCATGCACTGATACTGATTCCAGATATTGACCATGCGGTCAAGGCGCTCGTCTCCACTGTTGAGCGTGAAGCGTTCAAGCAGGTTGTCCCAATAGGCGCGAAGCTCGTCAAATGCACGGTCGACTTTTTCAGCCGTGTCAAAGCGAGCAATCATATCATGCGCCTTTTCCTTGTTAATCACGCCCTTCGACTCCCACTTCTTGTCCTGCTCGTTTTCAACATAACCGAGCATAAACACGAGGTCACGGCTCTCGCCCGGCTGCAGGGTAATCTCCATATAGTGTGACGCTATCGGCGACCATCCGTGAGCCTCCGAATTGCGGGGCTTGCCCTCGGTGACCACCTGCGGCTCGTCGAAGCCGTTGTAAAGACCAAGAAACGACTCGCGGTCGGTGTCGAAGCCGTCAATCGGGGCGTTGACATGATAAAACGCATAATGGTTGCGGCGTTCCTTGTATTCGGTCTTATGATATATTGTCGAGCCTTCAATTTCCACCTCTCCGGTTGAGAAATTGCGCTGAAAGTTTTCCATATCGGTCGCCGCATTCCACAGGCACCACTCGATGAAAGAGAAAAGCTTGAAAGTCTTAGGCTTGTCGGTGGTGTTGGTGAGAGTGAGTTTTGCTATTTCGGCATGGGTGTCGAGCGGCACAAAGAAAAGCAGCTCGGCGCGCAGTCCGTTTTTCTCACCCTTGATGCGGGTATAATTCATGCCGTGACGGCATTCATAGCTGTCAAGTTCGGTTTTGGTGGGTTTCCATCCGGGATTCCACACCGTGTCGCCATCCTTGATATAAAAGTACCTGCCTCCGGCATCCATCGGGACACCGTTGTAACGGTAGCGTGTAAGACGGCGGAATTTGGCATCCTTGTAAAAAGAATATCCGCCTGCTGTATTGGATATAAGAGAAAAGAAATCTTTGTTGCCAAGATAATTAATCCATGGCCATGGAGTGCGGGGATTGTCGATGACATATTCCCTTGCCTTGTCGTCAAAATGTCCGTATTTCATACCTGATTGGAAATGGGAATTATGGGTTTGATAGTTAAGTTACCTGGTGAATTTTGATTACGGCAAAAATAACAAATAATTTTATAAAATTCAGGTCCCGGAACCGGTAATTCCCAGCCGGGACCTGAATGTAATTAGTATTATTGACGATTATTTGACATTGAAATCTCCACGGTTGCGCACGAGCGGCGAGGTCATCACATCATTCCATACGGAAGCACCGTTATAGGTGTGGAAGCCCATCTCGCCATCCTTCATGTCATACCACTGCATGAAGTAACCCCAAAGGGCATTGTATTTCTCAGCCGTTGCAGGAAGAAGAAGATTACCGCACTCTGACAAAACAACCATCTTCTTGAATTTGACAGTATTGTTCACAAGGTCAAACTTACGGGTCTGGTCGGTAGCCTCCGGATTGAATTCCTTGTCGGGATCAAGTCCGTAGAGGTTATCGCCTTCGATGTAAAGGTCAGCACCCACGATATCAACCATGTCATCGCCGGGATAAGCCGCGCGACACTGGTCAACCGATGCAAGGTTACCGCCGTCGGTGGTCTGCACGGTCCATACCCAGATAAGGTTATTTAAACCATACTCGTTCTGAAGCTTGTTGCGGAGATATTTCCACAGTTCGATGGTAACCGCCTCGCCGGTAGTAACAACCTTGCCGTCTTCATCAGTCACGGCACCTGTACCCCACCAGAACCACGGACCATTGCTATAATCTCCGGCAGCCTCGTGAAGCGGACGCCACAGCACCGGGATACCGGCATTCTGAAGGAGTTTCAGGTAGCCAGCAAGCTTGGCGATATCCTTGTTGATAACCTCGTTTTCCCATGTACCTGCAGTAACTGCATTCTTGGGGTTGAACGAGCGGTCGGCATTGTAGGCAAGGAGCGGGTCGCCGTCAGTGATATAGACACCGGTCACGGTATAGCCCTGTCCTGACACCACGAAACCGTTGGTCTTGATATCGTCTACGATGGCGCGGTTAGTAATCAGTGAATAATTGTCGCGGATATCGAAATATTCAGTACCGTTCTCGTAACCTGAAGTACCGTCGGGACCGAGTTCGGGCCAACCGTCAGAAAGGCTCTTCAATGAGCCCTGTGCGCGGGTCATGTCGATATCTTTTACCTTAACAAGTATGCACTGTCCTGACTGAAGGTCGTCAAACACACCGATTTCAGAGGTGTTGCCTTCATCGTCGGTGACGGTCTTCTTCATGTCGGGAGTAAGTTGAAGTGCTTCCCAACTGTCAATCACCATATTTCCTTCCCATACGGTAGAAAGGATATGCTGCTCTGAGCCGGGTACATTCCAGTGCCAGGAGATAGAGGGTATTGAACCGTTATCCCAAGCGGTCTTTACAGGAGTAATGTCTCCATAATCTATCCAGTTTGCCGGAGAAGAAGCAAGATGTCCATAGTCGAATCCCAGAACTGCAGGAGTATGACCTGCTTCAGTGGTAATAAAATCGACATACCTTGTTCCCCATGCCTCATCGCTCATACATCCTGAGAGCTGGGTCTTGCCATAGTTGTCAAGAAGATACTGGAACACCTTCTTTGCCTCGGGGGTAGCGTTGGCGTTGGTGAGGTTCTTGTCAAGCCATTCGGCATTGATACCGGCGTTGGTGTTGAACTTCACGGTCTTAGCTGCCGCCTTTGTCTCGGGACGGTCTTTGATAAATACCGCACCTTCGGGGATTTCAAGAGTGTACTCGGTAAAGTCAGTCATCTCCGGCAGGGTGAGTATAAGCTCCATACCGTTTTCGGGGTTAACCTTAAGCGACACTAACTGACCGTTAAGCGTCACGGGAACGCCCTCGGCTATGCCTACAAGGTTATTGTAGGCGATAGTCATTGTGGGTGTGAAGGCAGCTCTTACCGACTCGCCTTCAGAGATTGTCTGAGTGCGGACAATCATATCCAGTCCGTCAAGCACCTCATAGGTGTCGTCATCGTCACAGGCGACCATCGAGAAGCCCAGAAGCACAGCCGGAACTATATATTGGAATCTTTTCATTGTGATGATTTCTTATCAATTATTTTCGAAAGTTATCTTAGTAAGAGTAGCACCTGAGCCCTGAATAATCATACCGGTAAACGGTCCGTCATCATTAGAGCCTTCGATTGTGCGTATCTTTTCCAAATCCTCAGCAGTAAGCGTGTAAACAAGATGGTCAACCGTTTCACTCCATTCAGCGACTGTGGCAAATGATTTCCAGTCGGCAGGATTAAGCTGAATCTGGAATCCGGTAGCGGCAGGATTTACATAGAATGTAAGTGACGCGCCCGCCTTTGCTCCATCAAATAGTTCCTTGCTCAAATACAAGTGAGGACCCCATGCAAGTTCATATACACCTTCCCATACAGTCACGTCACTTGGATTTTCCCATGCGAGAGAAACTTTGTTTACAATACAGTTCTGGCCCTGAATAACGAGGGCGGTAGTTGACCATCCGTCATTAGTTGTGAGCATACGATCCATAATCTCGGCGGTAAGTTCAAGTTCAGCTGTAGCGGCATCAATACTTGGCTCGAGCATAGTCATTTGACCCCAGTTAGCGTCATTGACCTGAATCTGCGCACCTTCACCCGGCTTCACGTAGAATATGAGCTTGGCTCCTACCGGCACACCTTCAAACGACTCTTTGTACAGGCGGAATTTGTTGACGCCTTCATCACCGCTCCAGCTCAAATCAATCATGGTATCGAAGATAACATTCTCAACATGAGTTGCAGGAATCACATTGTAAATATCCTCAAAAGATTCGTTACCCGACATAAGAGTGATTTTTGTACCATTGCCGGCAGACATCGGCAGATTGATGAACAGCGTAGTGCCGTTAAGGATGTACTGCACATCTTCACCGTTAACCTTTACACCGGTAAGCTTGTCTTCATTAGCGATAGTGACTTTCATGATGTCACCCGCCTTGATTTCCTCCTCTTCAGAGGGCCACTCGATTACATAGGCAACAGTGGGGAGATCGACGGTAAGCTCGGCTGCGTCAACGGTCTCGCCGCTGAGAAGCACAAACTTGACCATACCGGTTGCTGCGGTGAAAGGCACCTTTATCTTCAGCTCGGTCGCGGTTGCATTCTTAGCCTCGACAGAAGCGCCGCCTTCAAAGACAACCGATGCGATGAGGTCAAGATTCTTGCCGGTGATTGTCAGCTCGGCACCGCCGGGCACGGGAGAAGGAGCGAAAGCTACATTCTCCGGATGAGCAAGCACGATGGGCTGAGTAACCGATACACCGCTCTTGAGATTAAGGGTGAGATCGCCCGACCATGCGGTAGCAGGCACGGCAACCTTAACTTCAGTGCTGCTTACTGATGTCGGCTCTACGGCATCGGTCATACCGGGGAATACCACTGATACAACCATATCCATGTTGACACCCTTGATTACAAGTTCTTCAGCTGCACGAAGACCGTCGCCACAGTTAGTGGTCATAGAGGTGGGAACAACCATGCCGATGTTTGCAACGGCAACCTTCACGCCTGAACCGGGAACCACGCATACGGCACCGTCAGAAGCGTTGTCAGGGAGATTGAAAGTGAGTTTCTTTCCATCTTCAGTAACAGTGTACTCTACTTCATCCTCGTTAGGCATCACGACCTTGCGCACAAGTTCAAGGTCATTACCGTTGATAGTGATAAGATCGCCAGGCTTGGCATTAGTGATGTCTATTGCGGCAGCCACAGAGGGAAGCACCACGTCAAGCTCCAATTCCGACCATATAAGGTTGGGAATCTCGGCAAGAGCGTCAGACACGCCTACAGGACCGCTGACAGCGTTGTCGGGCACGATAACCTTGATAGCCTTGCGGGTGTGCTCGATGAAAGCACCTTCATTGGCGGCATACACGTTGGCACTGTCAAGACCTTCTACAAACGAGAAGCACACTTCCTTCATAAGGTTGAGATACTCACCGTTGATGGTCACTTCCTGACCCGGCTTAACGCGGGCGGGAGAGAATGTGTTTTCAGCGTCAAGGCTTACAGGCTCAAGGAATGTAATGTCGGTAAGAGTAGTAATCTTGCCGTTGGAGTGATTGAGCACCACCTTGCCGGGGATAGCGGTCTGCGGTACGGTCACACGGATTTCGCGGTCCGACACCACCTTTATATCGGTGATGTCGTCGCAACCGGGAATAGTTACAGAGTTAATCTGGTTCATACCGCTACCGATGAACCGCAGTTCACCGCCACGTGCCACGGGGCACGGACCGAACACCTCAAGCGAGATGCCGCCACGGTTCTGGTTGGTGTCGAAGTCGTCATCGTTACAAGCGGTAAACGACAGCGAGGTCACCAACATCAGGCACATCATCAAGAGTGCCGTATATTTACTGTATTTTTTCATTGTTGATACTCGATTTTGATGGTTATTCATTGATTACCGCACGGATATTGTCAATCTTGATGATAGGCTGACACTCCTTACCGTTGACACCACCGCTCACGACAAACATTGTAAGGCTGGCGAAATCTTCACGCTTTGACGGAGTCTTGCCCGCGCCTGTACCCTTTGCAGTGTAACGGAACTGAGAAATCGGGAGAGTAACGGTAATCCACTTGCCGTCGGTGTGGTATTCACCCTTTTCAGCATTCTGCCACGGACGGTAGAGGTAACGGCCCCAGTCGGTCCAGTCAGCCTCACGGTCCTTGAAGTCATCACCGACCTCACCGTTGAATGCCCATGCCTGAGCACCGGGAAGAGGATCACTGATACCTGTTATAGGATTATTGGACAAAGAAAGCTGGGTAAGACCCTGGAAGCATACTTGCATTGCGCCGGCAGCCCACGGATTAGTGGAAGGAATACACATCTCAAACTTCAACGCCATCTTCTCGGGCTTCGAGAAATCAGCTACATTGTATAGAGCGGCTCCCTGACCGGAAGTGATATTCTGAGGGGTATCCCAAGAACCTGCCCAATATTCGAATGAGAATTTCGAGTCATTCCATCCGCCATCCTCACTCATGATTGCGTCACCGTCGCCAAGCTGCAGATAGTTGCCGGCAAACGACCAGTCGTCGCCAACGACAGCCTGTGCATGCCATCCCTGCTGCTGAAGCCCTTCATCGAAGTTAAACAGTGTACCACGGGTATCGAGATAGTGGAACTTGGATGTACCTGAACCGTAACGGGTGGTGAGTTCAATCTCGCCCTCCTCGGTAGCACCTTCAGGAACCACGAAAGTCACGGCAGTCTGCTCGATGCTCTTGATTTCGGTGACAGGCACGTCGCCGGGGAACATTATGGCAAGGGGCTTATTGGGATCATCGACAAAATAGTTGCCGTGGAGAGTAACCTCATCGCCGGGCTTCGCATACTCAAAGGAGAGCGACAGCAGCGACGGACCGGGCACTAAGACACGGAAATCATACTCAGTCTTGACACCATCCTTGTTGTACATGTATATCTTGTTGGTCTCCACTTCGGGAATACCACGCGGTATATTGACAAGAAGAGTGTGGTCGGTAATATAACTTGTGTTCAGCACAGCCTTCTGGTCGTTGAAATACATCTCGCGGATGGAGGTGAGGTTGTCGCCGACAAGACAGATAAGATTGTCGACGTAAGCCTCGGTAACCAGCGAATCGGGAGCCGATGTCATGCGCACATAGTGTACGGATGGTGTGCCGTCGGTAAGCTCAAACTTATCCGGCTCATCGTCGCAGGATACCATGGAGACACCCATTGCGGCGGCAAATACCGGAAGAAGCCATTTTGTATATTTGAATTTATTCATTGTTCAGTCGGAATTTTATCTATTAGTAAGCATATTCTTGACGCACGTCGCAAGACACGGGATCCTTAAGAAGATTGGGGTTGTAAACCACGTCTTCCGAGGGGAAAGGAAGAGTAAAGCTCTTTTCGGTCACGTTGGGAGCCGCAGTCTTGGTGTCATATCCGGCTTCTCCGGCATTTTCTTTCTTAGCTGCCTCCGAAATATCCCATTTGCCACTCTCGTAATAGTACTTGTAAAGTGCATTTACGTTCCAGTAAGAGTTACGGCGCTGAGAGGTAAGCTCCTTGATGGCGCGCTGAGGGTTGTAGTAAGAAAGACGTACATAGTCATACCAGCGGTCGCCCTCTCCTGCAAGCTCCAGACGGCGCTCTTTCCATACATCGTCCCATGTAACCACAGAAGGCTTGTCATAGTAAGTGGGGATAGCGCGGTGGCGCACCTGATAGTAAGCGTCGATAGCCGAGGCATCGGAAGTAGAACCTGTACCGCCCATCATTGCCTCGGTGTAGATAAGATATACATCGGCGAGACGAAGGATGTGAGTGGCAAGCGCACTGTACATGTTATCTGAAGCTACGCCGGTTGCCTGTACGTGGTCGTAGTTGTTACCGTAGAGATGCTTCACGTTGTAAGCGCCTGTGGGTGACTGCCATTCACCGGGACCACCTTTGCCATATTCGCCATCGTAGCAGAACTGGAGTACGTTGAAGCCGGTGAAACCGTCCTTATCCTTCTTGTCCTGCCAGAAATACTCATACTTGTCGCCCGGAAGCATCATGGTAGCCTTGCGGCGGGTGTCGACATCGGTACGCGAAGAGGGGTCTTCGAGGATATCGATACCGAATGCGTCCTGAAGGTCAACCGACGGACCTCCGTAGCCGCCCCAGCAGTCGCCCCACTCGTCAAAACCTACGGGAGCAAGGTCGCTCTGGAGAGTGTTCTGCTGAGTCCAGGGGTCACGACCTGCCTGCCAACGCCATGCGATGAGCGACTCCTCGTTGGTGTTGTTGGCAAGACGGAATATGTCGGAATAGTTATCGAGCAGCTTGCGACCGGAGTTGTCGATGACATCCTTTGCGTAAGTTGCCGACTTCTTGAGATCCTCGGTGTTGAGAGAGCCTGACAGACCGGCGCGGGTAAGATAAACCTTCGCGAGCAGACCCTCGGCACAGTAATAGTCGATACGTCCGGGAGCGGAAGCAGCCTTGGGAAGGAGTTCCATTGCCTTTTCAAGGGTCATGACGATATATTCATATACATCGGCGCGCTTTACCTTGAACTTGGAGTTGTAGGCACCGTTGAGTTCGTCGGAGATATTGTGGATGATGGGCACGTCGCCGAATGAACGCACGAGGTAGAAATAAGCGAGAGCCTTGAAGACAAGTGTCTCACCCATGCAAGCCTCGCGGGCTTCCTTTGAGGCGGGAGATGCCTGAAGGTTATTGTAGACTGTCGAGCAGTGGGAGATTACAGCCCAGAGCGAGTATGACATGTTTACAAGGTCCTGGTCGGTACCGTTGATAGTGAATGTCAGGTAAGGAGACGAGCCCCAGTACATATTGCCTGAAAGCACTTCACCGACTTTAATGAATCCGCGCTGGAAATCATACCAGGGGGAGTTGTAAAGGTAATTCACACCCTGATAGCACTGCTCGTCGGTCTGGTAGAAGTTTCCGGCGTTGTAGTTGTCCTCTGCGGGGCGGTCAAGGAAGTCATTACATGACGACATCCCGAACCCGAGCGCGGCAACCACGGCTAAGTATTTGATATCTTTGATTTTCATAAGTTGAATTCTGTTTTTAATAATATTAGAACGAAATGTTTAGACCAAATGAATAAGTAGTCGGTGACGGATAACGACCGTAGTCAAGACCATATACAAGACCTGAAGAATCCTGGGTTGAAGCACCTACTTCAGGATCATAACCTTTATATTTGGTAAACGTATGCAAGTTCTGAATATTGCAGTAAACACGCAGATTTTCAAGATGAAGGCGCTTCAGGAGCGATTTCTTGAATGTGTAACCGAGAGTGATGTTCTTGATGCGCAGATAAGAGCCGTCCTCGATGTAACGGTCGCTGATGCGGTCGTTGTCGTTCGGGTCGTTGAGACGCGCTGCCGGAGTCTTGGTCTGCCAGTTTTTCACGCGGATATTGGTGATGTCGTCATACCAGTTCTGACCTGCGGGATATACCTTGTTAGGATCGATGGGCACGAGCTGTGCGCGGTCGCCTACCGAGTTGAGCTGGTTGGTCCAGGTCGACTTCATGCCTGTAAGGTTGATGCCGAGATAGTTCATCACGTCATTTCCGTAAGAACCGTTAAGGAAGATCGAAAGGTCGATGTTCTTGTAGCGGAAGGTGTTGGTCCAGCCGAAAGTGAACTTGGGCATCGGTGAGCCGATGACTGTACGGTCGTTGGCATCAATCTTGCCGTCGCCGTTCACATCCTTATACTTGAGGTCGCCGACCCATACGGTGTTGCTCTTGTTAAACACGCCGTCGGAGGGGAAGTGGTCGGGTGTCGGTGAGTTCATGATATCGTCGTAGTCGCGGTACACGCCCTCAACCACATATCCGTAGAAATTGTAAAGCGGCTGACCGATTTCCGATACTGAAACCACGTCGCTCCACTGACCGTAGCCTACGAGCTGTGCGTTCTCGGTGCCTGAAAGAGCTTTCAGTTTATTGCGGTTGAACGAAATCTGGAAGCTTGACTCCCATTCAAATTCGCCTACAAACGGACGACCTGTAACCTCGATTTCAATACCCTTGTTCTGGATTTCACCGAAGTTACCCTTCGGGGCTGCAAGTGCTGAAGAGCCGTTACCCTGTGTACCCATGTAAGAGGGGAGCTGCATCGACATAAGCATGTCCTTGGAAGTCTTGATGTAAGCGTCGACAACAAGGTTCAAGCGGTTGTTGAGCATATTGAGGTCGATACCCGCGTTCCACTGTTCCTGGGTCTCCCACTTGATAGCGGGGTTGGCGATGTTGGCGGGACGGTAACCTGCGCCGAGAGCTGAAGGCATACGGCTCATGGCAACACCCCACGCGTAACCGCCGATGTTGGCGTTACCGGTCTGTCCCCAGCCGAGACGGAGTTTACCGTTGTCAATCACGTTGCGTACCGGCTCGAAGAATTTCTCGTTGGAGAAACGCCATGCTGCAGCTACAGAGTGGAAGCCTGCCCAGCGGTTCTCGGGACCGAAGTTGGAGCTACCGTCATAACGGTAAGTATAAGTCAAGAGATATCGGTCATCCCAGTTAAGGGTCTCACGGGTAAAGAACGAAGCCATTGCAGAGCTGCCGAATCCGGCGCTGATATTGTAAGAGTTCTTGTTACCGAGAGCAGGATTGTGAACTTCATCGGAGGGAAGTCCGGAAGCGAAGATGCTTGTATAGTCGTAGCTCGACTCCCAGCACTCCTGACCGACCATGGCGGTGTAGTGGAACTTATCCCACGCGGTGCCGTTGTATGACACATAGTTTTTCAACTGCCAGAACCAGCTTGAATTTTTCTGGATGGAGCTTTCGTTGCTGCTGCGCACCCAAGAACCGAGGTCAACCATCGGTTTGTAGCGATCAGCTTTCGAAGCGCTGACATCGTAGCCAAATTCGGCATGCCATACAAGATTCTTGATCGGGGTTACATCGAAGAAGATGTTACCGGTCAATTTCTTACGGTGGAGCTTGATGTCGTCAAGCATGGCGAGTGCGATAGGGTTGGGGTTGGTGTAACCTTCGCGCACAATAGAAGAGAAGTTGCCGTCTATATCATAGATAGGAATATCGGGCAGAGTAGTAAGAGAGTAGTTGATGATACCCTGCTCACCGTCGGCAAGCTTGAGGCTTTCATCGGTGTCGGTGTAAGTGGCGCTCAATCCGAGTTTCAACCATGATTTGAGCTGGGCGTCAAGGTTGGCGCGTACAGAGAATCGACTGAAGTCAGACCCGATAAGCGTACCTTCCTGATTCATGTAAGAACCTGACACATAGTACTGCACTTTCTCGGTACCGCCCTGTGCCGATACCTGATGCTGATTCTGGAGAGCAGTGCGGAAGATGGCATCCTGCCAGTTGGTACCCACACCAAGCACAGACGGGTCGCGATACCAGTCGCTCGGCGAAGAGATGTAACCGTTTGCCGCCATATCATTATAATACTCGGCATATTCACGAAGATTCATCATGTCGAGACGCTTGTTCTGGTGGTTGATAGCAACCATACCGTCGTAGGTGAACTTAGCCTCGCCTGCCTTACCACGCTTGGTGGTGATGAGCACGACACCATTAGAACCCTGCGCACCGTAGATGGCGGTAGCGGAGGCATCCTTAAGAATTTCCATCGACACGATGTCGGCGGGGTTGATGGTAGAAAGCGGAGACACGGTCGACACTTTACCGTTACCGAGGGCGTCACCGAGACCGAAATCGGAACCGGAGTTACCGCCACCCTGTACAATCACACCGTCGATCACATAGAGAGGCTCGGCGTTGGCGTTGATGGTTGACTGACCGCGCACGCGGATAGAAGACGAAGAACCGGGAGCACCCGATGTAGACATAGCCTGCACACCGGTTGCACGACCTTGTAGCGACTGGTCGAGGTTGGTGATGATTGACCCCTTCAGGTCATCCTCACTCATTGACACGGAAGCACCTGCAAGGTCACTCTTTTTCATGGTACCGTAACCGACAACCACGACCTCGTCGAGCGACACGCCCGATTCTTTCAAGGTAATGGTAAGGTCGGTACGACCGGCGAGCTTGACCTCCTGGGTCTCCATGCCTACATACGACACTACGAGCACTGCGTTAGGAGAAGCGACCTTGATGGAGAAATTACCATCGAAGTCAGTCGCCGTACCTACGGAAGTCCCCTTTTCCATGATGGTGGCGCCGATAGCCGGCTCACCCGATGGCTCGAGGACGACACCCTTAACGGATGTCTGGGCGAACACTCCGATTGACACCGATATAAATAGTGCCAAAAGAAGGGCTCTAATGTTCAAGACTTTTCTTGTCATCATGAGCAATTTTTAAGGTAAGGTTAATGTATTTAGGTTAGAAATTATGTTTTATAATTACTGCACGTGTCGGGCTTATACACCCGTTGCAAAATTAGGCATATCAACAGAGATAAAATAATACAATTTTATCTCTATATTATACTTTGTTGATTAATGATTGTTCAACGGCGGTTTCGTTCAAAAAACGCCCTTATACGCGGATTCCAGTCGTCATAGTCGACTGTGTGACCAAGGTCACGGTAGATTATGAACTCCTTCGGCGAATTGATAAGGTTGTATCCTGAAAAATTAGTGTGGGGAGGACATACGGGATCTTGCAGTCCGACTCCCATGAGCACGGGACACTTGATGCGACGCGCCATGTTCTTCATATCGAAGTAGCTGAGAGTCTTATACATATCAGTGTCGGAAATTCCCGCCTCGGCTGCCGCCTTCTTTACCGGCTCGGCAGGCCAGTGGACTATGTTGAAATAGTCGGGGAAATCTGACAGGAAGGGGATGTAAGGGGCGATTGCCGCTACACGGTCATCGAGTGCAGCCGACACAAGGGTGAATGCACCGCCCTGACTTCCGCCTTCGGCAAAAATATTGTCGCGGTCCGTCTGCGGGAGCTGATAAATAAAGTCAATAGCGCGGACGACATCCATAAATGCGCCACGATAATAATAGGTCTCCTGTGAAGCGATTCCGTAAGCCACCCAGTCGCCATACTTATTGTACTTTTTACCATAACCCTGTCCTCGCGCAAAGGGGATGAAATGTATCCAGTCGGGAGCGTCGTCGGCACCCACACACCATGGGTCGACACCATAGCCGTTATATATAATGTGTACCGGATATTTCCCTTCCTTGACCGGAATGGCGATGTAACCGCTTATGGTGTCACCTCCGAGCGACTTCATCGAGGCAAGATACACGTTGCGCTTCTCACCGCATAGCGAGTCGACTTTCTCAAGGGTATAATCAGGCTCGACAGCGGCAAGCTCTTCAAGTGCATCAGCCCAGAATTGATCAAAATCGGGCTGACTGTCGGGCAACGAGACTATATTCTCAGGCTCATAGCCGAAATTCATGTCAAGTAGCCTTTTGTCGCCGTCAGACACGGAAAGGCGGTAGAAACCGGGCGCGGTGACACCCGGATTGACCTGCAGACGCGCGGTATCGCCGGCGGCAATAGTCACATGACGGCTCTCCTCCGAGACAGGAGCGTAATTGTCAGTGGTGATGACAATGCGGAGGTCGGCGTCACATGCCGCTCCGGTGGAATCACTTACCTCTACGGTAAGCGACGGGGTCTGAGGCGCAAGCCACCACCATTGGCTGTCGGGAACTGCCGACGCTTTCAGGTTGTGCTCTGTCGCCGAAACTGAAAAGGTTATGAGAAGAAGTGAGATTGCCGAAGCAATAAGGTTAGGTCTGAAAAGGTACACTATCGTATTATTTATTTGGTGCTTATATTACGCGCGATTCTGGAAATTATTGTTAAAGTTTTGTTATCTTTTGCAAAAACTGAGTTAAGACCTTGCTCTTCCTGCGCGGGATCACATACATATTCGTCGCCCGGCTCCCACACGACATGCGCGGGATCGGCATATCCGCCCCATCCCCAGAAGTTGCAGCCGTCGATAAGGTCGCCTTTCTCCACGAGAGAGAATACATATTCATAAAATTTGTCCCTTCCTTCGGTAGGTGTACCGGGAGTAAACGACATCGAGTCACGCGGATAGCCGAATTCCTCCAAAACAAGAGGTTTACGGGCGCGCTTCATCATATCGGAGTGAGGGGTGATATACTCTACCGCCTTTATGCAGGCACTGTCGACTCCGGAGAGCAGGGTTTCCTTCCCTACCCAACCCCAGTTGTAGGGCCACAGATGGAGGATTCCGTAATCGATTTCGGGATAGTTGTGAATCTCTTCCCAAAGCGCGATATCCTGTTCACACCCATGCTTGCCTTCACTGCCTGTCGAAACGAGATGGTTAGGGTCGTTCTCCTTTATAATACGCGCGGTGGTGCGTATCCAGTCGGCAAACGCGCGCTTCTGGAGGCTGTCTTCCGCAAAGGCGCGCGGCTCGTTTGCTACCTGCCATGCCATTATAGCGGGACTTTCTGCGTAAGGCTTGCCGGTCACGGTGTTGACGCGCGACACAATATTGCGCACATGATTGTAAGAAAGCTGCTTCGCGGAATCGCAGGTGACAAACTGCCTTACATAATCCATATATGCGGGCCACCCGTCAACGCTCGGTATCGGCGCTTTCCCTTTTCCAGCCCACTGGAGATAAGCCGAATATCCGCCACTCCATTCCCAGGCGTTGTTAAGATAAAGCACAGCTTTCATGTCGCGACGCTCAAGTTCCGCCATAAGATAGTCAAGTCCGGCAAGAAGAGTGTCGTTGTACACGCCGGGAGCGGTCTGCAGTACAGGGCTGATATGAGAGGCAAGCCCCTCATCGCCGTCACCACCCACGAGTATGCGCAGATTGTTTATGCCGTTTTCCTGCAACAGGTCGAGTTCACGTGCCAGACGTTTGCGATCACCGCCGCGCCCTTCCGATGCAAGGATAGGACCGTACCAGAAATTAGTGCCTACGAAGCGATACACGCTGTCGCCTATATAAAATTTGCCGTCGCGCACGGTGACAAAATCACCCTTTGACTCAGCCGTGTTCTTTTTCGCTGACGAACATGCCACTGCAGTCACAGTCGCGCAAAGAGCTATAATCCAGAATATTTTTTTCATGTTTCAAGTATATGTAATTTAAGTTTAGGGTTTAAGGTTTAAGGTTTAGAGAATACCCTTAACCCCCCTAACCTTTTAACCTTATAACCCGCTTGCGCAGCAAGCTTCTAACCCTCAACTTTCGCAAGCGAAAGTTGAATAACTATTTTTCCCAGTTGTCGGTACGGAACGGCACGAGCGGGAGTTCCCGCATACCGTAGATATTGCCGGGTGACCAGTTTTTAAAGCAATAGCGCACGGCGACAATCTTGTCGACCTTGTCGCTCGTAACTTCGACATTGCAGCGGTCGGTGTATACTTGCTTCGCCTGTGCGGGATAAAACACACGGTCTTCCCCTGCAACCTCGAAGCCTTCCATGTCGCGCTCGGGAGAAAATCCGTCGTCGGCATTGCGGAAATGAAGCGTAGCCTTGTTACCGTCGACATCCATCGACACAAATTCGGGCGAATCGCAGGCAATGCCCTTCACACCGTAGTCGCGCACTGCAGCCATATAAGCGAGACGCTCCCCTATCTCAAGTTTTTTCGAAGGGTGAATCTGGAAAGATGTACCGGGTGTCACAAGGTCGACGGTCGACACGATGCCGCTGTTGGGCACTATTTCAACCGCCTTGTGCTGTGACTCGCGAAGCAACGCGCCCAGTGTAGCCTGTTCGTCACCGTAATAGTGGGGAGGCACCTCAACACAGTAAACAGGTATTTCGCCCTGCCCCCATTTTTCGCGCCAATGTTTCATCATGGTAGCGAAACGAGAGGGATAATCGGCATGATGACCTAAATTGCTTTCTCCCTGATTCCAGAGAAATCCCCTGACAGTATAACCCATGAGGGGATGAAGCATGCCATTGTACATCACCATCGGAAGCATATATTCCGGCACCGACGGGTCGGCATCAAGCTGCTTGATATCCAGTTTTTCATCGGGATATTGTTCAAGAATCTCCTTGGGAAGCCATCCTTCGACGCGACTTCCGCCCCAGCTACAGTTGATTATGCCTACAGGCACGTCTATTATATTATTAAGTTCGCGCGCGAAGAAGTATCCTACAGCACTAAAATCGGGAGCATTTTCAGGCACACATTCCACCCACTCGCCTTTCACGCTGTCGAGGGGCACTTCGGAACGCGTTTTGGGAACCGTAGCAAAACGTATCGCATGTTTATATTTCCCCGACTCGGCTATCGCCTTGTTGGCACCCTCGATTGGCGCTCCCCAGAAACCGCGCAGCGGCATCTCCATATTGGACTGTCCGGAAGCAAACCACACTTCACCGACAAGTACATTGTCGAGCGTCACTGTCTCGCCGTCGCCGGTTATAGTCACTGTTTGCACATCGTATGATGCCGCCGGAGTAGCTACCTTGACATCCCATCGACCGTTTTTAGCAGCCTTGGCGGTGTATTCCTTCCCGTTCCATCCGGTCACCACCTTAACCGTGGAACCCGGTTTCGCCCAGCCCCACAACGCGGCGTCGCTGTTTTGCTGAAGCATCATATTGCGGTTGACTATATCCGGAAGAGTGAGTGCGCCGGCATTTGCACAGGCTGCCACGGCAATACCGAGCAGTATGTTACGGAGATTGATTTTCATGATTGTATAGTTGATTGATTAACGGTTACGGTTGATATAATACTTCACAAGCACAGCCCACGGCTTAAGGTCGTCGGCAGTCCACTCCTCGCCCTGCGATGAAGCCGACGGACGGAGCATCGAACATGTCTCATCCTTGTCGCTTACCGACCAGCATATCCAGCTGATACCGTTGGCATCAGCGAGATCCATCCACTTTTCCCACGAAGCGGTGTCGATAACACCGTCGCCGGTGTGAACCATAGATGCACATTCAGCCATAAACAGAGGCAATCCCTTGTCGATGGCATATTGCGCCTGTTCGCGAAGATAATCGGTGTGAGTTGCGGCATAGTAATGGAGCGAGTACACTATGTTTTTATCGGAAGTGATAGGATCGTCGGCAGCCTCATGCACGTTCTGGTCCCAACGCGGGGTAGGAACAATCACGATCGCCTCCGGTGCATTCTTGCGTATTATCGGAAGAATCTCCTCGGCATAATCCTTTGTCTCCTGCCAACTCACTTCGAGAGGCTCATTCCATATTTCATACATCACATTGGGAAGATGACCGTATTTTTCGCTGACTGTCGAGAAAAACTCCTTGGCAAGCGGGAGGTTATTGGCATGGCTGTGGAAGTCGATAAGCACATAGATACCGTTTTCGACTGCACCCTGCACGATACTGTCGACAAGTGCGTAACCCATTTCAGGCTTCTTGTCAAAAGTATCCTCATCAAGGTCAAGACCGATTGAGGCGCGCACTATGTCAGCACCCCACCCTTTTGCGATTTGAGTCACTGAGCTCCTGTTATAGAAACGCGGCCACATGTTGTGCCAACCGAAGCTGACACCGCGAAGCTGTATCGAATCGCCGTTCTGGTCCACGATACGCGAACCGTTGACCTTTAACTGTCCGTGACGCTCCACAAGAGTCTGTCCTATGTTTTCATCTGTCGAGACGGCACTTTCCGACTTTCCCCCACAGGCTACGAACGGGAGAAACGCCGCAAGCAAAATTACTGCTGAAAATAATTTCATGGAATCGAGTAAATATGTTTGACTGGTTGATTAATACTTATATATCACAAATCTAATACTTTTCTGCGAGATAAGAGGCAAAGATTAAGATGAGTGTCAGAATCTGATAAATTAATACTATTTTAGCCGCACTCACACAATGATTTTGTTCTTGCGGTAATTCTCCCTGAACACTTTAGGGGAGCATCCTTTCTTCCGCTTGAATATGCGGTTGAAATTAGACACGTTGTTGAAACCGCACTCATAACATATCTCCACAATCGACATTGTGCTGTCGGCAAGGAGGCGCGATGCGTAACCGAGGCGCAGGTCTATTATATAATCCGAGATAGTTCTGCCTGTCCGCAACTTGAAAAAACGGCTGAAGGCAGTCGGTGTCATTCCTATAAGGTCGGCGAGCGATTGCAGGCGTATCTCCTTATTGTAATTTTTATTGATGTATTCCTCGACCTTGCGCACACGCCGGCTGTCGGACACGGTCGACACATTGGCAAACGAAGAACTTGACAGCATGTGGAAATTTTCTTCAAGCGACAGCTCGTAGAGTATCTCAAGGAGTTTCAACACACGGTAAAATCCCGACTGAAGGCGCGTTATCTCACCGAGACGCGAGTACAGACGCATGATTGCCGGCACTTCAAAAGCGATACCGTTGCGACTACGGTCAAGCATCACCTCAAGACTCTTCATCTGATTTTTTGCCAGCAGGGAGTCGCCGAGCAGATCGGGAGAGAACTGGATGGTCACCTCATGTATATCCTTGCGCTTACATTCGTGCTGCTCCCATGCGTGTTCAAGACCGCCCCCTACTATCGCAAGATCATAATTGCCCAACACTTCTATGCTGTCGCCCACGAGACGCCGCGCACCTTCGCAGTTTTCCACGAAATTAAGCTCAAACTCGGCGTGACGGTGCAGAGGGTAATCAAAACTCTCCTTGTACCGGTCGACAAGATAGAAGCAGTCTTTTGACGACAGAGGGGTGATTTCGGTTATGACCTTGTTCATGATCTTAGATTATTGATTGATGCAAAATTACAACAATTTCATTTAGATACAAATTTATCATGCTAAAATCAGCACATCCGGGAGCACAAAATTGCATATTATATCCAATTATCAACATTTCCACACTATATGCGTTAAAAATATATACTGATAATGAAATTATAATAATGTAAAGTCATGAGCGGAAAAAACAGTTTTTGGACCTACCTGTTCGTATTAGCGGCAGGAATCGCACTGATATGCTTTCACACCAGGGTCAATATCCTGGAATGGTTGATAATATTTGTTGGCGTGATGTTTGCAATACCCGGACTTATCGGGGTAATTTCCGGCATCAGCCGGAGTGGCAAAGGAAATGGAGTCAATGCCTCGTCGATGATATCATCGATAGGGTCATTAATCATAGGTGTGATTATGATTATCTGGCCTGCACCTTTTGCAGGAGTGTTCGTCTATGTACTCGCGGCAATCCTTCTCATTGCCGGATTCTGCCAGATATGGATGCTTGCCGTTGACTTCAAGCCCTATTCGATGCCGTTGTGGCTCTACATCCTTCCGGTGTTGATTTTCATAACGGGAGTGGTGATGATATGCTCCCCGTTACGCGACATTGAGTCGGCATTCACCCTTATGGCGGGAATAGCGATGGTGGCAGCTGCCGCTAATGACCTGTTCATATATCTTGCCGCATACAACTATGTCAAGCCGCGTACAGGAGAAGAAAAACAACAAGAAAGAATCGACAGGGAATAATCCCCGCCGACAACAAATTCCACGATTAGGTCACTCGTCGAGATTGAACCGGCGGGTGACGTAATCGCATATAAGAGCTGCCACATCGGCGGTAGGCATCGAAGATGAATCGATTGTAAGATGATAGGTTTTCGCGTCGCCCCAGGTCTTGTCGGAATAGAAGTTATAATACCCGGCGCGGAGCTTGTTGGTCTTTTCGGCGAGTGCTTTAGCCTGTTCCGGAGTTGTCTTGTCACCACGGCGCATGATTCGCTTCACACATTCCTCGATAGGCGCATGTATGAATACATTGGCGCAACGCGGATGGTCGCGCAACACATAGTCGGCACTTCTACCCACAATCACGCAGGAATGTTTTTCAGCCACGGAATGTATGAAGTCGCTTTGCGCGCGATATAGTGTGTCATCACTGATGGAAGAAGAGCCGGCATATAGCGTATATGGATTGTAACCCATCGTAAAAGAGAAGAGCCCGCTGAAAAATTTCGGAAATTTTTCATCCGACTTCTCAAAAAATTCGGGGCTGACTCCTGCCTTTTTCGCTGCCTCACAAAGAAGTTCCTTGTCATAATAAGCTATGCCAAGCCGCTCGGCAACAAGCTTGCCGATTTCCCTGCCGCCGCTCCCAAACTGGCGGCCGATAGTGATTACATAATTCTTTTCATCCATAATATCGGGTTTAAGACATACAAATATAAGTGTTTTTGATGAAATTTATTATCTTTGCGCCATAACTTTACACCCCAGTATCATGAACGAGGATATAAAAAAAGAACTCGGCAAAGATCCTGACGGACTTTTGACCTACGAGTATATAGCCAATCATATCAATACTATCGATGATATAATCGACGACCTCGTCGACAATATGACAGCCGTTGACCTTACGGGTCAGTTTATTGTCAGCGCGGCACGCTATCTTCATGCCATAGACAAAGAGAAATATGCCGGTCCGATAGCAAGGCTGATTACCGCGGCAATTGAAAAAGACCGTGAACGCCGATACATCGGCGATCTTCTTTCCCTTTGGGGAAATGACTATGCGGAACACGCTGAAGAATTAAGCGCCGGTGACGACAATTTCCGACGCATCTATAAACGTCTATATCCTACCGGCATCTGATTGCAAGAATTATTATGTTAAGACTACGAACTATCGGACTTCTGGCTGCGTTAAGCCTCTGGAGCGCGTCATGTTCACATTCACAGACACGCCAATCTTCAACTGAACAAAACAACCTAAACACAACCGAAAACATGACTGAGAACAACAAAAACGATGTGATCGTCAACATTTCCACTACCATGGGCGACATAAAGGTGCTCCTTTACGGTGACACCCCGAAGCATCGCGACAATTTCATCAAGCTTGTAAACGAAGGTTTCTACAACGGGACTCTATTCCATCGAGTAATCAACGAATTCATGGTGCAGGCAGGCGACCCCGAGTCAAAGGGAGCGCCGGCAGGCAAACGCCTCGGCACCGGTGGTCCCGGCTACAATATCGAGGCGGAAATCGTCTATCCGGAACATTTCCATAAGCGTGGCGCGCTTGCCGCCGCCCGTCAAGGCGACAATGTGAACCCGGAACGCAAATCATCCGGTTCACAATTTTATATCGTTACAGGCAAGGCATACTCCGAAGCGCAACTGGCACAGATGGAGAAACAGATGCAGATGATGAAACAGCAGGAAATATTCAACCGTCTCGCCTCGGAACGCCGCGACACAATCATGCAGTTGCGCCGCAACAATGACCATGCCGGCATCCAGAAACTCCAGGAAGAATTGATAGCGCTCACCGAGGCGGAAGCCGCTAAAAATCCGGCTAAATTCACCGATGCCCAGAAAAAAGCTTACTCTGAAGCAGGAGGAACGCCTCATCTCGACGGACAGTACACAGTATTTGGCGAAGTGCTTGAAGGACTCGACGTGGTGGAAAAAATCGAAAAGGTTTCCACAATGCCGGGCGACCGTCCCAAAGATGATGTAAAGATACTTAACATCACTATTGAAAAATGATTGAGATAAACCGCTTCACGCTCCCCAACGGGTTGCGGATAGTGCATAATCAGGATAGTGCCACTGCCATGGTGGCACTAAACATATTATATAATGTGGGAAGCCGTGACGAAAACCCGCAATCGACCGGCATGGCACATCTTTTCGAGCATCTCATGTTCGGAGGGTCAAAAAACATCCCGGAATTTGACAAAGCTCTAGAAGAAGCCGGTGGCACCAATAATGCATGGACCAACTGCGACTTCACCAATTTCTACGATATCGTGCCCGCTCACAATGTGGAGACAGCGTTCTGGCTGGAAAGCGACCGCATGAACGCGCTTGCCTTCAGCGAACGGTCACTTGAGGTACAACGTCAGGTTGTGTGCGAGGAGTTCAAACAGGTGTGTCTCAACCAGCCATACGGGGATCTGTTCCACCATCTCTACGCTCTCGCCTACAAGGTGCATCCCTACCGTTACCCCGTCATCGGCAAAGAGCTGTCTCACATTGAGAAAGTCACCATCGACGATGTGAAATCATTCTTTTACCGTCATTACGCGCCCAATAACGCCGTACTTGCCGTGACCGGCAATATCTCGTTTGACGAAACGCGCCGTCTTGCTGAAAAATGGTTTGGCGACATTCCGATGCGCGTCATTCCCCCGCGTGACTACGCCATGGAACCGCTGCAGACCGCCCCGCGCAGGCAACAGATAAGCGGTCGCGTACCGCAGACGGTAATATACAAGGCATATCACATGCCCGGGTATGCCGGCGACAGCTATCCGGCATGCGATGTCATCACTGACTTGCTCTCGGCGGGTCAGTCGTCACGCTTCTATCAACGGTTGTTGATGGATACTGATATGTTTACACGGGTAGATGCTTCCGTCACCGGGACGGAAGACCCGGGTCTGCTTCTTCTCAGTGCCCATCTGCGTGAAAATGTACCGGTAGAAGAAGCCGAACGCGCAATTACCGAGGAGGCGAGATCACTCATAAATGAGCCGCCGACCGACTACGAATTGCAACGCGCCCTTAACCGCTTTGAGTCCAACCACACATTCGGTTGCATGAACTATGTCAACCTTGCCTCTGTTCTCGCCCAAAGCGAAATGAGAGGGCAGGACATCAACAACATCGTGCCCCGCCAACGCACTGTCACGCCCCAAATAATAAGTGAAACCGCTGCGGCAATCCTCGTGCCCGATAACTCGTCAACCCTCATTTACACTCCGGAATAGTGACATTTTTGATTTTTTTGACAATAAATGCCGTCAATTTTCAAAATTATACCTATATTTGAAACCTGATAACATTCCGACAGGGGCAACCGCTGTCAGATGCAAGTATAAAATAATTATATCATAACTATGGAATTGCGTGAACAATCCCAGGCGGAGGAAACCACCGCACAGGATTTAACCTTGAACGAAGAAGCCATGGAGGCTCCTGAACAAATTGAAGAGAATGTAGAAGTTGAGATTACCGGTGAGACTGTCCCTGATCTCGGAAAGGCAATGACCAAAGACGACATTATTGCCGCCCTGGAGACTATCAGCGAAAAAGACGGTGCTGACATCTCTCGCGAGGAAGTCTCGTCGCTCCGACAGCATTTCCACGCAATCCGCAAGAGTGAACTCGCCGCCGAGAAACAGGCTTTCATCGAAAAAGGCAATGAAGAAGCGGCTTTTGCCCCTATGCCCGACGAGCTTGAAGACCGTTTCCATCAGCTCACTGAAATCATAAAAGAAAAAAAAGCCCAATATGTAGCCGCCATCGAAGCAGAGCGTAAAGCCAACCTTGAGAAAAAGCTCGCAATAATTGATGAACTCGGCAAAATGGCAGAAGACACCGACAATGTAAACCGTCTGTTCCCGCGCTTCCGCGAACTCACCCAGGAGTTCAAGACGGTAGGCGATGTGCCTCCTACCGACATGACTGATCTTTACCGCAACTATTCTGCTGCTGTCGAGCGCTTCTATGACCAGCTGAAAATCAATAAGGACCTGCGAGATTACGACTTCAAGAAAAATCTTGAGCAGAAGCAACTCCTCATCGACGAGGCGGAGAAGCTTGCAGAAGAGGAAGATGTAATCATCGCTTTCCGCCGTCTTCAGGAACTTCACGACAAGTGGCGCGAGATAGGCCCCGTTGCAAAAGAAATCCGCGAGGAAATCTGGAACAAGTTCAAGGATGCATCGGCTTCTGTAAACAAGCGTTATCAGACATTTTTTGAGGAGCGCAAGGCACGTGAACGTGAAAACGAAGATAAAAAGACAGCTATCTGCGAACGTGTCGAAGCCCTTGATTTTGACAACGTGAAGAGTTATGCGGCATGGGATCAGCTCACAAAAGAGATTCTTACAGCCCAGGAAGACTGGAAAAAACTCGGATTCGCATCAAAGAAAGTCAACAATCAGCTATTTGCCCGCTTCCGCGAAACTTGTGATAAATTTTTCGCTAAAAAGGCGGAATATTTCAAGACCATGCGCGACACTCATGCAGCAAACCTTGAAAAGAAGACAACACTTTGTGAACGCGCCGAGGCGCTTAAAGAAAGCAACGACTGGAAAAAGACAGCCGATGAGCTGGTAGCATTGCAAAAAGAATGGAAAACGGTAGGTCCTGTCGAGAAAAAGCATAGTGATGCAGTGTGGCAGCGTTTCCAGGCTGCCTGCGACTATTTCTTTGACCGCCGCAAAAAAGCCACATCGGGTGCGCGCAAGACAGAGCAGGCAAATCTCAAGCAAAAGCAGGAAATCATTGCCACACTCAAGGCTATCACCGATGAAACCTCTCGTGAAGAAGCGATAAAGACAGTAAAGGAACTCACAGCAAAATGGCAGACAATAGGTCATGTGCCGTTTAAAGAGAAAGACAAGGTCTATGACGCGTACCGCGCGGTGGTAAACGAGCTGTATGACCGTTTCGACATCAAGGAGACACGTGCGGCAATGGCGAATTTCGCCGACAATATCAACGAAATCTCAGGTGACGAAAACAAACTTTACCGCGAGCGGGAGCGTCTTGTACGCGCTTTTGAACAAAAACGCAATGAATTGAAGACCTATGAAAATAATCTTGGATTCTTCAGCGTTAAATCTAAGAGCGGCAACACTCTCCTTCGCGACATGGAACGCAAGATGCAGCGCATCAAAGAAGACATCGCGACTCTTGAAGAGAAGATAAAGCTGATCGACAGCAAACTGTAATCAGGCAGTCTTTTTATACACAAAGGAGCGCCTCCGCGACGACGTGAGTGCGCTCTTTTGTTAAAACTCAGTCTATATAACCAAATCAGAATATACGGCAAGTGTTAAGGAAAGGGAAATATGGAAAATACCTGCACATCATCGAGAGCCTCCTTGGTTTCGCGGTGGTGAATCTCGCGTTTCTGATTGCCACGCTGTCAGATAAAGAAGTTCTTGGATTCCGATGGAAGGTGACATTGCTCATTGTAAATATATGTTACCTGCCGGTGGTATTTTACCGTTCGCGTTATCCCCAGGGCAGAGCTTTACATCTTGACATAATCGCTAAAAACGCCATTGCCGCTGTAGGTATCCATGCACTGTTCTTTTTCTCAATACTCGCTTTTCTCGATTCGTGGGTCGACAACATGTCGTTTTATCTCTGGTTTTACGGTATCCTTGTCATCCTGCTCCCTCTCGGCTGGACCCTCACACGACTATCGCTCAAGCATTTCCGTCGAAATGGCATAAATTCAGCAAACGCTGTTATAATCGGAAGCGGGGAATGTGCCATACGCCTCCGCGACGCCATGCGCTCCGACCCCGGTTACGGTTACAGATTCATGGGATTTTTCGACAATGACACATCCAACGCCGAAATGCTCGGTGATGAGTTTCATGGCACTATCGACACTCTCGAAGAGTTTATGAACCTTGAACCTGTCAATGAAGTCTACTACACCCTTTCGGGAGAAGACCACGAGACATTGCGGCGATGTGTGGGATATGCCGATAAACATGTCGCGCAATTCTACTATGTACCTCAGCTAAGCCAGTATGTAAGCCGTGTAAGCGAACTGTCAAACATCGGCAAAGTACCTATCCTCAACATCCGTGAGAATCCGCTGAAACGTATCTCCAACCGCTACCTGAAGCGCGCTTTCGACCTGATTTTCTCATCGACATTCCTGTTGCTGTCGCCTATTATATTTGTACCGATTGCAATCGCCATCAAAATCTCGTCACCCGGTCCGGTATTCTTCAAGCAGAAACGCACGGGGTATCTTGGCAAAGACTTCAACTGTCTTAAATTCCGCACCATGCAGGTCAACAAGACAAGCGACACACAACAGGCTGTCCGTCAGGACCCGCGCGTGACAAAAGTTGGCAATTTCCTGCGCCGTACCAGCCTTGACGAACTTCCCCAGTTTATAAACGTATGGCTCGGCGACATGTCGGTCGTAGGACCGCGCCCGCACATGATAAAGCACACAGCCGACTACAGTAAGCTGATTGACAAATATATGCTGCGCCATCTTATCAAGCCGGGCATAACCGGATGGGCGCAGATAAACGGCTTCCGCGGGCAGACTGAAGAATTGTGGCAGATGGAGAAACGTGTCGAGCACGATGTGTGGTATATCGAAAACTGGAACTTCTTCCTCGACATAAAAATAATAATCCTTACCGCGATTGGAATGTTCCGCGGTGACGACAACGCATTCTGATTCTCACATGCCCCAACCCGACATAACACAACAGGCAAAGGCATTACTTAGCCGATTCTATGGCTATCGCGATTTCCGCCCCGGGCAACTCGATATAATAAAGTCGATAATGTCGGGTCGCGACACTCTTGTGCTTATGCCTACGGGAGGAGGAAAATCAATATGCTATCAGATTCCCGCCATGCTCGGCGAAGGCTGCACGATTGTAATATCACCGCTCATCTCACTCATGAAAGACCAGGTGAGCGGATTGAACGCCAATGGTATTCCCGCCGCTGCTATCAACAGTAACAATGCGGAGATTGATAACCAGAACGCGATGCGCGAGGCAATGCGGGGCAAGATAAAACTGTTGTACATGTCGCCTGAAAGGCTCATGCTTGAAATGGAACATGTCGATTTCCGCGGCTGGGTCGACCTTTTCGCAATCGACGAGGCGCACTGTATCTCGCAGTGGGGACATGATTTCCGACCTGAATACGCAGCACTCGGGTTGATAAAGAAACGCATGGGCAAGATTCCGGTCATGGCTCTAACCGCCACCGCCGACAAACTGACCCGTGACGACATTGCCCGTCAGCTTTCGCTGGTCAACCCGTATATCTACATCTCATCATTTGACCGCCCCAACCTCTCGCTGCGTGTCATGCCTGCTCCTCCCAAAAGTAAAAAAGTGGCATATATCACCCGCCTGATTGACCGCTATCCCGATGACTCTGGCATCGTCTACACTCTTAGCCGCAAAGGCGCGGAGACAATCAACGCCGAGCTGCAGCTAAAAGGCTATAAAAGCACTGTCTATCATGCAGGACTTTCTGCCGCAGAGCGCGACCATGCCCAGGAGATGTTTATCAACGGGGAAGTGCAGGCGGTATGTGCCACCGTAGCGTTCGGCATGGGCATCGACAAGAGCAACATCCGCTGGGTGGTACACTCAAATATGCCGCGCAATATCGAAAGCTATTATCAGGAGATAGGCAGGGCGGGGCGTGACGGTCTGAAAGCCGAGACCACACTCTTTTACTCATATGCCGATGTTGCCACACTCCAAAGCTTTATAGACGAGTCGGGACAACAGGAGATAAACTCCGAGAAACTGAAGCGCATGATCGACTATTGCGAGAGTCAGATATGCCGCCGACGAATGCTGTTGAGCTATTTCAACGAAGTGCTTGACCACGACTGCCGCAACTGCGATGTGTGCCTGTCACCGCCGGAGCGGTTTGACGGGTCTGTACCGGCACAAATGGCACTAAGTGCGATCATCCGCACCGGAGAAAAAGCCGGGAAACAGATGATAATCGACATTCTCCGTGGCTCGGCACGTGCCGAACTGATAAAACTCGGTTATGACAAAATCAAGACCTACGGAGTCGGAAGAATGATTTCCTACGCCGAGTGGAACGAATATATAACACAGCTTATACAGCTCGGCGCCATCGACATCGCATACGATGAAGCGAGTCACCTCAAAGTCACTCCCTACGGACAAAGGATACTCAAAGGCGAAGTTCACGTAATGCTTGCCCGTCACGAAAAAGAAATCACTGAAAAGAAGTCCTCGAAAAAGAAGACCGGAATACCCGCCAATCCCGCCGAGCGGCTTTTCAGCGAGCTAAAAGCCTTGCGCAAGGATATCGCCGCGCGCGAAGGCATCGCGCCATACCTCGTGTTTACCGACAAGACACTTCTTGACATGGTGAGACGCCGCCCGGTCACCATGAGCGACTTCATGCTTGTAGAAGGTGTCGGCGAACGTAAATGCGTTAAATACTGGGCTTCTTTCACTTCTCTCATCAAAAAATTCATCTGATTCATGTCACATCCTCTCGACATATTACGGAATATTTTCAATCTGTCGCCCGATCTCATAGAAAAACTCAACGGCAAGATTAAAGAAATGCACATGCCGAAAGGGTCAACCATTGACGGTAATAAAAACATCCAGCAGAACACATATTATATAAGTCATGGTGCCGCCCGCGCCTACTACACAAAAGATGGCAAGGAACATACCATGTCATTTGCCTTCGACGACGAATACCTGATGACCCACGTCGTATTGAACTCCATAGACATCCCGCTTTCTATCAAGTTCATGGAAGATTCTTACATCTTCGCCATTCCTATACGTTCGCTGAGCCGCGAGATGAAACAGAATGCCGATGCAAATATGCTCGAAGCATCCATGTTGCTCAATTCCACACTCACGGTCTACAATACTTACCTTGAAGAACGCATATTCACTTTGCAGTGCATGGATGCGACTGAACGCTATGCCTGGGCGCTGAAACGCTACCCGCGGCTGCTCGAATATGCCACGGTTACACAGATTGCATCATTTCTCGGAGTAACACGCGAGACCCTTTACCGTATCCGCTCAGGAAAATATTAGACCAACGGCTGCAATATATGTTAACAGCAAGGGTCTAAAATGTTTAAAATGATTTAATAATGCTTAATTTGAGACAAGAATATGACATATATCATATTCTATACCATTATCTGTATCTAACTTTGCACTAATTTTTATAGTAGTTTACAATTCAATAGGGAAAAGATAAGACATAAACAAATGAAAAGTATGAAATTTAATGCAGCAAAGACAGCCGGAATGGCTCTCGCAACCGCAACAGTGTTATGTGTGACCGCATGCGGCGGTCAACAGCAGCAGGCTCAGGCTCCCACGCCTGAAATAGCAACAATGACTGTCGATTATGGAAATTCCAATCTTGAAAGTGCTTATCCCGCTACAATCAAAGGGCGTACCGACATTGACATCCGCCCGCAGGTAACCGGATTTATCACAAAAGTGCATGTGGATGAAGGGCAGCAGGTAAAAAAGGGACAGGTTCTCTTTACTCTTGACCAGGTACAGTTCCAGGCAGCTGTCGACCAGGCTCTTGCCGCAGTAAAAGTTGCCGAGACAGGCGTACAGACCGCACAGCTCACCGCCGATAATAAACGCACTCTTTTTGACAAAAACATCATAAGCGAATATGAATGGCAGATGGCGGCAAACTCCCTCGCGCAGGCAAAGGCGCAGCTCGCACAGGCTCAGGCAAACCTCGTGAATGCCCGCAAGAACCTTGCCTACACCACTGTCACAGCACCAAGCGACGGTGTAGTCGGCACCATCCCCAACCGTGAAGGCTCACTTGCTTCTCCCTCTTCGGCACAGCCGCTCACCACTGTCAGCGACAATTCGGAGGTTTATGCCTATTTCTCGCTCAATGAAAAAGATATCCTTGACCTCACTGAAAACGGGGCAAAGTCACTTAACGCAAGCATCAGCCAGATGCCGGAGGTGACACTTCGCCTTGCCAACGGCGAGATTTATCCGGAAAAGGGCAAAGTAGCCACAGTGTCGGGTGTCATTGACAATTCAACCGGTGCGGCAACCGTACGTGCCCTCTTCGACAACAAGAGCGGGATGCTTCGCAGCGGTTCTACCGGACAGGTTCTTATCCCCAATAATTTCGAGCATGTAATTGTAATACCGCAGGGTGCCACCAACGAACTTCAGAATATCCGTTTCGCATACGTGGTAAACGACAGCAACAAAGTTGTCGCCACTCCTATACAGGTATCGGAAATAAGCGATGGCAAAAACTTCATCGTGACATCCGGTCTCCAGCCCGGTCAGCGCATCGCAGTCGAGGGTATCGGAACAAAGGTACGCGACGGTATAGTCGTTGTTCCGGTTGATGCAGCCGCCCAACAGCAGGCTCAACCCCAGGATGCTCAGCAGAAGTAATCGCGCTGAGTGCTATTTCACAACAAAAGTTATCATAACTACCATTCTGACATGAAATTAGATACTTTTATTAACCGTCCTGTGCTATCGACGGTTATCTCAATCTTTATCGTGTTGCTGGGTATAATAGGATTAACTTCACTTCCTATCACCCAATATCCCGACCTCGCGCCGCCAACCATCCGTGTGTCGACCACCTATACCGGTGCCAACGCCCAGGCGGTGCTCAACTCCGTTATCGCTCCTCTTGAAGAGTCTATCAACGGTGCCGAGGGTATGACTTACATGGAGTCGACCGCGACCAACACCGGCTCCGCCGACATCACCGTATATTTCAAGCAGGGATTTAATGCCGACATGGCGGCAGTCGATGTACAGAACCGTGTCGCAAAGGCATCCAACCTGTTGCCTGCCGAGGTAACCCAGGTAGGTGTGCAGACCCAGAAACGCCAGACCTCCATGCTTATGGGTGTGTCACTCTATTGCGATAACGGCGAATATGACCAGACGTTCATCGACAACTACATGAAAATAAATGTCATCCCTCAGTTGCAGCGTGTCAACGGTGTAGGTGATGTGATGTCGTTCGGTGCCGATTACTCCATGCGTGTGTGGCTGAAACCCGACGTGATGGCGCAGTACAACCTTATGCCGTCAGACATTTCGGCAGCTTTGCGCGAGCAAAACGTCGAGGCTGCACCGGGTTCTTTCGGTGAACAGGGCGACCAGTCGTTCCAGTACACAATCAAATATAAAGGCCGTCTCACTACTCCCGAGGAATTCGGCAATATTGTCGTAAGCGCCAAATCCAACGGTCAGGTTCTTTACCTCAAAGATGTCGCCGACGTCGAACTTGGTAAAGTCACCTACGGTTTCAGCAACGGTCTTAACGGATATCCCGCAACTTCCGCGATGGTATTCCAGACAGCCGGGTCCAACGCGACTCAGATTATCAAGGACTGCGAAAAGGAAATCGACCTTCTTTCCAAAGATCTGCCAAACGGTCTGAAATTCGCTATCCCGATGAACAACAACGACTTCCTTGAGGCTTCAATCCATGAGGTTATCAAGACCCTCATCGAGGCGTTTATCCTCGTGTTCTTCGTGACCTACATCTTCCTCCAGGATTTCCGCTCCACAATCATTCCGGCAATCGCCATCCCGGTGGCTCTTATCGGTACATTCTTCATCATGAAGCTTATCGGCTTCTCCATCAACCTTATCACCCTTTCAGCTCTCGTGCTTGCAATCGCGATTGTGGTCGACGACGCCATAGTGGTCGTCGAGGCGGTCCACGCCAAGCTCGATGTAGGCTACAAGAATGCCCGCAAGGCATCTATCGACGCGATGAACGAGATAGGCGGCGCCATCATCTCGATTACCCTTGTCATGATGCTCGTGTTTATCCCGGTGTCATTCATGCCGGGTACATCAGGTGTGTTCTACCAGCAGTTCGGTCTTACCATGGCAATCGCCATCGGTCTGTCGGCTCTTAACGCGCTTACACTCTCACCCGCGCTCTGTGCCGTGTTCCTGAAAGCCCACGACAGCGACGCTTCATTGAAAGAGCGCATGGGCGACGCCTATTCCGAAGCGGCAAAAACGATGAAGAAGCGCTACTCTTCGGCATGGAAGCTCAACCTTCCGCCGATTGTAACCTTCGCGTTCCTCGTTGCCACTATCACTTTCATGGTACTCGGCTGGTATCAGTTTGCTGTAATCTGGAAGCTCGTGATAGCTGTCGTTTGTGCAATCATCACTATAATGGGTATTTTCAGCGACCGCTTTAAGGCAGGTTTTGAATCGACCTATGCATCAGTGTTGAAATTTTACAATAAGCTCACCAAGTTCTTCATCAACCACAAGATTACTTCATTCAGCATCGTCGCCGCATCAATCGCGGTGCTCGTATGGCTTATGTCTGTCACTCCTACAACCCTCGTGCCCGATGAAGATACCGGTTATCTTTTTGTGATGCTCGACATGCCTCCGGGCACATCACAGGAGCGCACCAGTGCGGTCCTCGACAAAATGGATGAAGCCATTCTTGCAATTCCCGGAGTCAAGTACACCCAGAAAATCATGGGTTACAGCTTCCTTGCCGGACAGGGTAACACTTACGGTACGTTCATCATCAAGCTTGACGACTGGTCGGAGCGTGATGCAAGCCGCAGCAACCAGGCGATACTCGCCCAGATTTACGGCGTGACTTCGTCAATAAAAGACGGTCGTATAGTGGCTTTCGCGCCGCCTATGATTACCGGTTATTCGCTCACCAACGGTTTCGACCTCAAGATGCAGGACAAGACCGGCGGTTCCATCGAGGAATTCTATAAAATAGTACAAAACTTCCTCGGAACCCTTATGCAACAGCCCGAGGTGCAGATGGCATATTCTACATTTAACCCGACCTTCCCGCAGTATATGGTCGACATCGATGCTGCAAAAGCGAAGCAGGCAGGTATCAGCCCCTCTACCATTCTCTCCACGCTGCAGGGTTACTATGGCGGTATGTACGTGTCCAACTTCAACCGTTTCGGAAAGATTTACCGTGTGATGATGCAGGCATCGCCTGAGTCACGCGTGTCTCCCGAGACCCTTGCAAGCATCAAGATCAGAAACGGCGCAGAAATGGCATCACTCTCCAACTTCGTCACACTCAAGAAGGTTTATGGTCCTGACTTGCTGAACCGCTTCAACATGTTTGCATCAATTTCCGTTACCGGTCAGCCCGCGCCCGGATATACCTCCGGTGACTGTCTTGCAGCCGTGGAGCGCGTAGCCGCACAGACCCTCCCGCAGGGATTCGGATATGAGTACTCCGGTATGACACGTGAGGAGGCAAACACATCGAGCTACGCCACAGCGATGATTTTCGGCTTGTGTCTGCTCTTCGTCTACCTTCTTCTATCGGCACAGTATGAGAGCTACATCATCCCCTGGGCGGTTATCCTCTCTATACCGTTCGGTCTTATGGGCTCGTTTGTATTCGCCACCATCGACGGTATCTCCAACAACGTGTACCTGCAGATTGCGCTCATCATGCTTATCGGTCTTCTTGCCAAGAACGCCATCCTTATCGTTGAGTTCGCGCTTGAACGCCGCCGCACCGGCATGTCGATTGTCAATGCGGCAATCCAGGGTGCCTCGGCTCGTCTGCGACCGATTCTCATGACATCGCTTGCTCTTGTCATCGGTCTTCTCCCGATGATGTTTGCCCATGGCGTAGGTGCCAACGGTAACCGTGCGCTCGGTACGGGTGCCATCGGCGGTATGCTTATCGGTATGGTGCTCCAGGTATTGATTGTCCCTGCTCTCTTCGTGGCATTCCAGTACATCCAGGAAAAGATATCACCGCTCCGTTGGGAAGACACCGACAATACCGGTCTGCAATCCGAGATTGAACAATACTCACGTTAATCATAATCGAACTCAATATGTCACTAAATAAAATTTCACGCGTGGCAATCCTTGGTGTAAGTGTAGCGGCTTTTTCAAGCTGCCACATTTACAACAAGTTTGACATGCCGACCGACACACCTATAACCGCAGAATATGTCGAGGCACGCGATGCCGCCATCGACAGCGCAGCCTATGGAAACCTCCGGTGGCAGGAAGTATTCACCGACCCGTTCCTCGCCGAGCTTATCGACCGTGCCCTTGTCAACAACAAGGACCTCAACAACGCCAAGCTGAATGTCGACATGGCACACGCCCAGCTCAAAGGCGCGCGTCTGAGCTATCTCCCCTCCGTGACTCTGGCTCCTAACGGTGCCGGCGCGTCATACGACCACTCAAGGATAAGCTGGACCTATCAGATACCGGTTGCCGTAAGCTGGGAAATCGACCTCTTCGGCAAATTGCTTAACGCCGACCGCAAGGCAAAGGCGTCGCTCCTCCAGAGTCAGGCTTACGAGCAGGCTGTACGCTCGCAGATTATCGGCGGCGTGGCAAACTGCTACTATACCATCGCCATGCTTGAAAAGCAGCTTGAGATAAGCCGTCAGACAGCCGCTTCGTGGGCAGAAAGTGTCGAGGTCATGAAAAACCTTAAACTTGCCGGTAGAGTGAACGAAAGTGCCGTAGTACAGAGCACAGCCAACTACTACAGCATACTCGGCTCGATAACCGACCTCGAAGTATCGCTTCATGAGGCAAACAATACCATGTCGCTACTCATGAACGAGATGCCCCATACCTGGGACATCCCCGCCGATGCCACATTCTCTACCCCGACAATACTCCGCGAGGGCATTCCAATGAAGGAACTTGCCTCTCGCCCCGATGTGCGCGCAGCAGAGCAGAGCCTTGCCGCCGCCTACTACACGACCAACCAGGCACGTGCGGCGTTCTATCCCGGCATTACCATTTCCTCCAACGGCGGATTCACCAACCTTCTCGGCTCGTTTATCTCCAATCCCGGAAAATGGTTTATTCAACTCGCCGGGCAGCTGACACAACCCATATTCGCCCGAGGACAGCTCATTGCCAACCTCGAAGCCACAAAAGCACAGCAACAGCAGGCGATGAACAATTTCGAATACACTCTTCTGAGTGCGTCAGCCGAAGTCAGCGACGCCCTGATGCTATACACGAAAAGTGAAGAAAAATCAGGTTTGCTTGAAAAGCAGGTAGAAAATCTGGAAAAAACAGTGGAATATACGAAAGAATTGTTATCTTTGAACGGCTCATCTACATATCTGGAAGTATTGACCGCTCAGCAGGGACTTCTTTCCGCTCAGATTTCACAGGTTGCCTGCGAGAACGCGAAAGCACGTGCTGCAATCAATCTCTACCAGTCACTTGGAGGTGGGCGTTAATACCTGTCTAACACTAAAACAATAACACTATGATTAGTCCGTTATCGTATGTTGACCCTGCCGCCAAAATCGGCAACAACGTCACAATCCATCCTTTTGCCTACATCGATGCTGATGTCGAGATAGGCGACGACTGCGAGATAATGCCTCATGCCAGCATAATCCGTGGTACAAAAATCGGTAAACACAACAAGATATACCAAGGAGCGATTATCGGTGCCGACCCGCAGGATTTCCGTTGGAAAGGTGAAAAGACCTACTGTACCATAGGCGACAACAACATCATACGCGAGTATGTAATCATCAACCGTGGCATACGCAGCACCGGCGCAACTGTCATCGGCGATGATTGCTTCATCGCGGCAGAAACCCATATCGGTCATGACTGCCACATCAAGGGCAGGACAGTGCTGGGTAACGGCGTCATGATTGCAGGCGACTGCACGATAGGTCAATGCACCATCATGTCATCCAACTCCATGCTCCACGAGCGCAGCGAAGTAGGCGACTGGGTGCTTGTCAAAGGTGGCTGCCGTATAATGGGCAATGTGCCTCCCTATGTGGTAATCGCTCACAATCCCGCGTCATACTACGGTATTAACGCTGTAATCATGCGCAAGCACGGTTTTACTGAAGACCAGATTGACGATGTGGCAAAGAGCTATCGCCACGTATACCAGTGCGGCACATCGGTGTTCAATGCGCTCCGCCGTATTGAGGCTGATGTCGACCCGAGCGATATCCGCGACAATATCGTTGACTTCATCCGCAACCATGACATGAAGATTGTGGCAATTCCCAAAGAACTGGAATAACAAATTGCAATAATTTATCTTAACCGGCAGCCTTGCGAGTCTCTGTTCTCGCAAGGCTGCTTGTTTTATTGGCGCAGATGATTTATCTTTGTATCATTGAGTAATCGTATATCAAAATGGACTCCAATCGAAAGCTGCTTCTGATAATCAATCCCGTGTCCGGCATCGGTAGTAAAGATGCGATAGAGGCACTCGTACATATACGCCTTGAACCTCTCGGCTACAAGATATCGACCGCCTACACCTGTGCCAGGGGCGATGCGACCAGGCTTGCCCGAAAAGCTGTAAGCGAAGGGTTTTACGGGGTTATCGCCGTGGGAGGCGACGGCACAGTCAACGAAAGCGCGATTGCGCTTTGCGACACTGACACCGCGCTCGGCATAATACCTTGCGGGTCAGGCAACGGGCTGGCACGTCATCTCGGAATACCTCTCGACCCTCAGCTTGCCATCGACATAATAGCCGAAGACAATCTGTTGAAAAGCGATTACGGGTCGGTTAACGGCCGACATTTTTTCTGCACCTTCGGAGTAGGTTTTGACGCTGCCGTCAGCAGCAATTTCGCGCGGCAACGTAAAAGAGGGAAACTGACCTATCTGAAAAGTGCCATCTCTGAATATATCAAGTACCACCCGCAGGTATATACAGTGAGCGCCAACGGCAAGGTCCTTACCGAAAAGGCGTTTCTGATAGCCTGCTGCAACGCGTCGCAATACGGCAACAACGCTTACATAGCTCCCCATGCCAGCCTTACCGACGGATTGCTCGACATTACCATAATACACGCCGGCACACCTCTTGACGAGGCAATGGTAGGCGTAGACCTGTTTACAGGCTATATCAATTCCAACACGCTCATACACACATTCCGCGCCCCCGCGGCTGTAATCTACCGCCAGGAAGAAGGTCCGGCTCATCTCGACGGCGAGCCATTCCACATGGAAGACACGATGGACATTAAGTGTCACCCCAATTCTCTCAAGATTTTTGCTCCTTCACGCGAAATAAAGTTCCGCCCAATCATCACTCCTATAGAGAATATGCTGCGCGAGCTTTCCACTACCATGACACGTGTCCTGGGCAGAAAATAGTTGGGTAATTGTGTTTAAAAACATACAATAACAATGATACAACTGTATTCAAAACATTTTTTTGATATTTTTTGGAATCCACAAAAAAAATCAGTAAAATTGTAGCGGTATATATATTTCAACAAATCAAAAACACTAACATACCATACAATGAGTTATCTTAAATTTGATAAAAACCTCATGATTAATCTCGAGCAGTCTCTTTCCAAAGAGATGCTTCGGACAAATCAGGCCGGTGCTTACCATTGCTCATCAATCGTAGGGTGCAACACACGAAAACAGCATGGACTCCTTGTGATTCCGATTCCGGAGATGGACAACAAGTCATTCGTGATGCTGTCGTCGCTTGATGAGACCGTGATTCAGCACGGTGCGCCGTTCAACCTCGGGCTTCACCGCTATTCAGGAGGAGTCTACAGCCCTAACGGACACAAGTACATTCGTGAATATGACTGCGAAAGTGTGCCGCGTACCACCTATCGCGTGGGTGGAGTAATCCTCACCAAGGAAATGGTGTTTATATCACAGGAGAACCGTATCCTTATACGCTACACTCTTGTTGACGCACATTCGGCTACCACCCTCCAGTTCCGTCCGTTCCTCGCTTTCCGCGAAACCAACCAGCTTGTCGTGCAGAACGACCGCCTCAACCAGAACTATAACGAAATCAAGAACGGCGTATCATTCTGCCTCTATGACGGATTCCCCACCCTATACATGCAGTTCAGCCACAAGCCGACCTGGGTACAGAATCCTAACTGGTACAACGGTATCGAATATGTAAAAGACCTTGAACGCGGCATCCCCTACACTGAAGACCTCTGGGTACCCGGTTATTTTGAGATACCGATAAAAAAAGGCGAGTCGATTATATTCTCGGCAGGCGTGGAAGAGATGTCACCCCGCTCTATGGCTAAACTCTATGAAACGGAGGTGGCAAGCCGCACATGTCGCACAAGTTTCTACAACTGCCTGAAAAATGCGGCAAAGCAATTCTATATAAAAGATCAGGACGGCGAATTTATAATCTCAGGATACCCCTGGGGACAGATTCGTGCCCGCGACACATTCATCGCCCTTCCGGGCACCACACTCGCCATCAATCACACCGAGGATTTCCACGACATAATGTCGACTGCAGCAAAAGCGCTCGACAACTATATCGAAAACGAGCTGCTTGACACCCGCATCCACGGCATTGACCTTCCCGATGTGCCGCTTTGGGCGATATGGAGCATCCAGCAATATGCCAAGAATCTCGGATTTGATGCCGCACGTGAACGCTACATGCCTTTCATAGCCAAAATTCTCAACTGGATTATCGCAGGAGGTCACGCCAACCTGCAGGTTGAAACCAGCGGACTGGTCGGCACCACCGGCACCAATACCCCCGTATCATGGATGAATGTCACCTCTAACGGATGGCCCTTGATTCCACGTTCCGGACTGCTTGTCGAGTTTAACGCGCTATGGTACAACGCCCTCATGTTTGCCTACAACCTCTCGGAAGGCGACGAGACCTACGCAAAAAACCGTGAAACATGGCTCACGATTGCCGAGCAGGCAAAGCCCGCGTTTATCGAGACCTTCCTCAACGATTACGGTTATCTTTACGATTATGTCAACGGTCATCACGCCGATCTTGCAGTAAGACCCAATATGGCGATTGCAATCGGTCTTGACTACTCTCCCCTTGATCGCCGTCAGCGCAAGGGAGTGCTTGATGTGGTGACCCGTGAGCTTCTCACTCCGAAGGGACTCCGCACCCTGTCGCCGAAGAGCTATGGCTATCAGCCTTTCTACGTAGGTTCGCCCGAAGAGCGTGAACGCGCCTACCACAACGGTCCCGCGCGTCCCTGGCTCATGGGCATGTATGCCGACGCCTACATAAAGGTATTCGGCATGAGCGGCATAAGCTACATAGACCGTATGCTTATCGGCTTCGAGGATGAGATGAGCCAGAACTGTATCGGCACAATTTCGCAGCTTTACGACGGCAACCCGCCGTTCACCGGAAGAGGAGCCATCTCACAGGCTACCAATGTGGCTGAAGTTCTGCGCACATTACGTAATCTTAAAAAATTAAACGTGTAAATTCATTACCATGAAAGCGTTAATGTTCGGGTGGGAATTCCCGCCTCATATTCTCGGCGGACTCGGCACCGCCAGCTACGGTCTCACAAAAGGCATGTGGGAATGTGGCAACATGG
Organism: Bacteroidales bacterium; assembly: GCA_003150235.1. Classification (GTDB taxonomy): domain Bacteria; phylum Bacteroidota; class Bacteroidia; order Bacteroidales; family Muribaculaceae; genus Muribaculum. Next base: position 52,291 of record QAMW01000008.1, read on the forward strand.
ACATCACTTTTGTGATACCCAAGCCGTTTGGAGATGAAGACAAGAGTTTTGCAAAAATCATAGGTGCGTCACAGGTCCCTGTGGCATGGCGTGACGTAAGCCGCGAATATGTGGAAAGCCGCATAGGCAACGTCATGAACCCTGACGAGTATTTCCGTCTGCGCGACCATATCTATGCCGACTTCAACTACATGCGCCTAAATGATCTCGGATGCATCGAGTTCTCCGGCAGGTATCCCGACAATCTCCTGGAAGAAATCAACAATTACTCGATTTGCGCCGGCGTGATAGCCCGCACTGAGGAATTCGACGTGATTCACTCCCACGACTGGCTCACCTACCCTGCCGGCATCCATGCCAAGCAGGTCACCGGCAAGCCCCTCGTGATTCATGTACACGCCACCGACTTTGACCGTTCACGCGGCAATGTCAATCCGACGGTCTACAATATCGAGCGCGACGGCATGATTCATGCCGACCATATCATAACCGTAAGTAACCTTACGCGAAACACAGTCATCGACAAGTATGGCATCGACCCGGCAAAAGTCACCACCGTACACAACGCCGTGACCCCGCTGAGCGAGGAACTGCTCAATGTCAATCCGCCGCGCGCGAAAGAGAAAGTCGTGACATTCCTCGGCCGTATCACCATGCAGAAAGGACCTGAATATTTTGTCGAGGCTGCCGCACGTGTGTTGAAAAACAACCGTAACGTACGATTCGTGATGGCAGGCAGCGGCGACATGATGGAAAAGATGATTACCCTGGCGGCGGAGCGTGGCATAGCCGACCGCTTCCATTTCCCGGGATTCCAGAAAGGCAAACAGGTATATGAGATGCTTAAGGCAAGCGATGTCTACGTGATGCCTTCGGTATCGGAGCCGTTCGGCATATCACCGCTTGAGGCGATGCAGATGGGAGTGCCCTCAATCATCTCCAAGCAGAGCGGATGTGCCGAGATTCTCACCAACGTAATAAAGACCGACTACTGGGATATCGATGCGATGGCTGATGCCATTTACTCTATTGTCACCTATCCCGCCATGCACGCACAGCTGCAGGAAGACGGTCTGAAAGAGGTCAACCAGATTACCTGGGACAAGGCAGGAGCAAAAGTTATCGACATTTACAATAAGGTGCTCCACAGAAATTAATCAAACACGAAAAAATAACTATCAAATAAACCAAGCTCATGAAAGCTATCTGTTTTTATTTCCAGATTCATCAACCGTTCCGCCTCAAAAGATACCGCTTCTTTGACATAGGTAACGACCATTACTACTACGATGACTTTGCCAATGACGACATAATCACACGCATCGCCCACCGCAGTTATATACCCGCGGCAGAAACTCTTCTCCGCATGATTGAAAATTCCGACGGTAAGTTCCGTTGTGCATTCTCCATCACCGGCACCGCATTGGAACAATGCGAGCAGTATGTGCCTGAGTTTATAGATATCCTCAAGAAGCTTGCCGATACAGGCAAGGTGGAATTCCTCGCGGAGACCTACGCCCACTCCCTGTCATCGCTTGTCGACCCTGAAGAGTTTGCAGAGCAGGTACGCGTACATGACGAAAAGATATATGAGCTGTTCGGCCAGCATCCGAAGGTGCTCCGCAACACCGAGCTTATCTATTGCGACGAGATGGCGCCGATGATTTACGACATGGGTTACAAAGGTTGCATCACCGAGGGAGCCAAGCACATCCTCGGATGGAAATCGCCCAACTACGTATATGCCGCCGCTTCATGCCCAAAACTGAAACTTCTCTTGAAGAACGATAAACTTAGCGATGATATCTCTTTCCGCTTCAGCAATACCGACTGGGATTCCTATCCGCTGACCGCCGACAAGTATATCGACTGGATTGCCTCGACTCCCGCCGAGGAACAGGTAATAAACCTCTTCATGAGCCTCGACACATTCGGTGAGCTCCAGCCTCGTGAAAGTGGCATATTCCAGTTCCTTGAGGCAATTCCTCGTTTCGCCGCAGAACGCGGCATCGACTTCTGGACTCCCTCTGAAGTAGTGGCTAAGTGCAAGGCTGTCGATACCCTCAGTGTGCTCCACCCGATTTCATGGGCCGACGAGGCGCGTGACACTACGGCATGGCTCGGCAACAAGCTCCAGAACGAGGCATTCAACAAGCTCTACTCCGTAGCCGAGCGTGTACGACTCTGCTCCGACCGCCGTCTGAAACAGGACTGGGCATACCTCCAGGGGTCAGACCATTTCTTCTACATGTCGACAAAACATATGAACGACGGTGCCGTACATGCCATGTTCAGCCCCTACGAAACCCCGTTCCAGGCGTTCACCAACTACATGAACGTACTTGCCGACTTCATTGTACGTGTAGAAGAGCAGTATCCGCTCTCTATCGAAAACGAAGAACTTAACTCGCTGCTTACTACCATACGTAACCAGGCGACCGAAATTGAAGTGCTTAACAAGGAAGTGGCGTCGATGCGCAACAACCTTGAGCATTACAATGAGGAACATGCCAAGCGTGAGGCTCTTGCCGAAGGTAATGCCGAAAAAGCAGAGACTAAAGAGGTCAAAAAACCGGCAAAGAAGGCTGCTGCAAAGAAACCTGCCGCAAAGAAAACCGCTGCAAAGAAAAAAGCCGAATAAATCAGATAACAATAATAGATACAAAAGGACAATCGGGTCGATGCCCGGTTTGTCCTTTGTATCTTATTTACATTAATAAAAACATATAAAAAAACGTACTACTATGCTTAGTCCAAAAGTACAAGACGCTCTGAACGAGCAAGTCAATGCCGAGTTCTGGTCGGCTTATCTTTACCTGTCTATGGCTTGTAATTTTGAAGCCGATGGAAAGCCCGGAATCGCCAACTGGTTCCGCATCCAGTTTCAGGAAGAGCAGGCTCACGCCCAGATTTTCATGAACTATATACACGCCCGCGGAGGCAAGGTCGTGCTGAAACCGATTGCAGAAGTTCCCGTAAACTGGGAAAAACCGCTTGACGCTTTCATCGACACACTCGCCCACGAACAGAAAGTTACCGCACTCATCAACAACATCTACTCCATCGCCGAAGCAGAAAAAGACTATCCTACCTGCGACCGACTCAACTGGTTTGTCAACGAACAGGTAGAAGAAGAAGAAAGCGCACAGGAACTGATTGACAAATTCCGCATGATCGGCGATAACGGTATGGGTCTCTACATGCTCGACCAGGAGCTTGCGACACGCGTTTACAACGTGCCGTCGCCCCTCGCCGCTAAATAATTCCAATCTGTCGTGACGCTGGCTTGACAATCAGCCTCGAAGCAGTGGCGAGTGGAAGCTCAAAGTCACTAACGACTTAAGGATTTTGCCCGGAATGGGCAAGATAAAGTTAACCGCGGGTAGCCCCGGAGCGGGCACCCGTGGAAAGCGATACCACCACAACAACGCAACCCTGAAACGGGTTGCATAAATATTTGCTGATAAAGCGACTATGCAACCCACTCCGGGGTTGAGTCAAGTAGAGAGCCGCATGCGCCACGGGTATGCCTCCGGCATTACCCGCGGTAAACGAGATGAATCCCCTTCCAGGGATTTATGGCTCGGGCGCTTAAGTTAGTAACATTGAGTGGAAGCTCGCACGATACACAGGAACATTAATAAGGGGTTGTGTCATTTCCGGCACAACCCCTTTTATTTTAGCGATAAGGGGCAAGACCCTATTCTTCGCTATCTCGATCTTTGGCTTTGGATTTTGACTTCGACGACGATGATTCCAAATCTTTCTCCTCGGCGAGGTCTATTTCATTTTTGTCGCTGTCGACCACCTTGTACTGAAGATAGGCGAGCGACTGGTCGGGGGTAATCTTAAACTTTCCGCCAAACTCCATGCGCCATTTCCGGTAAAGCGACAGCAATCCCTTTTTAAGATATGCGTCGACAAACGGATGGACATACATTATGAAGCCCGTCACTTTAAGATTGTTGATGAGATAATCCAGTTTTTCGTGAAGCGTATCGGTAAACAGCAACGACGGCTGCACCTCTCCTTTGCCGAAGCATGAAGGGCATTTCTCGGCAATAACCACGTCGAGTGCAGGGCGCACTCTCTGGCGGGTAATCTGCATAAGCCCGAATTTGCTTAGTGGCAATATGTTGTGTCGTGCACGGTCATTTGCCATCACCTCTTTCATGTGCTCGTAAAGAGTCTGACGGTGTTCCGCCTTGTTCATGTCGATAAAATCAATCACGATTATACCGCCCATGTCACGGAGACGCAACTGCCGGGCTATCTCATCAGCGGCACGGAGATTGACCTCCAGAGCGTTGCTCTCCTGGTCGGACGATGCCTTCGAGCGGTTGCCCGAATTGACATCAATCACATGCAGCGCCTCGGTATGCTCGATGATGATGTAAGCCCCTGACTTAAAAGACACCGTCTTGCCAAACGACGACTTGATCTGACGCGTTATGTTGAAGTGGTCAAATATCGGCTCGTCCTTGGTATAGAGCTTCACGATATCATGACATTCCGGCGCAATCAGATCGACATATTTGGATATCTGATTATATGTCTCCTCGTCATTGACATAAATGCTTTCAAAAGAAGGACTGAACACATCGCGTAACATGCTCACTATACGGCTCTCCTCTTCAAATATGAGCGAGGGCACGGTGGAATGTTGTGCTTTTACGACAGTGTCTTCCCAACACTTGAGCAATGTCTTAAGCTCATGATTCAACTCTGCGACACGCTTTCCCTCGGCTGAGGTGCGCACTATCACGCCGAAATTCTTGGGGCGGATACTGTCAACGAGCTGTCGCAGGCGCAGCTTCTCTTCGGTAGTCTTGATTTTCTGCGACACGGAAATCTTGTCAGAAAAAGGAATCAGGACAAGAAAGCGTCCCGTGAAAGTGATTTCCGTGGTGAGTCGCGGACCCTTTGTGGAGATAGGTTCCTTGGCTATCTGCACCATCAACGTCATGTCCTTCTCCAGGACATCGGCAATCGTGCCTTGCTTGTTGATGTCGGGCATCAGTTTCATCTTTGAGAGCGAAGGCACACGTTTGGGGTCATCGAGAGCCTGCTTTACAAACTGGTAATAGGTAGAGAATTGGGAGCCAAGATCCAGGTAATGAAGAAAAGCGTCTTTCTCGTAGCCTACGTCGACGAAGGCGGCATTAAGCCCGGGCATGAGTTTCTTGACCCGCGCGAGATAAATGTCGCCGACAGCGTAGGAGATATTCCGTGACTCTTTCTGAAGAGAAACGAGCCTGGAATCTTCCGCCAAGGCGATTGACACCTCGGTAGGCTGTACATCTACAATGAGTTCACTTTTCATTTGGTCTTTTCATTGTCATATACGCAGAGAACAAACTTGACTTCATCGCAGGTGTGCGGATTGGTCACGTCTGTTCTCATGTATATGCAAATTCTTGTTTAAATAGTCATTTCAGAAAATAAACGGTCACCCTGATTATTTCTTCTTATGACGATTTTTTCTTAGGCGTTTTTTGCGCTTGTGAGTGGCCATCTTGTGACCTTTTCTTTTCTTTCCGCTTGGCATTGTACGCTAATTTGAAGTTAATATTATTGTTAATTAAAATTGTGTTGTTGTCTGGTGGGGATTATTATTTCACCTCTTCCATGAACACCTTTGCAGGCTTGAATGCCGGAATCTTATGTTCGGGGATAATGATGGTTGTATTCTTTGAGATGTTGCGGGCGGTCTTCTCTGAACGGGTCTTAACAATGAAGCTACCAAAGCCACGGAGATATACGTTCTCGCCGTGAGCCAGAGAATCCTTTACAATCTCCATGAACTTCTCGATAGTCTCAAGCACATTTACCTTCTCAATACCTGTAGTCTTAGAGATTTCGTTTACGATGTCGGCTTTTGTCATTTTCGTTTATTTTTATTATAGTGTAATAATTTTATGATTTGCAAGCGTTTAGGCGCATTTAAGCGTTCCAGCCATTTTTGCAAGTGCAAATATCGCACTTTTTTTTCAATTAGTTACAATCTGTCGGTCACTTTTTAAAATAAAATTCTCAAATCCACACTTTTATCCAATCCATCATCCCCCTTACCACCAATTCACACCGCGCTCCCTCACTCCGGGAAAGCCGGTTGTCCGCAATACATCATCCTTTTCAACTCGGTTTTCAGTCGTCAGAGCGTATCGCGTAGCGGGCGAGCTTCCACTCGCCCCTACAACGGCTTGTGAATCAGGTTATATTGCGTAGCAGTAGGGGTGCCTGGAAGGGCACCCGCATGGCAACGGAGGTTGTGTTGCCCGCAGGGCATCATCTTTGTTTAGACGTAGCGTTGAGCGAAGCGAAACCTACGGCTACGCGGTATTTTCGGAGGCTACGCGTTTCCCTGTGACCTTAAGGGCCTTAGAGACCTTAGAGACCTTAGGGACTCTGTCTGACGACAACTAGACAACTCCTGATTAGAGGGTCACTTCGCCGCAGAGGGAACATTCGAGATATTTTCTTACCTCAGCAGGGGGGAGTCCGAGACCGAAAAGATACATCAGTTTGGTTATCGCCGCCTCGGAGGTCATGTCGTGACCGGAAATCACACCGGCAGCAGCAAGGCGGTCGCCTGACAGGTAGCGCTTTGTATGCACACCACCGTTGACACATTGCGTTATGTTGACGATGACGATGCCACGGTCAACGGCGTCATGTATCGCATCGAGAAACCACAGGTAGGTAGGTGCGTTACCGGCACCGAATGTCTTCAACACTATACCCTTTATACCGGGGGTTGAAAGTTGGTGACGCAATATCTCCTCCGATATGCCGGGATTGAGGTCAAGAAACATCACATTGGTGTCCATTGCATAGCGCACCTTCAGCGGACGCTTCATGCCGGCGCGCATCAACGCTTCCTCGTTGAAGTGGATGCCGAGCCCTATCTTGGCAAGCGACGGATAGTTGTTGCTCTTGAAGGCATTGAAGTTGTCGGCACTCATCTTTGTAGAGCGGTTGCCGCGCCACAGATAGTTTTCAAAGAGTATCGCCACCTCCTGCACCATAGGCTCATCGTTGATATCGGTGGCGGCGGCTATCTGCAACGCCGTGATAAGATTTTCCTCACCGTCGGTACGCACCTCGCCGATGGGGAGCTGCGACCCTGTGATTATGACAGGCTTATGCAGATTTTCGAGCATGAACGACAAAGCGGATGCCGTGTACGACATGGTATCGGTGCCATGCAACACGACAAATCCGTCAAAGCGGTCAAAGTTTTCCTCAATAGCGCGCGCCATCTCCATCCAATACTTCGGATTCATGTCGGAAGAGTCGAGAGGAGGATTGAACTGTATGTTTTCAATCGTGTAGTCAAGCATCTTGATTTTCGGCACATTGTCGATAAGATGCGTGAAGTCAAATGGCTGAAGCGTGTGAGTCTCCGGATTCTCTATCATACCGATGGTACCGCCGGTATAAATGATAAGAATGTGGGGTTTTCGCGCACTTTTCATTTTATATAGTGTATTTTATGATGTAATCCTGTCGTGAAATCACATTACCTGGGCACCCGGGCGCACCGGAGCTGTCGGTCCTATGACAACAAGCGACCCGTCGGGATTTTCGGCAGAAAGAATCATGCCTTCCGAGAGAATGCCACGGAGTTTGCGCGGCTCGAAATTGGCGATGAAACACACCTGCTTGCCGACAAGGTCCTCCGGCGCATAGTATTTCGCTATACCTGACACGATGGTACGTTTCTTCATGCCGTCGTCGATGAGGAAGCGAAGGAGCTTGTCAGCCTTGGGTACTTTCTCACATTCAAGCACGGTGCCTACACGGATGTCACACTTCTTGAATGTGTCGAAATCCACATTTTCCGCCTGAGGCGCCACTTTCCAGTTGTCAAGCTGATTCTGACGCTTGATATCCTCAAGACGCTTGATCTGCGCCTCAACCACATCATCCTCGATTTTTTCAAAGAGTAGTTCAGGCTCGCCAATCTTAGCGCCGGCAGGCACGAGGTCATTGCATCCGAGCATATCCCATGTGATTTTATCGCCACCGAGCATTTTGAGCAATTTTGCCGCCATGAAGGGGAGGAACGGCTCAAACGCGATGGAGAGGTTGGCACAAATCTGTATCGCGACATTGAGTATGGTCGCGGCACGGTTCATGTCGGTCTTCGCTACCTTCCACGGTTCGGTCTCCTGTAGGTAACGGTTGCCGAGACGTGCCATGTTCATAGCATCTTTAAGCGCATCGCGGAAATGGAAATTGTCAAGATTAGCCGACAGTGATTCCTTTATCTCGCCAAGTTCCTTGAACACAAGGGTGTCACACTCGGCATACTCTCCCGCGGCAGGCAAAACGCCGTCAAAATATTTGTGGGTCAGCACCACGGCACGGTTTACGAAATTACCGAGAATGGCGACAAGCTCGCTGTTGTTACGTGCCTGGAAATCGCGCCATGTAAAGTCGTTGTCTTTGGTCTCCGGGGCATTGGCGGTGAGCACGTAGCGCAACACATCCTGCTTGCCGGGGAAGTCGCGCAGATACTCATGAAGCCATACAGCCCAGTTGCGCGAAGTGGATATCTTGTCACCCTCAAGATTGAGGAATTCGTTAGCCGGCACATTGTCAGGCAACTGGTAATTGTCGCCGTAAGCCATCAGCATCGAGGGGAACACGATGCAATGGAACACGATATTATCCTTGCCGATGAAATGGATAAGTCGGGTCTCGGGGTCTTTCCACCATGTCTCCCAGCTGTCGGGAAGTATCTCCTTGGTGTTGGAGATATAACCGATAGGAGCGTCAAACCATACATAGAGCACCTTCCCCTCTGCACCTTCGACAGGTACGGGGATACCCCAGTCGAGGTCGCGGCTCACGGCGCGGGGCTGAAGCCCCATGTCGAGCCATGATTTGCACTGACCGTAAACATTACTGCGCCACTCCTTATGACCGTCAAGTATCCACTTGCGAAGCACAGGCTCCCACTTGTCAAGGGGCAGATACCAGTGCTTAGTCTCTTTCATCACAGGCTTGCTGCCGGTGATGGCGCTGACCGGGTCGATAAGCTCCTCGGGACTGAGCGACGTGCCACAAGCCTCACATTGGTCTCCGTAAGCACGCTCGTTACCGCAATGAGGGCATTTCCCTATTACGTAGCGATCGGCAAGAAACTGCCCCGCCTCCTCGTCGTAAAGCTGCATAGAGGTCTTCTCTATAAACTCGCCTTTTTCATAGAGACGCTTGAAAAATTCCGAAGCCGTTTCTGAATGAGTAGCCGAGGTAGTGCGTGAATACACGTCAAACGATATGCCAAGTTCCTCGAATGAATCCTTTATGATATTGTGATAGCGGTCCACGATATCCTGGGGGGTAACCCCTTCGCGGCGCGCCTTTATAGTGATAGGCACTCCATGCTCGTCGCTGCCGCCTATCATCTTTACATCTTCGCCACGCAGGCGCAGATAACGTGCGTAGATGTCGGCAGGCACATACACGCCGGCAAGATGACCGATATGTACCGGACCGTTGGCATAAGGGAGAGCAGTTGTTATAAGAGTGCGTTTAAAGTTCTTTTCCATTTTCAGTTTGTTGGATAACAATTTTATTTTCAGTGCAAAATTAGTTTTTTATTGCGAAATATTAAAATATCTCCGACTGCTTGTAACCATACTTACACAACGAATCGCCCATCGTTGACGCTTTTTCTTATACTTTTGCCACACAGGGGCGTAAATCGTTGAATAATTGCTATCAAACGTCACTATTTTAACATCAAGCAAAAAGATGTAAATTTGCACAAAATTTTATCATGATGAATCAATTACCATCCGACCCCGCCATGCTGTTCAGCTTCCTGAACATGAAGTTACGTGACAATTACGGCTCCCTCAATGAGCTTTGCGACGACCTTGACATCAAACGTGCCGAGCTCGAGCAGAAAATGCTCGAATACGGTTGGGAATACAATCCCTCCGCCAACAAATTCTGGTAACGGGGAAACAGCTACGCGCCCAGCTGAAAGCGACTCGCTTCTTTTTCCGTCAGGGAAAAATCCAAACTTAGCCGGGCGGTTGAGCGTAGCGAAACCCCCGGAAAGGTTGCCCTAAACAAATGTTTCCCTTTAGGGAATCATCAATCGTACACTGAGATGATTCCTGTCGGAAACATCCTCGCTTTACTGACTCCCGTGGGTATCACTACACTCTACCCACGGCTAAAAATTGATTTTTCCCTGCGGGAAAACATAATCAATGAAGCATCGAGAAGGCGCGTGACGGCGGCTTTATAGCGACCCTTTGACAAGCTACAAAAAGGCAAGAGGTTATAAGGAGGAAAAATCCTGCCTTATAACCTCTTATTCCGTTGGTCATGTAAGCCTATAAAATCTAAAATCTAAATCTAAACTTTAAACCCTAAACCTTAAACTTATAAACTCATAACCTTATAACCTTTCAATTCCGCAGAATTGCGGAATTGAAATTTACCTTACGACTACCTTTACCGTCGATACAGTACCGTCAACAGCCTCTGTCTTCACGATGTAAAGACCGGGAGCGACAGCCACTGTCTGCGCACCTGCTACTGAAGCGACACGCACTCCGTTGAAGCCATACACTTCGGCTGCGGCACATTCGCCTGCTATCGTGATGACTCCGGCACCGGCATTAACGCTGACAGCACTGTTAGAGTCGCCAAGAACCTGATCGATTGAAGCGGCACGCTGCGGACCTGCAATCTTCACCGCATTCTCAATATATCCGGTAGTTGTATTAATAAGCATGGCAATAATGTCAATATTGCTACCGACCTTCACACTCTTAGGCAAAGTCATCTTATGGGTGAACGAGTATTCCTTATCTTTCTCCATAACATCGGGAAGCAAACCGGCTATACCGTCAAATGTGTCGATTGTGCGCGCCACATCATCATAATCCCACTCTACTGAAGAAGGAAGCGACTCCCAACCGCCGCAAGCTCCTAAACGTCCTCCGGCATAATAGTTTGACTGCTTACCGTGAACCTTGTTTTCAATAATTACAAACGATACGCGATACTTTGAGTTTGCAAGCAAAGCATTCACCTCAGCGACATCGTAGGTAACCTTTACGTCACCGGTGATTTCAAGAGTTTTCTCTGCCTCATCAACATATTTTGCGTCGATTGTGATATCGGCAAAACCTTTGTTGCCGCCAAAAGTTTCCACCAATTCAGCAAAATTATCGGGACTCGGTTCTACTACCATCATACGGTCAGCAAGCGAGCCGGGGAAACCGGACACCACTCCGAGAGCTGCGAGCGAATTAATATAGCTTGTAGCTTCCATCTCGTCATCATAGTGAACCGCAATACCGATGAAATCATCAGGATAATTCTCCTTCATGTAATCCATGCCCCAGATACCCCGCGGACAATAACCACACCAGCTACCGGTCCATTCCTCTACTACCACGCGACGTTTAACACCATTGGCGATGTTTTTTACAAAATCCTCGACCTCAACAGGCTCACAATAATTGGCGTCATTTACCTTGTTCATTGTAGCGCCAACCATATACAACCCTTCCTTATCCATGCCTGTCACGGAAAAATCAGCCACACCCGTTCTTCCAGCATTGATATTTACAGGAATCGTCTGCTCCTGACCGTCAACGTCGTCAACAGTGGTGAATCCACCTACAGAGGACACAGGGTTAGCACCTATATTTGCAACCTGCAGAGTCACGTTTACATTATCACCCGGTTTAACAACAGGAGAAATCATATAATCAACCACGCCGGCCCAGGTAGGAAGATTCTCGCCTTCGACACCAAGCATAATAGTCAAGGGCAGCCCCAAATGATCCCATACCTCACCTTGCGCAGTCGTCATACCGACATTGTCAGCACATGAATTAATAGGCTCCTCGTAGCCATAGCAAAGCGGATAATAAGAACGCATCTGGGTTGAACGCGGTGCAATAAACTCATATCCAACCGCTATCTCTTCTCCTGTAAACACATACGGATCATCGAGAATTATTTCATTTTCGCCCGGAGTTAAATTATTTCCGGAGAGAGTACCGAGCTTGAGGGTTATATCTTTTTCCCAGAGGCTTTCACCGCCGACACCCTTTGTTATGAACACCTTGCCGTCAGTCTTGACTGATGGTCCCATAAGGAAGAAAATATCTGTGAGCTTTGACCCGACACACTGCTTTGCCACATATTCCGGAATAACGACAGCGACACGATATGTGCCAGGATTCTGGAAATTACCGGCGGTCACATCGTTTCCTATTATAAACGAGCAGTCCCAACGGGAGGCTGCATCAGCTTTAGCCGCTTTTCTCACCATCGGCTTTTCCATTTTGATACTAACAGCGGGATTCACCGTCAATTTGTCGGAAATCGCCGCGGTCATGCCGCCTACGCCAAGCAACAACGCAACGGCAGAAAGTAAAAATTTTCTCATTCTCATATTTTATTTAGTGATTATGCTAACAAAATTTGCCTTTTCGATGCAAAGATACTACTTTTATCAATCCAAATTAAGATTCAATTCGTTATATTTACCGAAAATAACAGTTAATACAAAAAAACAATATCAAAAGTCATTTCAATAAGCTACAGAAATCATGAAACGTCTGTTTTTAATCATCACTGCCGCTATGGCACTGTTTACCTCATGTGCCACACTGACGCCTGAGCAGAAAGCTGCAAAAGAAGCCCAAAAGGCGATTGAGGCGCGTCAGGACTCCATCAGCCATGACATCGCCGTTAAAGCCCTCAACGACATGGACTTTGTACTTGAGGCTGACCGCCTGATATTCAAGCGCGGGAGACCGGCATACGTGTCATCGGTCACAAACTTCATATCGTCGGTTAACGGCACGACCACCGTACAGGTCGCACCCTTCAATGGCGGGGGACCTAACGGAGTAGGTGGAGTAACCGTAGAAGGCAAAGCGTCAAACATCAAGGTATCGGAAGAGAAAAACGGGTCATACACCCTATCCATGAGCGTGATAGGCAACGGTATTTCAGCCGTGATTTCCATTACCGTAATCGGAGGTACAAATCGCGCAACCGCCGTCGTGACCCCCAATTTCAATTCAGAACGTATCACACTTGAAGGTGTCCTGCATCCCGCCTCGGCAAGCAGCACCTATAAAGGAAGGTCATTCTGATACGCACCTACCATGCCAGGCTCACCGACGCGGAGGCAAGTTCTGCTGTCACCGGCGGGGTGAGCTTGGCTATTTTTATATACCCGCCGGTCACTTCATGCCAGCGGGTCAGGATATGACGGTAAATACGCCCGGCGACATGCTCGAGTAATGCCGACGGCACAGCCATCTCCTCCTGTACCAATGCTATAAGCTCCGCATAATTTAATGTGCCTTCAATGCAATCGGAATCGATATTCCACAGATAATCGACCCTTACCGTCACCTCAAAGTCATTCCCGACCTTGCGCTCTTGCGCCGAAACGCCGTGAAAGGCTCTTACTTTCAAGCGATCTATCCCTACTGTTGTAACCATATCTTCCATAACTGCGCGAATTTAATCATTTCACAGTATCCTCACAAACTGACACAAAAAAAATCGTGAGATGTATCACGATTCTCTAAATTCTTACTTTACTTCATTCTCTCTTGTGTCTTACGACTCAAGTCTTTACTTGTACATCTCTGATGCTGCTTCAAAATACCACGTAAGTACTTTCTTAAAAAACTTCTTCATAACACTTCTTCTTTTAATTTCCTAAAACATTCTTCATTCTAAGTGTATGCCGCAATCTTCAACAAGCGCCGGGCGGCTACCGGCAGCGATAATACCTGTTAATTTTCCTCATCAAACATCGGAGTGCAGTCGCCGGTAATCCTGAACAACTGGTGGTCACTCATGTTTTTTACGTATGAATTAACACCTTCTTTAAAAAACTTAATCATCTTGTTCATGACTATAAAGTTTTAGTTAATATTTAATCGAGGTCTCTTCATTCCCTCGTTCAGTACTATATACAACTAAACACAGTGCAAAGTTAGATGATTTCCGTTGAAATATGCAATAAAACTATGTTTTTTAACATATAAATTAATATACGTCTCTGATTATCTGATACTTAATTTTCTACATTTTTCGATGTTAAATCCATCGAAAAACCGCATATCTGCATAATTATACATAAATTTCAATCTAACAAAATTTTATTACCTTTGCATAAAACATTTATAATATCATGGCACGTAATATCATTCTTTTTGACAATACCGAACTGCGGGAAAATCTCCTGCCGATTACTTTCACCCGACCCGTCGCCGACATACGTTTCGGCATAATGACCATCCGTGAAAAATGGGAAAAAGCGTTCCCCGGCACATATTCCTACTCGACAGTCGAGTATCTGTCGCCCAAATTCCCGATGAAGGAGGAAAACACCAATGATGACTACTATATCGCCGGCAATGTGTGTCCGTCGACAGCTCTGGTAAAGATGCTTGAGACACTACCCACCGGCACGGCGATAATGTCGGGTGACACGCTGGTAGCGCATCACGGCAAACATCACGACAATGAAGTGCAGCTTGAGGAGATGCCTCTTGCCATCAAGACTCTGCCCGATATATTCATGCTCAACGAGCAGGCACTTGCCGATGACTACCGGACACTTACCGCCGGGCGCACATCGCAACCGCTCAGCCCTACATGCACACTTATCGGCTCCCCGACCCTTCCCGACGGCACTCCGGCTATATTCATCGAAGAGGGAGCTACCGTAGAGGGAGCGATGCTCAATGTAAGCCACGGTCCGATTTATATCGGTGCCTGCGCCGAGATAATGGAAGGCTCCTGTGTGAGAGGTCCGCTTGCCCTCTGCGAACACTCCTATATAAATATGGGCACGAAAGTATATGGCGCGACAACCATAGGACCGTACTGCAAAGTCGGGGGCGAACTTAACAATGTGGTCATGATAGGCTACAGCAACAAGGCTCACGACGGCTTTCTCGGCAATGCGGTAATCGGCGAATGGTGTAATCTCGGAGCCAACTGCGTCGCCTCAAACCTTAAAAACGACTATTCGGAGATTAAACTGTGGAATTACCCGGCTCACCGCTTCCTGCGCACCGGTCTCCAGTTCTGCGGACTAATAATGGGCGACCACACGAAAGCGGGCATAAACACCATGTTTAACACCGCCACCGTGGTAGGCGTGGGGTGCAATATCCACGGCTCCGGATTCCCGCGCAATTTCGTTGCCTCGTTCAGCGAAGGTGGAGCAGCAGGGTTCAGCGATGTATCGCTGTCAAAATTTTTCGATATCGCACGTCGCGTGATGGCACGCCGCCATGTCGAGCTGACCGACACCGACATAGAGATTTTCAACTCCATATACTCCATTGCCGAGACTTATAAATAGGCAACGGATTATCATCTCGGCGTGACAAGGAGTGTGTGGCGGACTGTCCCCTGCGCACTCCATACGCCGTAACCTCCTATGACATTAGAGCGGAGGTTGCCTGCCGATGTAACAAACTGATTGCCCCCGAACGCCACGACATCATCGTAGTCAAACCAGAAATCATACACCTCCGGAGTGACGGTGCACAGGGCAATCTCAACCAGGTCACCCCGCTTGTAATAAGGGGTGAAATCATCGGGCGACGTGTCGGTTTTTGGCGCAAATACAGGCACCTTCAACTCTTCACCCGTACCATCGGTCTTGACCGTCCCCATAAACGACGGCATGTATCGGCCTCTGTCACCTCGTATGCGTGTCAGCAGATGATAATATCTCTCCCCCGGTGCAGGGACAAAACTCATTGAAATCTCGCAAAGCGAGTCGGACCCCTCAATCCGCGCCGCACTTATTCCGGTGATTTTCGCCCGTTGCGGCATCTTGCATGAAGCCTCGGCTGTCATCCCGCCGTAGGAAGCGGTCACACGATATGTCTTCCCCGGTTCGCCACGCATGTCAAATGTGCGGTAAATATAAGGCGGAAAATAATTGTCATCTGACGTACCGGTCATTATTACCTCACGCTCCCCGTCAGAAACTGTGACCTTAGCCCATCGCACAAGGCAATCCGCCACGGGTGTCTTATCGGAGGCATCGGGTACGATGGTCTTTGTCAATATCACCACGGGATAACCGTCGGAATCAATCCAGCCGTCAATCACAAGCGAAGGTTGCGACACCTCGGAGGAATTGTCACATCCCGCAAAGGTCAGAATCGTCACAACAGCGACAAACAAGTATATCAATGTATGTCTCATCAAAATTCAATCGTATAACTTATTGAAGGCATGAACCGGTACAGCGACGTCACCTCTTTACGATAAAAAAGATTGTCATCGACATCATAACTGTAGGTAATCATGTCGACATTACGGTGTCCGTAAGCATTGAGAAGCGACACATTGACAAAATGACGCAGCGGCAACCACTTTTCGGTAGAAAACGAATATGTCGCTGAAAGATCGAGCCGGTGATATGCAGGAAGATTGCCGGAATTACGCTTCCCGTAATCCATAAACAGATTTTCCCCTATCATATAAAACGCCTTAATCGGGGTCACCGGCCTGCCGGTGTTGTAAGCAAACGCCGCCGACACCGACCATCGGGAATCAATCATATAGCGGGCGTAAATATTCACCGAATGACGCAGCTCTGACGATGCCGTCACCCAGCCCGTAATGCCGTCAAAACGACGACGGGCTATACCGTAGGCATAGCCTGCGGAGCCAGTCAGCTTGCCGTAATTTTTCGTCAACATCAAGTCAATGCCGTAATTATAGCCCTTTCCACTCAATATATTGTCGCGCGTCACATAATCGTCGTCAAGCAATCCGAGCAAATACCCGTCATATTCGGAGCAACCGCGCAACCGCTTATAATAGGCATCGGCGGAAAAGGTGTACGCTCCTTCAAAAAATGATTTATTATAATTGACAGCAGCCGACAATGCCCTCTGCACCGGAAGCCCCTCCGCCGAGCCTATCCAGAAATTAGAGGATAGTCCGACTTCGGAAAAACCTACCTGATGAAGGGTCTGCGTATAGCTTGAAAGCTGCGCAGTGAGCCTTCCCCACCGTTCATCTAACGAGACAGTGACGGCAGGGTCGGCAAGCAAGCGGCGGTAGGTCGACTGGTGATAGCCTGTCAGCCTCACTCCCGCCGACACGACAATGTTGCTGCCGAATTGTCGGAATAACTCGCCAAACAATGCCGCCTCTTCACCATGCTCCTTAGACGGCTCATCTTTAGGCAAATTATTGTAGCCGGAAAAGTCAGCCCATTGCGGTAGAATACTATTGACATTCACGGAATATCCGGCTTTGACACGCCATAATCTGCCGAAATCGAGGTCAATGACACCCTTGACAGCGACCTGTGCCATCTCTGACGGCAGACGCAGCCCCATCTGAGGCATCTCAAGCGATAGGCGGTTGTGAAATCCGGAGTAATAGGCGGAATTTTCCATCGCGCCGCCCGGCAGCTTATGTTCCCACGTCACTGCCCCCGCGATATTCCCCCAATTCATCGCAGTGCCGAGTGCATAGGAATCGTCGATTATACGCAGACGGTCGGAATTATGAAAAAAATCGGCGATCACACGGTCATTACGGGTCGGAGACCAAACTGCGGTGACACTCAAGTCATTAAGATTGTATCTTATCTCTGATGATTTTCCCCGCAACAGGCTGCCGTAAAGACTGTTTATATATGAGAGTCGTGCCGATGCAGTGATATCAAGGTTGCGACTCACCGGTACGCCAACCGAGATGCCCGACGATATGATTCCGACATTGACCGACCCGCAGACACGGTCATATTTACCTTTTCTCACCGACATATCTACGAGCGCCCCGAGCCGTGACGACATCGACCGGTCATGAATCGATTTCTCGAATTTCACTACCGGATAATGTGCCGGAGCCACAACCGAGAATATTCCTCCGAAATGATACGGGAAAAAGAGCGGCACACCGTCAATCCGGAAAAGCGTGTGGGAATAGTCGCTTCCCTGCACTGACAGTCCGGAGCCGTAATCACTCCCCGACGTGACTCCGGGAAGCAGTTTCAGATAGCCGACAGCGTCAGCCTCGCCGAGCGAGCGTAATGTCCTGCCTGCCGCCACGGCATCGACCGTCACCGAACCGTCGGCACCGAGACGTGATGTGCGCGGTGATGTAGCCACGACCTCAATCTCTTTCAGCTCCACGCTGTCGACACCTTCGGCTGCCTCCGCCTTCATTGTGACCACGGCTATAGCCGACAAGAGCGATGCGCCCGCTAAAGGCACACCGCTCATATATCGTAAGAGATGTCTTACAGCTCTCAATTATCAATGATTATTTCCAGAGACTTGCATACACATCGAAGAGACTGGAGAACTTGTTTATGGCGTCGGCAAAACGAGCCTCGCCAAAGTACTCTTCAAATGTGAAGCGGCTGTTGTCGTCGACAAACACGATTACCGGCTCGACCATCCATTCGCCGTAACCTGCATAGTACTCATCGAAATATTTCTGCCATTCGATATTTGCCTGTACGGCATCGGTATTGCCGAAATACATCTGCGCCTTTACATTGTTGGCAAGGGCTGCGGCAAACTTGGCAGCATCACTCTCGGCATGAGAGTTCCATGACGACTCTCCGTCATAATCGCCTGCAACCATCAAAGTACCGATTTTAGTCATGGTTGCCTTTACCTGGACGCGGTCGGCGATATTAATCATAGCAGAGCCATCACGGAATGTATTGTCGATACGAGCCTGTGAATCCTCTATGTCATCCTCAAAGAGTTCTGAAAGATACTCTTCGTCACACATGTTGCTTCCATTCACAGTAGCAGTCGAAGCAACCACGCGTGTACCGCTGACGAGAAGCGACTGTGATTCGGTCACGCGGCTGTTATTACCTTCGATTACAGCGTCAAGCGTAAGGTTGGCGGCGCGCATATTGGTCTTGATGCGGAAGTTCTTGCCATTTCTGTCAAGATTGCTCTCGATAGTACTGTGTACAAGTTCCTTGCCGCTTTCAGTGACGGTGACTACAATATTTTTGGGTACGGTCACATTATAGTGGTCCTCATAGACAATCTCCTCGTAATTATTGGTCTCGTAGTTATAATCATAGTCCCAGTCTTCCGTGACAAAATTCAGGTCCCAGTTACCGCCGCTCACCTGAACCTTTACCTCGGTAGAGCCAAAGCGGAATATCACGTCACTGCTGTTGGGATCGCGACGCCATGTCTCAGTACGGCTGTCAGGGGTGTAGATACCCTTTATCATGTCAAACGACACATTATAATTGGTGACAAACGCGTTGGCTGCCCGTGACAGGCTTGCCACGTCGCCCGACATGCCTTTAACCATCGATTTTGCCATTACGGTAAGCATACTCTTGCCGCCAACTTCGAAATTGAAGTCGTCTTCATCAAATTCATACTCGGCGTATTTCTCGGCATAGTTGTTAAACACGTCGACCACTTCCTTCTGATCTTCAGGCTTGAAAAGATTTGCCACTTCGACTGCCGTCTCGTCGAGATAATTTCCGGCATCGGTAGATGATAAGGGTTTATTTACCGAGGGGTCAACTTCACCGGGTCCTACTGACGGATCGCCGCCTTCATTACCTGTTCCGGGTTCCGGATCGTCATCGCCGCAGGCACTGAACCCCACGGTCAACATTCCTGCTACTGCAAGCAGAGAAAAAATTCTTTTAAATTTCATAGTTATTAACTTCGTGATAAATATGGTTTATCAATCTGAATGACAAATTTATGATTTTTTCGCTCACAATCCAAACATCCATCATTTTTAACATAAAAAAACCAAGTAATCGGCGGTATGTTTCTGCACGAGGCATATAAATCCGGAGGAAGTCATTTTGTAAAGGTCTTAAATTATAAAGTGGGCGAATAATTTGAAATTAGCCGGGTTGATGATTAATTTTGCGATGTTGAGCCTTGGTTCAACCGACATAAGTATAAAACCTTAAATATTTTCCGGGTGAGCGGGAAAACTGATGATAAATGGAGCAGGAACAAAACTTAAAGAAATTACTGGATCAATTTGATGAGAATCGCGAAAATACGGTGCTGGCTGAAAAATATCTGTCAGAAACATTCTTTGATGTCGTGGGAAAAGCGCATAGCGAAACTGTGCATAGCAATTTCCTTAAATGGTTCTTTATGCAATACACCTGGGATGCTCTTGCAATCAAAAACCTGATATGGCTGGCAAAAAAGAGAACAGAAAGCTTAAGCGTATTTCCTAAGATATTAAGCGATATCGAATCCTTAAACAATGGTTCGGTAAAAAATAGGAACAAAAATGGCGGTCACGCGTTAAATAGAATAATTTCCCAAATTAGATTCTATATGAACGCCCTGACCGCCTTGAAAATATTTAAATCCATGTTGAGGGATTTACTGTCCCGTTCAGCAAAAACACTTGGCATAGGCAAAGTGTTGAGTCGTTTTCTTGAAAATGTTGCAGGCACCATAGTCGCCATTCGCGGGCGGGTAAATTTCCTGCAGCTGCAACGCTATTCAGGATTGAATGAAAAGACATTCAGAAACAATTTCAGCCGGGATGGAATTGACTGGCTGAGGCTAAACAAAATGTTTATCTCCGGCACGGTCTCGCCGGACCGCCTGGTCATAGCCATGGCCCCGGCACATATTTCAAAAAGTGGCAGATGTACTCCCGGAATAGGGATGTATTGGTCCGGGGCATCTAGTAAGAGTGTCCATGGGCTTGAACTCACTGCATTTGCAGCCATAGACTACGTCTCAGGCGACTGTGTCATGCTCGGGGCCTCACAGACACTGCCCGGCGATGGTGAAGGCACGAGGAAGACCATGACTGAATGCTATCTTGACGCATTGAAATCCAGGCGTGAAGAACTGCTGAAAATCAGCGACAAATTAGTGGCAGACGCCTTTTTCTCCCGCAAGACATTTGCCCTTGAGGCAGTGAAAATGGGGTTTACCCTGATTTCAAAATTTCCTGGCAATGCATCCCTGAGTTATCTTGCCAATGAGCCGTACCTGGAAAAGAGAGGGACACGCAAAGGGTACAAACCGACTTATGCCGGACGGGTGGACATCAAACATCCGGACATGATGTTCTGTCAAAAAATCCGTATTGATGGAATCGGCGTCTTTCATACCGCCGTTGTACATTCCACGTCATTACGGATAAATGTGCGTATTGTAATAGGACGAATCGGAGACCGCGATAACGTAATTTTATTCAGCACTGACCCTTCGGTATCTGCCGCCGATATCGTATCCATATACCGAAAGCGTTTCAGGATTGAATTCGGGATACGGGACGCAAAACAGTTCACAGGTCTCAGTCACAATCAGTCAAGGAATACCGCACGCATTGACTTCGCTTACAACATCTCTTTTTTTACTCGAAACATGCTTCAATCCGAAATTGACCTCTTTTTCCCAAAAAACAGTGTGGGGCAGCTTAAAAAAGCAATTTCCGACACCGTTTTCGCATTGAAAATACTCGACATAGGAGATGTCCGTCTAAAAAAGAGGCAAATTCTGCAGCTAGAAAAGCTTGTCGCAACATATATTGGAGCTGCCGCATAGCTTTTTTACCGAACCATTGTTAAAGAAATGTACTATTTCCGGTATTGATGTCAAGCGAGAAGTCTCCTGTAAAGTTCAGACTCACAAAGGAAAGAAAAATGGGAGAGTGGATATTGTCATTTCTTGCAATTTAAAACTGGAAGAAACTGTTACTCCGCTCAAAATAGTCATTGAGAATAAGGTTGATTCGACTGACCACGATCACCAGACATTTGTATATTACACATATTTCTCAAATAAAGATTCGAGATGTCTTGAACACGGAATGGAATTTAAGGCATATACAAAAAAGTGGAAATATAAACCTGAACACAACAACGAAATTCAACTTTTCCTTTATTTGTCGCCGGATTGGAATCGTGAGAGTAATAAGTCATCGTGTATTTGCAATGAATTCATTAAAATTTCATATCAGGATTTATACGACAAGGTTTTAATCGATTATAAACCGGTGCAGAGTTCCGCTAATAAACGGCGACAGCTATTTCTTGAGGAATACAGGAAAAATTTAATCAAACCGTATCTTGACAAGAATAATAATATAAGAGTTATGGCATACGATGAAAATGATATTGAAAGAATAGAAACCTTTTGGCACACCAATCTTTCTCTTTTCAAACTTGCGGCTGAAGTAATGCGCCTTAAAACAACCGATGCGGAAAAGGCGGAAAGAATCAATTCGATAATTCAGGGGATTGATACTTTAGGCAATAACTATAGTCTTTATGATTTGCATTTACCTGATGGTGAAAATCATAAGGGTGAACGCATGAAAGCTGTAGCCAAGAGGATTGTAGAATATCTTCTTGACAGGAGAATCACTGTTTCGGAGATTAATAAATTGTTGCCAAAAGAAATACTCATAGTAGATGCTGATTATTACAAAGAGAAAGAGTGGCAATCGTCTGATCCTCGCTTTGCTAAAAGATGGGATAAACTTGAAGGCGAGAATCTCTATTTGTCTAATCAATGGACTGCCCAACGGTTTGCCTCTTTCACTTCAGCGTTAGCAAATACTCATCCTGAAATTAAAATTGAAAAAGCTGCACCGTTATCAGGTGATGGAGGTAATATCAGATATGACAATTAGCGAGTTATTACTAATAGGATTAATGATGTCCGGTCATCTGACGGAGACACCGCTACAAATGTTTATCTTGTAGAGTTCTTAATTTAAAGGTTCGGTAGCAACCGTTATCTTTGTATCGGTTAATAATCGACTATTATGACAAGACAGAGAAAATACCCTCAGTGGCCCGGTTCCGAAGAAAAGGAAGTACCTTATGACACAGAACATTTCAAGATGTGGTGTGTCGATGAAGAAAACATGTCAGAGCAGTCTGCACGGATATATGTTTCCCGCATCCGGAGTGCTTTTGAAATCGTCTTTAAGGGGGATTACTCTATATTCGAGCTTCTTGCCCAGGCGTTTCGTGGATATAGTACACATCCTGAGATTTGTCTTAAAAATCTTGAGATGGTTTCCGGATACCTTGGGAAACTGATTGAACTTATGAGCTTGCTACCGGCTGATGAGTTTTTTGAAAGCAGAGGCTTGAAATATACATCTAAAACTATTTCCGAATGGGCAAGTGCCTTTTCAACCTATCATCGCTATTATGAATGGCGGATTGATAAGCTGAGACTAAAGCTTGGATTGCCACCTGAATCATGTGACAGCCGAAGAGATAGAATGATTCCTCTTAAAAAGGAGTATTGTGCCTATTTAAAAAACGAGTGCCGGTATGCACCTGCGTCAGTATGGTCACATGTCACATATCTCACGAAGCTAAAATATTTCTTTTTGGATTATTTGTTTGAGGATGATGTGTTTGCTATTCTTCTTGCCGATAATGATGACATGAATTCCGCATTGCCGATATTTGTTGATCTTATAGGATTGGTTGACCTTGAAATAGAGATGGCAGAAAAGGATATTGCAGATAGAAAATCAATCACGTTAAGTGTCTCAGATTTAAAACGTGGTAAGAAAGCCTTGTGTAAATATCATGATTTTATAAGAGACCGAATCAAAGCATCACAAGATTCAGCACAGCATATAAACGTATAATAATACTCAGGATTACCACACTTCCGCGCCCTGCGACTGTAATCGTCGCAGGGTGTACATAAACCAAATTTTACCTACACGATGAAAGTACCTGACAAACCTAATGAATATATGGACTTTGAAGAAGCGGCACGGATGATTGTTTCATCCGATATTGACGATATCATCGCCTGGAATGACTATTTTGTTATAGGAGATATTGAGGAAATTAAAAAAATCGTTCGTGCTCACGGTATAATAAATATTGGTGTTGAAGATATAATTTGTACTTTGTCAACTACAAACACAAATTATGTCACCTCCGGCGAAGGCATGGGCGCAAATAGGGTTGTCACGGCACTAAACCATGCAATCAACAGATTACCCGTTAAATTGCAAGACATTGAAAAGGTGATTGTCTATGTGTGGATTAGCGAATGTAGTCCGATCTTGATGTCTGAAATCAGAGGGATGATCAAGTTTTTCGGATATAATTTCCCCGGAATAGACCTGATTTGGGACGTTGCCATGGATCCGGACATAAATGAGGATATAAAGATAACACTAATAGCGGTAAACAAGCACAAGTTATGTTAGGAGCAATCGCAGGAGATATTATTGGTTCACATTATGAGTATGTAAACGACAGAATATATAATTTTGAGTTGTTTACTGATGGCAGTTTCTTTACAGATGATACTGTAATGACACTGGCTATTACCCGATGGCTAATGGAAAGTGATTATCTCTCATCATCTGACTTAATAAAACATATGATTGAATTAGGACGTAAATATCCTGATGTGGGGTATGGTCCCGGATTTAAAAATTGGATATGGTCAGATAATCCCCAACCATATAATAGTTATGGCAATGGTTCGGCGATGCGCGTTAGTCCCGTAGCTCTTTACGCTCAGACTTTGAACGAAACTCTTGAACTCGCATATATTACAGCATCAGTTTCTCATAATCATCCTGAAGGAATAAAGGGAGCCCAAGCAACTGCAGCAACAATTTATATGGCGAAAAACGGCTATACCAAATCTCAAATCAGAGAATTGATTTCAGTAATGTTCGGCTATAATCTGTATCGCACAATTAACGAAATTCGTCCTCACTATGAATGGAACGATATCTGTCAGCAATCAGTTCCTGAATCGATAATTGCTTTTCTAGAGGGTAATGATTTTGAAGATGTAGTGAGACTGGCGGTTTCCCTCGGTGGGGATGCCGATACGCTTGGGGCAATCGCGGGTTCTATTGCAGCGTGTGTCTATCCGATTCCTGAGAACATAACGATGGAATGCGAAAAGAGACTGACTCCTGACTTACTTAAAATCTTGCATGACTTTGAAAAATATATTAACGACCGTAACTCATTAAATCACGCATCTTAACCAGATGCTTAATTCATTGCAAAACAATAAACAAACTAAGCGTATGACATTTGAAGAGTTCAAGAAGCTGGCAATGAATCCGCCACAATATGATAGACGCTCTGTTTTTCGGGTGGATACATATTGTTATTATGAAGAATGGATTGATATGGGGGAACCTTATTCGTTACATCTTGGGCATTCCTCATTGCACCATTCATTAGCTGATGCAGAATCTTCTTTAACCGCGATCAAATTGAAGATTCAAGAAAAGGGAATGAAGGTATATTGTCATTTCATATATGAAATTCCTGTCGGTTTTGATACTCGGATGGACAAATATGTCTCAATAAAAGTTTATGATGAATGTGGCAATCTCACAGAACAATCCGTATGCTCACAAGGTTCAATCAATAACCCTGTCATAGAGACGTTCAGAGGAAGAGGAAACTCAATGATAAAACACAATGTTGGTGATTATGTTGAAATCCTGAGCATTTATGGCGAGGATTCTTCTGCTGATGTCAGAACGGTGTTGATAACAGATGTCCCGAAATCTATAGAATGCGCCTGGGAAGTGTCAAATAAGCTCCCCGCTGGAGTTTTCATGGAGTGGGTTGATGATCATTTCCGTTATATAGATAGTCCAAGACATGAAATGTGGATTGACGAGATACATCCAATTTTTGTATTTAAGCCTCGTTTTCATATTTCAGATGAGAGGAAACAGGAACTTATCGGATATTCACATGACAATTCAGTATTGCAGTCTTCTTATTGGAGAGAAAACGGTAGTGAGAAAGATTTGATAGTTTGCAGAGTCGCGGCAACTGACAAGCGATACCGTCCATATGGTCCACCATTAACGCCTGAGGATTTCTTGCCATTTTATGCTGCCAAGGAGTATTTTAATGCTTCTGTATCTGTTAATTGCTCTGTGTCAAGTCCGCTTGATATGTTGACTGATAAACTGCTTGAACTTAGACCGGATATATTTGAACATTTCACAGGATTTATCATCAATTTTATTGATACCGATATTAAGAATAAAAGACTGAGAATGTCCGGTCAATATAAATGGTGGAATAAACTTAAACAAAATTATCCCAATCTCGGCAAAATAAATAAAGTGAAGAGAGGATTCAGGTTATGCCCCGGAGCTTCAGAATACCGTCTTGAAATCATAGCATATAACTGAATATGGAACTGACAGTTGAATATTTGAGGCAGCGACATGCCTACTGGATTGAGAGATTAGCCGACGCAGGAATTTGGGAGGCTGACAAATTCAAGCCGGTGGAACTCGTCGTGCGGGAGCGTTGCAAATCATATTTGGGGCTGTTTCACCGCAAATGGGTCAAAGCGAATGTCTGCCACCGGTTGCGCGACAGAATCATCATCTATCGTAAGTCCGCGGATATGTCTGTGGAAGAAATCGATGGCACTCTTGTGCATGAGATGATACATCAATACATATTCCAGAACGATTTGCCGGACACAAGCACACATGGACGATTGTTCAAGGATTTTATGCAAAGAATCAACGAGACTTTTCCACAAGAACTCAAAATCTCCATTTATGGCGAGTCCCCAATCTTGAAAGGACCGGGCACAAAAACACATAAGCTGATACTACTTTGGTTGAAGGATGGAGAATGTTACTGCTGCAAAATAAACCCGTCTAAAGTCACTGTATTCACCAATTTTCTAAAGCGAACCGTGTTATCTCCGTCCTCTACGATTAAAGACTATTTGCAGTGTGAGTCCAATGATATGTATTTTGATGATGTAACTGCTTGTCGTAAATACCTACACGGTCTCCCGATGTCTCTCCCCGAACTCAGGAAACTATGTAAGGAATGTAACCTCAAACGGATATGACCTTTGAAGAATTCAAGAAGTTGGCTTTGAATCCGCCATTCACAAATGAGCCGTCTGTGTATCGGATGGATGTTTTCAGAATAGTGGAACCTGACATGGATGGAGATTATTATCCAAAATTCGGTGTGCGTAAAAGAGAAAGTTTTATATTGCCCTCGTTTGAAGAAGCAAAACAGTTTATAACCACTAAGGAGATTTCAAAATATGATGGAGCTCCAATTTATTGCATACACATTTATGAATTGCCATTCGGCAAGGATGTAATCCATACTTGTTGTAAACGGAAATGGGTATTTGACGGTGATGGAAATCTCTTGGAACAATCCGTCTGTTCTTCTCTGTTTGAAGATCTTGATAACCCCGGAGGTCACTTCTGGGGTCGCTCGAAAGATTACATAAGATTCAAACCGGGCGACATTGTAGAAGTACATGATGTGGAGAATATGGAGGCAAGACTCGGAATAGTCTTGGGTCTATACAATGATATTGAAAGTTGCTGGAGTGAATATCAAAAGGTAGCCGAAAGTTGTAAGGAAGAAGGTCTTTCAGAAGAAAATGCAGATGATAATTATTGGTTGTATGCCTGCAATGATTGTTATTATGTCGGTTATGACTCAGAACTTGAATACGGCACTTCATTTCCTCGCACTACCGATGTATTCGCTCCCCGGTTCACGATTCCAGATAATCTACGCCAGCGTCTCATAAAATTGCACCTCGGTTGATTAAGAGGATGTGGGATTATAACAATTAAACTATTCTATCAAAATGAGACCCGAAAACTATGCTGTCAGAGGTCGATTTTCTTTACGCGGTTGCGCTGGGTGAAGCGCTTGCGTAGCTGTATGAGCCGCCGGTAGTAGGAAAGCACGTGAAGCCACAAGCCACTTGGTGCCACAGTGACATCGCTCACAAGCGGGTCGATGGATGACGCGGCAGTCGCCACATCGGCGCCAAACTGCTCCGGATACAGCACTATGAGATTATTTCGTGAGAAATATTTTTGCAGGAAGCCGGGCAGTTCATCCATCCCGGAGTTAAACGACAATGACGCGCGACGGGCACTCACTACGATGAACAGGTCGTCGTCGAGTATACGGTTGGCAAGCAGCACGAAGTCATCCCAATCCTCCACATCGCGATATTCCGCGCGTATGTCATAACGCTCCTTGTGCAACACCCCTCTTATGTAAGGCTGCACGTCGGGGTGACAGCAGAATATCACGCGGCATCCGAGCTGACGCGTAAGGTTGCCGATTGACATCACCCAGCGCCGGAATCCGGTCTCAAACTGTGCCTTGTCAGGCACCGACACCACGATGCGCGTAATCGTACTCACGGGAATAAAACACCGAGTTATGACCACCATGCGGTGAGTCGCGGCAAGCAGCTGCTCTATCTTGCTGCCGAAGAAAGAGTCGATCACGGTAGCCTTGCGGTGCATGCCTATTATCACGTCAGAGATGTCGCGCTCTTCAATAGTGTTGACAAGTCCCGTCACCACATTAAGGTCATACCGCTCAATCGGTATCAGCTTGGCATCGACGCTCGCCGCCGCCTGTTCAGCGACATCAAGTGAATTTCTGCCGATGGCGCGTGACCCGGCAGAATTATCGTTGCGCACATGTATGGCATAAAGCCTGTTTCCCCTCGCGTATGGATTGCGGGTAAGTATGGCAAGCTCGACGAGCGACGCGGCGGTTATAGGATTTGACACCGATATAAGCGTATTTGACGACCGCCCTGTGGAGCCGCTATCCTCCGACTGACCTTCCAGCTGTTGCAGTTTAAGGCGCGATGCGGCACGCTCGGTGACTATCGAAGAGATGGTACACGTCACGAGAATCATCACTATTGTACCGTTGAGCACCTCTTCACCAAACATACCGATATTGAAACCAATCATCACTGCGGCAAGCGTCGCAGCGGCCTGGGCGTTGGAAAGTCCGAATATCATGCTACGCTCAGCCCCGTTCATTTTGTAAGTGCGCTGTGTGAGCCACGCGGCAATCCATTTCACAAGGGTAGCCATGACAGTCATCACAGCAGCCACATACACGGTATCCCAGCTCTTGACAACCACCCCGACATTTATCAACATCCCCACCCCGATAAGGAAATAAGGGATGAAAATCGCATTGCCGACAAACTCAATACGATTCATCAGCGGTGACATATTCGGGATATACCGGTTAAGCACGAGTCCGGCGAAGAAAGCACCGAGCACACTTTCAAGCCCTATCATCTGCGCCGAGAAACTGGCAAGAAACACCATCGCGAGCACATAGACAAATTGCGATACATTGTCACTGTATTTCTTGAAAAACCATCGCGTAAGCCTCGGAAAAGAATACACTACCACTATACAATATAGCACAAGGCGCAACAAAAGTTTCAGCACCTCACTTATATTGAAAGCGCCGTCGGAATAGATGCCGACACACACAGCAAGCACGATAAGCGCGCCGAGCACAGTCACTATCGTACCTGCTATCGTTATGATGACCGCCGGAGTCTTGGTAAGACCGAAACGCGACACAACAGGATAGGCTATAAGCGTATGGGATGCATACATGGAGGCAAGCAACACCGATGTCAGCCAGTCAAGTTTCAAAAGATAATATGACGACACGGTGCCAAGCACCATCGGCACAAGAAAGGTGTACATACCGAAGCACAGTCCCTTCTTGAGGTTTTTCTTCAGATGGTACATGTCAATCTCTATACCGGCAAGAAACATCAGATAGAGGATGCCTACCTGACCGAAAATCGCGAAACTCGCATCACGTGCCAGCAACCCTATGCCATAAGGACCGACAACAATGCCGGCGACAATCATGCCTATGATATGCGGAATCCTCAGTTTATTGAGCAGCAACGGCGACAACAGTATGATGACCAGCACGATAAAAAAAATCAATACCGGATCATTCACAAGGACCGCTGCATTCATAACGCTCATACCCATATATCCTGAGAATATTTTGTTACAAATTTAGCACTTTTTCACCAAATAAAAAAAGGAGGCGGCTCTCGTCGACTCCTTTCGTAAATAAAATAAAGGCTTAAAAGAATAAAATCTTAGTTTGTACAGAGGTTTCTTATAAGGATATATTAATCTTCAAATTTCTTTCCGTGAGCTATCATATACTGTGCAATCTGCACTGCATTGAGAGCCGCACCTTTCTTTATCTGGTCGCCGACCACCCAGAATGAAAGCCCGTTCTCGCATGTAAGGTCCTTGCGGAGACGCCCTACATATACGGGGTCTTCATTGGCGATGTCAAGCGGCATCGGATACTTTTTGTTTGCCGGGTCGTCAAGCACTATCACGCCTTCCGCCTCTGAAAGAGCCTTGCGCGCTTCTTCAAGCGATATCGGGCGCTCGGTCTCTATCCAGATAGACTCGGAATGAGCCCTCATAACCGGGACACGTACACAGGTCGCGCTGACCTCGATACCGGGGGCATGCATGATTTTTTTCGTCTCGTTATACATCTTCATCTCCTCTTTTGTGTAGCCGTTGTCGGTGAACACATCAACCTGAGGGATTACATTGTAAGCGAGCTGATAGGCAAACTTCTCGACTGTAGGCTCCTCGCCCCTGCCTATCTGGGCATACTGCTCGATAAGCTCGTCCATAGCGGCAGCACCGGCACCGGAGGCAGCCTGATAAGTCGCAACATGCACACGGCGTATCGGTGACAGGTCGTTAAGCGGCTTAAGCGCCACGACCATCTGGATAGTCGTACAGTTAGGATTGGCTATGATATTGCGGGGAGTGTTGAACGCATCGTCACCGTTGACCTCGGGCACTACCAGAGGCACATCGTCATCCATGCGGAAAGCGCTCGAATTGTCAATCATTATAGCGCCATGCTTCGTGATTGTCTCGGCAAATTCACGCGAGGTACCCGCCCCGGCAGATGTAAACGCGATGTCCACACCCTTGAAGTCATCGTTATGTTTAAGCTCCTTCACCTCGATTTCCTTACCGCGGAACGTATATTTACGGCCTGCGCTACGAACCGAGCCAAACAGCAACAGCTCGTCAACAGGGAAATTCTGCTGGTCGAGAACGCGAAGAAACTCCTGACCGACGGCACCACTGGCACCCACTATCGCAACTTTCATAGACTTCCTATTTCTTTTTTAATCGCACAAAGTTATGTATTTCTTTTCTTTTATGCAAATTTCAGAAAATGAAGCCTGAAAAAATCTCAAAAAAAGTCTTGATTGTCACAATAGGCGATGCCGTGATGCCATCAACAAGTTATCTCAAGCGGGGGTCAGAAAGTCACTGACAACTGCGCCTGCAGACGGTTGGTATGGAGCGACGCATCGTCAAATGACTTACGGTGACCGTAGTCATATTCCACTCCCACTCCTACGATTTTACTTACTGAATATATCAGGTTTGCCACTGCATAATCGCCATATCTGTACTGACCCTCACCGGGAAGCGTGCCCGACGGCGCCCAGTTTGTCACATGACTGTAAGCGGCGTTAAACGACAGACGCGACGTGATGTCGACCGTCATTCCGGCTGTCAACCCCATCGATGTCATGAGGCGGCATCGTCCTGCCCTGTCGGCATCAGGCACGGCGTCAAGTCCCATACCGGTATTATCCTGAAGATAGTTGGAAATACCCTGACCGTATGTGGCGTCATAATACAGTGTCAACGCCGGGAGCACCTTGGCAAGTCCGGAGAGCTGTACACCCCAGCCTACCGGAGTACGGTTTTTAGCTGCCGCCACGTCACGATACTGTATAGGTCGCACGATACCGGAAAGTCTCACATGACTGTCGCCGCCATCCCAGCCATATTGCAGATACAACGGTATAGCCGGTATGCGCTGATTGACCGTCGACGTAGCCGTGCCATTGCCTGTGGTGATGTCGGCGGTAGGCGCGTCTATACCGATGGCACCCGTAAGTGAGGATGTGAAATCATGAATATACCCGGCTGTAAACAGAGTCACGTCGGCAGAGCCGTTCGGTCCCTGGTCATCTATCGTATAAGGCATCGCAGCGCCATCGGCAAAAAGGCTCGATGTGTAACCGACCTGAAATCCGCGGTAAGTCACGTAGAAGTGTGACACATCAAAACCGTAGTCATTGCCATTGTTAATTTCCGCCTTGAAAAATAATCCTACCTTATCTTTTGTGCCCGGCAATGCCACTGCGTTGATATAGAATGATGACGTAAGGGCGGTAAATCTCAGGGAAGCGCCATTGCCGGGGGTACGCGGCGTAATGGACGAGGGCACGAAGGCGTAAGGCGACGGCATCTCGTCGCCGAAATCAAGCACGCCCTCGCCAAGGAACTCGGCACCGATACCGAGATAAAACTTATTGTCTTTTCCTACTATCGCAAACCGGGGCAATCCTGTGTCATTTTTTCGTTTCGGCGCATTGTCGATAAATTCTTCCTGAACATCGACAGCGGCGTTCTCGTCGCCCACAATCACCGAGACTATAGTCTCATCATCGGGACTCTGCGCCATCAAGGGCGCCGGCAATAACAGCGAGCAACTTGCCAATGTAATAAATGCAGACTTTTTCATCATAAGTAACTTTTAAATAAAAAACCTTTCTATTTTGTTTCATTTGGAGCGGAAGCGTCAAGCGGTTTCTTGCCATAGGCGGCAAGTTCGTCATTGACACTGAAAGTGAAGGAATCGCGCCTGATTATGGCAATGACCAATACCACAGCCATACATGCGGCACTTATAATAAACGCGGCAACAGAGTTCAGTCCGACAAAGAACAATGGGCATATAGCCACGCCGAGATAGTTTGCCGACATCACATACGACAGCACCTTGGTCGAATGTGCCGCCGACGGTGCAAGCTCCGATGCCTTGTCATAGAATATAGGCTGCAACGCACCGTAACCGAATCCCATTAGCGACGCTCCGATAAAATATGCCGCCAATGTCGGGCAGAAAGCTATTATCAACGGGCCTACGATCATCATGATAATGCATACCGGTATGGTCAGCCTACGCAGGAAACATACAATCCTGCCCAGGAAAAATCCCGGAAGCGTCACCATCAGATAGAATACCGCGCTTACATAACCCGTAGCATCGTCGCTCATGTGGTGAGCCGACATAAGGAACGGAATGAAAAATGACAACGTGATGCCCGCGACAGTGACAACCAGATAGAAAAATATTATACCGCACAGACGTTTGCGTATTTCGCTTACGGGAAGCCCGGCTGACTTAATATGAGCCTGCACCGGCGTAGCCACATCGCCGCCTCCGTTGAGCGACATATAACGCCGCGACAGGAACACTGACATAACCAGCGGCACTATCGGCATAAGATATACGACAAAAGGGAGATGCCAGTTTTTCCCCTCTATCAACCCTACTGCAAGCGTGGCAAGCACAAGCGTACCGTTGGCGATACCCGACTTTATACCCATCTGCTCCAATCGGTATTTACCCGTAAAAATCTCGGCAAGAAGCCCGGCGGCAAGCGGTATCACAAGTCCGCATCCCATCCCGAGCACACAGCTCACGATAATCAGCCCGAGAATGGAATCGACAAAGAAATAGGCGATACCGGAAATAAGGAATACAGCAAGTCCGAGCACCACGAGTCCTACCTTGTTACGGCTCACGGAGAGTTTTCCGGATAGAAGAATGAAGGGGAATATACAGAAATTCGGAAGTATCTCCAGCAACTGACATTCCAGATGAGTGGCACCGGGAAAAACCTTGTCAATCACGCTCATCAATGGTGATATCGCAAGACCGGGCAGGTCAACCACAAGCGACAGCGACCATACGGCTATCAATGTAAGCAAAGGGATATAGCCTCTGCCTGTAGGCACACGTTTCATAATCGTGATAACTCTTGAAAATTTAACAGATAGAATAATTTGCATCAGAGGAGACTCTTATAGAAAGTCTGTATCTTATCAATATAGACAATCTCTTAAATTTTCATGGAAGCTGCGTCATGACCTCGGCCGCGACACAGCATCCACGAAAAATAGATTTTCAAGAGCCGGTTGCCAGTGACGGCAATATATTACTTTCCAGCAGCGGAGCCGGCAGGCTCGCCATCCTCCTTGGAAATCCGGGCAACAGTCGCAGCAATCTCTTCGGGAGTCGGCTGGTAATCACCGTCCCACTTGGACACCTGTGACGGAAGGCGGTTCTCAATCTGCCAGTCAAACGGGTAGAACTTGTCGGCAACGGCAGGGTCTCTCCACGATGGTTTACGACAACCGTAGACTATAAGCGGCACACAGAAGAACACTGCAGCACCAATCAAGATTATAAGCACATAAACCACAGGGCTGCCGGTATTGATCTGCGACGGCGGGATGAAGCTAAGTATCATGGCGACAACTGCACCGATAATACCTACTCCCGTCACGATTGCCTCACCGAATTTACCGCCGGGGACACGGAAACCGCGATGCTTTGCCGGCTGGGTGTGGCGCAGGCGTATAAACGCGAAGTAAATCATCAATACGAGTATCAGATAAATCACCGTAGCCATCTGCGACATCACCTGATAAGCCGATTCAACTGACGGAAGCACTACAAGCACGAATGCAAGCAAGGTCACGAACAGAGCCTGTACATAAAGGATAGGCTTGTTTACACCACGCGAGTTGGTCTTCTGAAGTGCGCGCGGAAGATAACCGCTCTCGCCTACAGCGACAAGACCTGTCGACGGGCCTGCGATAATTACGCTCACCTGACCGATGACACCGAAAGTGATAAGCAGTGCCATCACATTACCGAGCCAGGGCACACCTATAGAAGCCCATAGGTCATTGTAAGCGACAAGCAGCGATGCAAGAAGATTGATATCTTTTGCAGGTACTACAAAACCGATGGCAAGTGTCGCGAACACAAACAGTGCCACAATCACCGCAACCGCTGTAAACATGGCGCGCGGGAACTGCTTTGCCGGGTCTCGCATATTCTGCACATGGACTGCATTCATCTCCATACCGCCGTAGAACAGAAATATCGAGGCTGCAAGCACAATTGTGCCGATTTTTGTGAAATCAGGGAAGAATGACTCATGAGTAAGCATGATAGGCTTGCCCATGCAGAAATAAGCGACACCGAGTATGATAAGGATAGCACCCGGTACGATTGTACCGAACAAACCGCCCAATGTACTCAACATCTTTGAAGATTTCATGCCTCGGAATGCCATGAAATTACAGAACCAGTACACGCCAAGCACAATAAGAAGCGTATAAAGTTTATTTGACGCAAGACGCGCATCAAATGACTCCGGCCAGAAAATATATGCAAGCGAGACCGCACCAAACATAAGCACGGCAGGGAACCATATTACAAGTGTCTGCCATTCAAGATACATCGCCGACCATCCCCAACGGGTGCCGAACGCTTCTGACACCCAACGGTAAAGACCTCCCGAATGTGTATATGTGGAGGCAAGTTCGGCACACACCAGAGAAAACGGGATAAGGAATACTATCGCAGCGAAGAGATAGTAGAATATTGACTGTATGCCAAATTCCGCCTGGGAAGGAAGACCGCGGAGGCTCACCACCGTGGTGATGATCATCACTGTCATCGCACCGGTTGAAATGAGAGCCTTCGCGGGTTTACTTTCCTTAGGCTGAATTACAGGCTTTTGTGTATTAGGAGTAGCCATAAGCCTAAGTTTTTAAATTATGTGTTTTATGTTTCCTAAAGTTCTACTACAGGGTAGATTTCACCGATCTTGGTACCTACTTTATAGTGAGTTCCTAGATGAGCGGAGATAGATACGTTCATGTTGGCTGAGAACAGATAAACGATATCAGAACCACCAAACTGGAAGTAAGAAATCTCATCACCCTTCTTAAGAGCCATACCCTCTTCTGCGGTAACGACAACTGAAGATACCTGAGGCATCGCAATCGGGAGAATAGCCACATAACCATACTTAGTCTCAAGCACAATCAGACCACGGGTCTGCATGAACTCATAACCTGCCTGGTCAGGAGCGGTGGCGCGCCATGCCTCAACCTGGTTAGTTGCGGGATTTACTTTATCAGGCACAGCAACGAGGTCAACGTAGCAAGCACCCTGGATTACACGTGCCTCACGTACAATACCCGACAGAGGCGCATGCTGACGATGATAATCGGTCCAGCTCAGGAATGAGTGACACCACATACCGCCTTTGAATTTATCCTTGTAGGGGCTGCCTTCAAGAAGCTCGTCGATACTCCAGTCAAGACCTTTGATACGGACATGGGTGTCAGGACGGATTTCCCACTGACCGCCGAAACAAGCATCGGCAGGGTGAACGATGATCTTGTCATCATCGATAGCTGCGATAGGACGATAACCGGGTTTCACGTGACGGGCAAACATCTGGTTGAAGGTCTTCCAGCCACCACGCGGCTCAAGATACTCATCCATGTTATAGACTGCACAGTCGTAGAACGACTTGACGCTGTCGTCTGTAATTGATTCGGGGCTGTCCAACCAGTCACCGATAGCATAACAGTAATTTACCATCCACTTCGATAGCGGAGTAAGTTCAGGCTGCTGGTCGGCAGGAGCACACGGGGTCTGAAGTGACTTGACCGGTTCCTGGTCCAAAAGGAAGAATGAACGGAACAGATGCTGATATACATGAGTTCCTTCACGGTTTTCAGCCGGTACCCAATGAGTGTAAGCCTCAAGATAGTCAAGGTAATCCTCGATAGTCTTCATGTCGGAAAGACCGGGAATCTTATAGGATACGACCTTTGCAATTGCTTGATTAAACTTGTCTTCCCAATTGTTTTCCTTGATAAGGTCCGCAAGCTCCTGCACAGCGGGAGAATACTTCTTGTCTGCCATAGTAATTTGTTTTTTTGTTTGGTTTGAAATAATTTATTACTTAAACTGGGCACCGGCATTAAGATAGATTCCCAATAGTCACTGTACCCGATTTATCTTTTTCTAAATACATATACTAAACACATTCACATGCAAAAAAGATTATGGCTGATTTTATTTTAACAAAAAAAGATGCATCAGAAACCTGACACATCTTTTATATAGAGATTACACGCGCCTAAATCCGTATGGGTCACTTTCGTATATGGGTACCGAGCGACAGGTCGTCGAGCGCAGAGGCACGGGTGATAACCACCTCACCTACGCCGGCATCAAGTGCGTTGAACGCATTTTCAAGCTTGGGCAACATGCCTCCGGTCACTATACCCTCCTCCTTCAGCGACGCAAAGAGCGCAGGGTCTATTTCCGCGATTACCGATTCATCGTCGTTCTCGTCACGGAGTACTCCCGGCTTCTCGAAGCAATACACGAGCGACACATCGAAGAAAGGCGCAAGTCCTTTTGCCGTCTCGCCCGCCATCGTGTCGGCGTTGGTGTTGAGAAGATGTCCTTCCCCGTCGTGGGTAAGCGGGGCAATCACCGGCACGACACCTGACCGCAACAATGCAGAAAGCGCCTCGCCGTTGAGCCGGTCGACATCGCCGACCCAACCGTAATCGACGCTTTTTACAGGACGTTTGTGACTATGGATTATGTCCATGTCGGCACCGGTCATGCCGAGCGCATCGATTCCAAGCGACTGAAGTCGTGCCACGACCTTCTTGTTGACAAGTCCGCCGTAGACCATTGTCACCACGTCAAGCATCGCATCGTCGGTCACACGACGCCCGTCAATCATCAGGGTCTCGATGCCGAGTTGGGCGGCAACCTTCGTAGCCGACCTTCCTCCGCCATGCACAAGCAGCTTGAATCCATCGATAGCGGCAAAATCACGGAGAAGCGAGTCAAGCGACTCCTTCTCCTCGACAATCTTGCCACCCACCTTTATTATCGTGAGTTTATCTCTCATCTTGAAATCATGTTTACTCCGGTAATTACTCTTCGGTCTCTGCGGCAAACTCCATTAGATACGCCTTTATGAAACCGTCTATGTCACCATCCATCACACCGTTGACATCGCTTGTCTGCCAGTTGGTACGGTGGTCTTTTACACGACGGTCGTCAAACACGTAGCTTCTTATCTGAGAGCCCCACTCGATTTTCATCTTGCCATCCTCAATCTTGCGCTGTTCGGCGAGACGGTGCTGCAACTCCTTGTCATAAAGAATCGACTTGAGTTGTCGCATGGCATTCTCCTTGTTTTTAGGCTGGTCGCGGGTCTCGGTATTCTCGATAAGAATCTCTTCCTTCTCGCCGGTATATGGGTCGACAAACTGATAACGCAACCTTACTCCCGATTCAACCTTGTTGACATTCTGACCTCCTGCACCGCCGCTTCGGAACGTATCCCACGATAGTGCCGCCGGATCGACCTTCACCTCAATCGTATCGTCGACAAGCGGGGTGACAAACACTGACGCAAACGATGTCATGCGCTTTCCCTGGGCATTGTAAGGCGACACCCTCACAAGACGGTGTACACCGTTCTCGCTCTTCAGATATCCGTAGGCAAACGCGCCGTCAACGTCAATCGTGACCGACTTGATACCCGCCTCGTCGCCTTCGAGCATGTTGGCTATCGATGCCTTATAGCCTTTCGACTCACACCAGCGCAGATACATGCGCATAAGCATCGACGCCCAGTCCTGGCTTTCAGTGCCGCCCGCACCGGAGTTAATTTTCAACACCGCGCCAAGCGAGTCTTCCTCGCGGCGCAACATGTTCTTGAGTTCAAGAGCCTCGATTTTCTCCATTACCGAGCCATACATCGTGTCAAGCTCACTCTCCTCGACAAGACCTTCCTTCAGAAAGTCCCAGGCAAGCTGGAGTTCACCCACAGCCTTGTCAAGCTCATCGTAGCCGTCAATCCACTGATGCAGCTCTTTTACTTTTTTCATCTGCGCCTGCGCCTCTTTCTGATGTTCCCAGAAATCAGGCACATGGGTGCGCAGCTCTTCTTCCTCTACTTCGACACGCTTACTGTCGATGTCAAAGATACCTCCCCAGCGCATCCTTGCGCTCTATCGTCTCTTTTAGCTGTTCAAATGTAATCATCTGAGTCTTTGTTGAAATATATTAGTAAAAAATCTTCTGTAGGTCATTGGGCATACATAGCCTCTATCTCCCTGGCATATTTATGGTTGATGACAGGGCGGCGTATCTTCAGCGTATTGGTAAGCTCGCCGCTCTCCATGGTAAACTCCTTGGGAAGCAGCGTGAATTTCTTCACTTTCTCATAACTTGCAAATCCTTTCTGCAACTTTTCGATACGCTCCTCAATCATGCGCTTTATCTCGTTGTTGTTCACCAGGTCGACCACACTCTTATACTGTATATGGCGTTTCCGGGCATATTCTTTTAACGCCTCGAAAGCCGGAATGATAATGGCGGTCACATATTTCCGCTGGTCACCGATCACAGCAACCTGCTCTATGTATTCATCCTCGCCAAGACGGCTTTCTATCGCCTGCGGGGCAATGTACTTGCCGTTGGAGGTCTTGAACAGGTCCTTGATGCGCTCGGTGAGTATCAGCGCGCCTGTGTCATCGATCTTCCCTGCATCGCCTGTGCGGAACCATCCGTCGGCTGTAAACGCGGCGGCTGTCTCTTCCGGCTTGTTGTAGTAACCTGCCATGACAGTAGGTCCTTTCACGTATATTTCGTTCTGCTCGCCTATCTTTATCTGAACGCGAGGCATAACCGTGCCGACAGTGCCTATCTCATAGCCTATCTTCGGGAAGCAGGTCACTGTAGCCGTGGTTTCAGAAAGACCATAACCGATAATGACGGGAATACCGCATGATTGCAAAAACTCCGTTATCGATGCAGAAAGGGGGGCGCCGGCGGTAGGGAAAAGCGTACCGTGCTCGATACCAATTACCTTACGCATAGGTCCGAACACCCGCTTGTCAAAAAAGCGGTATTGCATCTCAAGCCAGCGCGGCACCTTACGCCCAAGCCTCACATAATCCAAATTGCGCCGACGACCTACGACAAGCGCGCGTTTCACAAGGAGTTTCTGCACGGCGTTCATACGCGAAATCTTAGCCATGACAGCGGCATAGACCTTTTCCCAGAATCGCGGCACACTGCACATACATGTCGGATGTGTCTCGCGTATCGAGGTCTGGATATTATGCGGGTCAAGGTTGACATACACCTTTATTCCCACCACCATACAGTAATAGGTCCATGCCTTCTCGAAGATATGGCTCAACGGCAGGAAACTTATCGAGGTGTCTTTATCGGAAAGCATCGTAAGGCGTTCCTGATGTATGGTCATTGCAGCGTCAAAGCATGAATGTAGCAATATCGCACCCTTTGGCTCTCCGGTGGTGCCGGAAGTGTAAAGCAACGTGGCGATGTCATCGGGACGCGCCGCCTCCGTGCGTGCCGCGACCTCTTTCTTGCACAGTTCACCGGCAGCGGCTCCAAGCTTCAGGAAATCCTCAAATGTCATCGTGTGATTGTCGTCGGGGTGGAGCTTCACTTTTTCATAAGTGATTATCTGCTTAAGACAATGACATTTCGCTGCAACCTTACGGGCTATATTGTATTGTTCCTCATTACCGGTGAAAAGTATCGATACACGCGCATCCTTAACTATATATTCCACCTGCTCCTCGCTGCTCGTGGCATAAATGGACACGGGCACGGCACGGTTGGCAAACGCGGCAAAATCGGTCACAAGTATATCGGGCCTGTTTGCCGAGAACACACCAACAGTGTGAGTCGGCTCTATCCCAAGAATCTCAAACGCACACGCCGCCTTGTCGACATCCACGCTGAAAGCATTCCATGAAATCTCATCCCATGAGCCTTGCAATGTACTCTTGAAACAGAACACAGCCCTGTCACCATACTTATGCGCCTGTTTGCGTACAAGACTCGTCAATATATTTGGCATAATCTATAAATTTGCTTGGGCAAAGTTAACCCCTGACGACTACTTAATAACACTCTCCTACCCCTTTTCTCACTTTTTGTTAACATTCATTTACAATAATCTTCCCGTCGCCATCAGCATTTAACTATCTATAACAAGTACTCAGTTATATAAATAGACCGGGTGCAAGAGCCTTAGCCCCGACACCCGGAATTATCATTACCAAAAATCAGTTATCACAGACGAAGCTTGAAGCCTACCTGTACAAGACCCTGTGCACCGAAACCGATTTCACCGAAAAGCGAGAAAACATTGGTCAGACCTACCGTAGCACCCACCGGGTTAATCTGGAATGCGAAATAACCTTTGTTCTTGCTGTCATCCTCCCATGTCTCGTGCATGATAACCGAACCGATGCCTACTTTTCCGTAGACAGTCACGATACGGTTTCTGTAATAGTCATAACGACCGTTGAGCATTATGGCATGGTAGTAAAAATGGTTGTCATCCCATTTCTTTCTTGTAGTGCTTGAGAAAGTGTAGGAAGGACCAATCCAGAAATTTGGCGCGATATTCACATTCACACCGACATTGAGCGCGCCCCATGCGTTGTTGACATCGGGACCTCCGTCATGACAGTCCATCGCATCCATCTGGGTATAACCACCATAGCTGGCAAATACTTCGGTACGCTGAGCCAAAGCGGCACCATAAAAACCGACAATCAGCAAGAGTGCGACTAAATACTTCTTCATAATAGTAAGTTTAAATTGTTTAAACGACATTAAATTTAGTTCCGTCATTTTAAACAATCTTAATCGCAATATAGTTTAACAACGTCCGGGATGTAATCAAAACATTTAAAACTCAAAACTGATGCGTAGCTTTCCGCCAAGCCCCCTTTCGACAACATCAAAAAGAGTCCTAAGGGTCATATTCTCCCCGTCATTCTCTATTTTAGAGATGTAAGTTCTTTTCTTATCTACACGCTCCGCCAACTCCTCTTGTGTAAGGTTAAGCTTTTCCCGCATACTCTTTATCATAAATCCAATACGGAGTGCCTCCAGTTCATTCTCAAGTCGATCACGCTCCGGAGTGCCTTTCTCTCCATAATATTTTGTCTTTATTTGGTCAAGTGTCTGTATATTTTTCATTTGCTTTCTTTTTTGTCGTTAAAATATTCATCCATTATTCTTACAGCTTTGGCAATTTCTTTTAATGGAGTCTTCTGAGTCTTTTTTTGAAAACCGCTGAAAAGAACCACCAATCTGTTGCCATCAAAACAACAAAATATCCTGAAGATGTCCGAACTAAACTGGGCTCTTATCTCAAACAATCCATTGGTCCCTTCAATATATTTTAGGTAGGTAGCCGGTACCCGATCAACCGTTTCAAGAATATCAAGCACCTTGATTATCTTGTCTTGAACCTTTCTGGACTGCTTCTTAAAGAAATCTTCAAAATAATCCTTGTATGTTATGACCTCCCTATATTTCATAGCGCAAATGTAACATATAAATTACATTCCTACAACTTTAACAACAAGAAAAAATTTTTGTTTATAGCATCAATTCAAGGATTTCGCCTCGATGGGGCAGCGCCGCCATCAATCTACGGGCT
The DNA here is from genome assembly GCA_003150235.1 of Bacteroidales bacterium. Classification (GTDB taxonomy): domain Bacteria; phylum Bacteroidota; class Bacteroidia; order Bacteroidales; family Muribaculaceae; genus Muribaculum. Next base: position 94,635 of record QAMW01000008.1, read on the forward strand.
GCCTTCCAGCAGCCCCTCCAGCTACGCGATACCATCTGATTCGCAATCCGTTGTAGGGGCGAGTGGAAGCTCAATGTCACTAACTTAAGGATTTTGCCCGGAAAGGGCAAGATAGAGTTTACTGCGGGTAGCCCCGGATGGGGCTCCCGTGGAATGTAAGCCTCACCACACTATACAACCCTGAAACGGGTTGCATAAATATATACTAATCAAGCGGCTATGCAACCCACTCTCCGGGGTTGAACCAAGGAGAGAGGAGCTTGAGCCACGGGTATGCCTCCGGCATTACCCGCGGATAACAGGATGAATCCCCCTTGCGGGGATTTATGGCTCTTGCGACTTAAGTTAGTGACATTGAGTGGAAGCTCGCCGCACTCCGCTCAGTTTTCCCGACTTTCAGAATTTGATGGAGAAGCGGGTGAGTCCGTCGCTACCGGTTCGGAGCGAGAATGTGCAGTCGTGACGGGTAAGCACCTCGCTGATGAATAGCAGACCGAGCCCGCGCCCGTCGGCTTTCGACGAGAAAAACGGCGTGAAAATCTTCTGTTGCGTAGCCTTGTCAATACCGGCACCATTATCGGTGACACATATTCCCGCAGGAGAGTCACTGACAGAAATTACGATATCTCCACCGGAGCCTATGCTCTCCACCGCATTTTTGACAAGGTTTATCATCACCTGCTCCATCAGCACACGGTCAATCATCACATTCACCTCATCAGCCGACTGTTCAAAACGCAACCTTATATCCTTACCGGCACACAGGCTCTCCAGAAGCGGAAGCGTGTCGGCGATAAAACGGTTAAGATCCGACGGCGATAGTTGCGGCTGCGGAATCTTTACCACATCGGCAAACGACGTGATAAAACGGCTCATACTCTCACAGCGACGGCGACACACCTCCAGCGCTTCCGCCATATCAGGGTCATCGGTCACGGAGGCGGCGGTGTCGAGCACAGAACCCACGCCTCCCATAGAGTTGTTGACCTCGTGAGCCATCATCCTTATCACCTTCTCGTAGGCGCGCTTCTCCGCCTTTATCACTTCATCGGTCAATTTCTCAATCATTATAAACGGATGGGCATACCCCTTGTCCATAAATGACAGGCGCGCACACCGGTATATCATAGAATCGCTGAGGCGCAGTGTCGTAGTCGTCCCCTGCCGTACCGTTACAAGAGCCTCGGCAAGCGCACCTTGCAATTCGTCCGGCTTCTTCCCGGTGAGCATTTCGCGGGAATCCACTTCCAGAAACCGCAACGCGGCGTCGTTAGCCATCATCACGCAGTCATGGTCGTCAAGAATCATGATGCCCATAGGCGAGGCGGCTATAAGAAGGTCAAGAAAATGATTCTGCTCCCTCACATGCAACCGTTCCTCCTTAAGACTCGCCATCATGCCGTTGAACATCTCGACTATGCGGTCAGCCTCCCGCTGCCCCACAGGCGACAATCGGCTGCTGAAATCCTGTTCGCGCAACAGGTCGATACCGTTGGCAATCGTATTTATCGGCTTGATCAGCCGAGCATAAAATACCCAGAGGAGTATAAGGCATAGTGCAAGAAGCCCCTCCGCGATAAAGAATGCTCTTGTGCCGCTGCTACCGACCGTCACGAGGAGTGCCGCCCCGAAAGCGACTATCAGCACCGCCAATAATATGAACACCACGTTACGCCTCATGTCGACAATCCGAATTTTTCCATGCGGCGATACAATGCCTGACGGCTTATGCCGAGCTGAGCGGCTGCAGCCGACATGTTGCCTCCGCACTTTGCAAGTGCCTTTTCAATCGCCGCGCGCTCTATATCCTCCAGACTGCCCGAAGCAGTGACATTGGTTATGTTGGTGTCGGGGCTGAGAGCCGCCGCATCCCTGAATGCCTGAACATCGAGTGTGGAAGCGGCATTTATCAGCATCGTACGCTCGACCAGATTTTTCAGTTCGCGTATATTTCCCGGGTAAGGAAGCTGCGACAGATATGCCATCGCTTCCGGCGTGATGTCGGGGATATCCATACGGTTGGCTTTGCCAAACTGCCGCGCGAAATGATTCACAAGCTCCGGTATGTCGCTCTTCCGCTCACGCAACGGCGGCAACGTCACGGTGATAAGGTTGATACGGTAAAACAGGTCCTCGCGAAATGTGCGTTCGGCTACCATCGCGGACAGGTCAGCATTAGTGGCACACACCACGCGGATATCAACCTTGCGCGGCATACTGTCGCCCAACACCTCGAATGTATGTTCTTGAAGCACACGGAGCAGCTTCACCTGTGAATTGAGGTCAAGCTCGCCTATCTCGTCGAGAAATATCGTGCCTTTGTCAGCCACCTCGAAACGACCCTTGCGGTCGGCGGTCGCACCGGTAAACGACCCTTTCTTGTGACCGAACATCTCGCTTTCAAAAAGCGACCGCGAGATGCCGCCGAGATTGACCTTGACAAACGGCGCTCCCTGACGGCGGCTGTTGGCGTGGATAGTCTCGGCTATAAGCTCCTTGCCGGTACCGTTCTCCCCCATTATCAATACCGATGCATCGGTGGCGGCTATGCGCCTCACCGTGTCAAGCACACTCATCAATGCAGGGGATGACCCGATGATGCGTGACCGGTCAAACTCCCCGCTGCCGGCATTGCCGCCGGAGAGGTCGATTGCGGTCGTTATACGGCTCAGAAGCGCCCTGTTGTCCCACGGCTTAGTGATGAAGTCGAGCGCACCCGCCTTTATCCCCTCCACGGCAAGCGGTATGCTTCCCCATGCGGTCATGAGTATCACCGGCACTTCGGGACGGAATATCTTTATCTGACGCAACAGTGTCAGCCCCTCGTCGCCTGTGGTGGTACGCGTGAAGTTCATGTCAAGCAACACAAGCTGTGGCGCCTCGTCCCTCACCGTCTCCATCGCCTCCGAAGGGCCGGGGACTGCTTTCACATCATAACCCGCCTTGCGCAGGAGCATTGACAGCGAAAGCCTTATCGCGTTGTCATCGTCGACTATCAGTATCATATCACAAAGATAGCAAATTTTACTTGACAATCGCCTCGATGTCGGCATCTATTCCCGTGCCGGTGGCAAAATCCCACAGCGTGAGACTGCGAAGCTGGTAATAATAGTACCAATATAGAAACAGCTCGGAAATATAGTTGCTTCTCGAAGCGTCTTTACTCGATTGCGAGTCGTTAAGCTCAAGGGTTGATATCTTGCCTATCATGAAGGTCTCCACATTGGTGTGGTAACGCTTCATGGCTATCGTGTCGGCTCGTGACGCGATATCGACAAGTGCCTGCTGATTGTTGAAGCGTTCGACGAGTATGAATATATCCTGGTTGAAATTCATTGTCTCCTGACGCAATCGGCTTTCAACCACCTCCCGGTTGCTCTCAGCCACCTTCACCTGCCCGCGACGCTTGCCCCAGTCAACGATGGGAATCCGGAATCCGATTTCCACCACCTGATTGTCTTTAAGCGCATCGTAGGCTCCACGTATATTGTCGGCGGTGCCGGTGTAACCCACCTGTGCAAACAGGGTGATTTCACGCATGTTGCCTTTCGCTTTCGCCACTTCATAATCAGCTTCGAGCTGACGGCGGCGTATATTTTTGGCAAACGAGTTGTTGGCACGTGCCTTTTCAAGCACGTCATGATACTCCACGACTGCCTGCGGGATTGTCTCGGGCAACACCGGCTCAAGTTCTACCGATTCGTCGATGCCGAGAAACGAACGCATCTGAAACATCTGCGATTTGTAATTGCTTTCGGTGTCGGTGAGTGTAGTGCGGGAATTGAGCAGGTTGAGCTCAAGCTGAAGCAGGTCATTTTCGCTTATCTGCCCCATTGCGCGCTTCGCTTTTGCCACTTCATACAGTTTTTCGCAGTTGACATAGTTCTGATGTGCCGCCTTGACATTTTCCTTCAGCTTGAGCAGTGCAAAGAAATAGTCGACAGCCTTCATCGCCACCTGTTCGGTCGCACTCATGAACGCTGCCTTCGCTTCCTCGTAGCGCACCGGCTCTATACGGCGGTTCCATTTTATATGATTCACCCCGAATATGGGCTGGCTCAGCGTGAGAGCCACCGGTACCGACATGAAACGGTCAAATTTGTTTCCGTCAAGCTGCTTCAGATAGTCTATTGAAGTGTTGAGCGACAACTTTCCACCCGTCAGCCATATATTCTGGTCGATTGACACCACTCCGCTCATCTGCAGGTTGTTATTCCTCACAAAAGTGTAAGATCCGTCATCGAGCTGATAGGTGCTGTAATTTTTACGGTAACTCGGCACCGTAGCCTGAAAGTTGACCTCAGGCAGAAGGTCGGCGCGAAATGTGCGGTACTGCCAGTAAGCCGTCTTCAGCTCATTCAACGCCACGGCGGCGTCAACACTTTGCGCGCGCGCTGTCGCGATAGCCTCGTCGAGCGTAATCGGCATGACAGTCGCCGGTGTCTCCGCTCTTGCCGTCAACATCACGACGGCAAGAGCTGCTGCGGTTAAGTGTCTATTCCCAAAAAGCATGTAACTATTAATTTAAGTATATTCTATAAAACTATTTTATAATTCCTTGAGACAGTAGCAAAACAGGTAATTAGCTGTCGAAACGCGGGCTTGCTTCCACTCAATGTCGCTAACATCGGGTTCAAGTGGCGTAAATCCCGGAAGGGGATTCATCTTGTTAACCGCAGGTAATGCCGACGGCATACCCGCGGCGCAAGAGCCTCTCCCATCGAAACAACCCCGAAGCGGGTTGAATAGTCACTTGATTAGCATACATTTATGCAACCCGTTTCAGGGTTGCGTTATTGCCGTGGTATCGCTTTCCACGGGCGCACCTCCGGCGCTGCCCGCGGTTAACGACATCTTGCCCCCTTTCGGGGCAAAATCCATAAGTCGGTGACATTGTTATAATGGGAATCCTGCATCACAACGCTCTCCGAATCATTCATTTCTCAGGGCGGTCGCGGGGGTTATGTGCATGGCACGGTATGCCGGGATGGCTATACCTACGACAATCATCACCGCCATTATAAGATATGTCACGCCGACACTCGCCAACATTCTTCCCCATGTGAAGAATCCGCCGTCGTAGTAGGCGTTAATCTCGAAATGAGCGAGATTGATGTCGACAATCAGTGCAAGCGGGGTTACAGCAGTCAGTAGAAGCAATCCTTCACTTATAAGCAGCCGGAATACATCGGTGCGTGTCGCGCCGCTAACCATTCTCACGGCTATATCCTGTGTGCGCTGCTGTGTGCGGAACCAGAACGTACCGAGCAATCCTAAGAATATGTTGAGCAGAAGAAATCCCATGCCCGCGAACATATTGCGCGTCTGCTGCTCAGTCTCCCTCAGATAACTGTCACGGATACGGTCAAACGGCACTATGTTGGAGATGTAGAGATTGCCGATACGGAAATGGCGGTCGATGTCGGCGCGCAGATTTTCTTCAAAATCCTTGTCCATGTTGTCGCGCACTCTCACCACCCACTCGTTAGCGTTAGAAGTAGTGCCAATCGGCAACATTATCGTACGGTTCATCTGACCCTGTATATAGTCGGAATATTTCACCGTGTTAAGCACGGCACCGACCTTGAAGGTTCTTGTAGTGTCCCAGTTCACATACACATCTTTGCCAAGTAAATCCTTCGCTGTCATCCCGCCGATATTTTCATTCATGTCAAGAAGATTCTCGCTTATGAGTATCTCGCCGCGTTTAAGTATCTCGGCAAGCTGCTCCGGGGTCTCGCCGTTGATGCCCGTGTAGCGGAACACCTTGATAAAATCGGGTGTCATCTCACGCTTTATGATAAATCCTGTCGGTGAAATGGTATCGTACTGGAGGTTTGTACCTGAGTTTGAAGTATCGTAAGGATAGCAGCAAAATCCGAGTCCTACCGACTCGATTTCAGGACGCTGACGCAGACGCTCTTCGAGCGTATGACGCCATTCCTCCCATTCCTCGCCCGTGGCGTCGGCTACGTAATCGGGCGATTTCTCGTTAAGTACCCCTACATCTATCCGGTAACAATGTTCCGCGTTAAAGCCGAGGGGCTCATGGACAAGCGCATACGAGACATAAATATAGTCAACTATATACCACATCACCACGCTCACTATAAACAGTTCCAGGGCAAGCCACAGGTTGCTGCGCCATTCATTTTTTATCTGCTTGAATAATTTCTGATTCATAATCGTCAAAGTTTAGCGTTAAGGGCGTTTACAACATTGGTCCGCGAAGCTCTCCACGCGGGGACTCCGCTGCTCAGGAGATTCAGGATGAAGCAGAAAAGCAATGCCCAGAAAAATGTTGACGGCTGTACAAGCATCGTCATGTCGACTTTCGGCTCGACAACTGACATCGAGTAAGGCTGTGCAAAAAGGAAGGAGCTGCAGAGCCATGCAAACGCCACACTCATCAGCCATCCCAAGATGCCGGCGAAAAGTGTAAGCACGAGATTTTCACCCAGCAACCCGGCAAACAGCTCCGAGCGGCGACATCCGAAAGCACGGCGCACACCGATTTCCTCCACACGCCTGCGGAGGCGGCTGTCGGTCATGCTGCTGAGATTTATCGCCGGCACTATGAGCAATATCGTGTAGATGATAAAACGCACACGACGGGCTCCTTTGACATCAGGCTCGATGTTAGCCCACGCGCCGCAGCTCTGCTGCTCCTGGTCGTAAGGGCGGTTGCGTGTTATCATCTTCCATCCTGAAGAGGCTATCTCCTTATTGTATTTCTCGACATTTGCCTCATACTCTTGCTTTATATCAGCGAAATCCTTTCGGTCGCGGGCAAGTATGGTAACGGCAAGCGACCCCATGATGTCGCCGTTCCAACCGTCGCTGACTATATTGGTCGATGTGAACGGGACCCACACGGTAGCGTAGGCGCCGGTGGCAAGAGTCGAGACATCTTTCACCACACCGACTACTTTGTAGGGCACATAGTTTATTAGCAGTTCCTTGCCCGCTACATTAGCCGAGCCGAATACACGACGCGCAATACTTTCACTGATTACCGCCTCTGCAAGTCCTGCCTCGAATGCGCTCCTGTCGTAAGGCTTCCCGTCAATAAACGTGAAATCATACACTTTCCAGAAATTGTCATCAGTATCCATGACATCCGCGCTGATTGCGGGACTCGCGGGGAGAGCCACAGGCGAAGTAGTCGTACCGTAAGTGTAGATGGTGACCGCTTCGGGAGTTTTCATATCGCCGAACAGATAACGCGCCGACTTATAGCTGAGACATCCGTTTGACTCCCAATAAGTAGACGAACCTTCAACGCTCGTAATACTGGCTGCGGTCGCATGAAGAAGCCTGTCGCGGTTTCCTTCAGGGGCAAATGGCGCTACCTTCACCTGCTGCAGCATCACCACAACCATGATAAGGAATATCGACAGAGCCGTACCTATCACGGAGATGATACTCAGCATCTTCTGAGCCTTCATCTGCACCCATGCCTGTTTTAATATATTCATATCTGTTTTTTCGTTTTAATAATCACTTCACTTGTCTGCCGTCGAAGAATCTGATTATACGGTCGGTGAGCTTCGCCTGGTCCTCGTTGTGGGTCACCATCACTATTGTGCGGTGATCATTCTTGTTCAGGTCGTGGAGGAGGTCCATCACCTCGGCGCCCATCTTGGAGTCAAGGTTACCGGTAGGCTCGTCGGCGAGTATTATCTCCGGATTTCCCACAATCGCGCGGGCTATCGCCACACGCTGACACTGTCCGCCCGAAAGCTGCGACGGCATGTGACGCATACGGTGGCTGAGTCCTACACGCTCAAGCACCTCCTTGGCAAGACGGGTGCGTTCGCTCGCCTTCATTTTGCGGTAAAGGAGCGGCAGCTCCACATTATCGATTACATTGAGCGAGTTGATAAGATGAAAACTCTGGAACACGAATCCGAGTTTCTCATTACGGAATGACGACAGGGCATTGTCCTTCATTCCCGCCACATTCACTCCGTCAATCTCGACTGTGCCGCTGGTGGGGGTGTCAAGGAGTCCTACAACATTCAAAAGGGTCGACTTGCCGCATCCCGAAGGGCCCATCACGCTTACAAACTCGCCTTTCTCAATCTCGATGTTTACATTTTCAAGAGCTACTGTCTCGATTTCGTTGGTGCGATAGATTTTATTAATCTCGCTAAGTTTAATTATTGCCATATTATGATATTATTTTAATTGTCAATTAATTCCTATATTCTATTTTATCGGATTCGTAAGGTCAAAGGCAGGGAAAGACAAGGCTTTTACTGAAACTTCCTCTTGCATGAAACCACGCCTCATCCCCCTAAACCTTAAACCTTAAACTTTAAACTTTAAACTTTAAACTTTAAACCATCACTCATGCCGTAAGGCATCAGAGGGATTCACACTGCTTATACGCCATGCCGGAATACTGATACCCAGACTCACTACAATCACGAGGAGCACATACACCACAATCGATACAGCCGTGAAGTGAAGCGGCAGATTGTTTACCCAAGAAGGATCATAGGCATCGTAAGCCACTACATGATTAGCACGTGCAAGCCCCTCCTTGACGGCATATTGCAGGTAGATAAGGCAGCCGACGAGACACCCTATAGTGGTAAGAATCCATCCCTCGCCAAGCAGCATGAGCCTGATGCGCCCCGGTGTCGCCCCGAACGACCTCATCACGCCCGCCTCCTCGCTCCGCTTGCGTGTCTGTAGATAGAACACACCCGCCACTCCGAGCAAGAGATTGGCAAAGAAAAACACCGAAAGGAGTGTTTTGAGACGAATCTGGTTGGTCACTCCCTGAGAATAGGCATACTCCTTTCCGACAGTGTCGTAACTCACTATCTCCTTGCAGGTATATACCCCCGACTGCATCTCGTCGATGCGCTCGTTGAAATCATGCAGGAATCGCGACATGTTGGCGCCATCTTTCAGTCTTATCACGATGCGGTATTCCGTATAGGGGAAGAACTCAGGAAAATTGTAGGCAAGTAATGTCCCGCTAAAGGTGCTCTGGGGTCTTACATCCTCAACCACTCCCACTATGCGATATGAGCCTTCCGGTGTAAAATCCTCGTCATTCTCATTCATGTAGTGACCCACCGGATTTATTCCGGGGAAATAAAGGTCGGCTACGGTACGCGTCACCACAATGTTGCCTCGCGTCGGGGTGATGTTCTGAAGTTCTTCAGCGGAGGGAGACCCCGGAGCGGCATCAATGCCGTAAGTCGTCAGATAATTCCAGCCGCTTGTCAAAGGCATCATCTGCACTGTTATCCACACACTGTCTTTCCTGAAGCCACTCATGCTGGAGCCCCTGGCATCGGGATAACTCCAGTCTACGATAGTACAGCCCTCGACCTCCGGGAGATTGCCTATACGCGTAAGGAGATTGCGCAAGTCGGCTTCAGCCGAAGCGGTATCGTTGCGTTCATCATCAGAATTACACATTGTCCTCACCATACATAGTTGCTCGCGGTCATAACCGAGCGGCACACTGTCGATATAACCTTGGACCACAATCGGGTCTATGAACACCCAGATTACGATGGTCACTATCACAATCTCTGCAAGCAGCCACGCCAGACGGCGGCGACGGCTCAGAAGATTTTTAAATATAAGTTTCCACATAGCGGTTATCTTTTTTCATTGATTGATGATACTATAGGGTGACGCAGTGAACGCCATGCCGGGATGAAAGCCGACAACAGGTTCAGGATGATGCAGAGTGCCAGCGTGGCGGCAAACACGGCGGGGGCGAAAATCATGTCGCCGGTGACTGTGATTGTCGTGGTGTCGCGCACCACCTCATTGCTTGACAGCAACAGGTCAAACACCCACGCGCGGCAGAAATAAAGCACTATCCATGCCGTGATGAGCGCGATGGCTCCACCGGCAAGAGTGAACAGGAGATTTTCCCACATCACTTGTGAAAGCAACCGGCGACGCCGTGCCCCGAAAGCCTTGCGGATTCCCATCTCGGAGATGCGCGAATCCATTCTGCCCGCTATCATCGCACTGATGTTGATTGCCGGCACAAGCAGAAGAGCGAGCAGCACTGCAAGATTATCAATTACGACATCGGTCCAGGAGAAGTCGCTGGCGGGATATTCCTGAAATGCAGCGGTCACATGAGTGCGAGGCTGGTTGAACAGGTCTAATTTCCAATTATCGGCGGGGGCGTTGTGCTTTCTTACAAATTCAGCGACTTCTTTCCGAAGCGCCTTTTCCTGTGCATCATCTTTGACAAGTAACACGGCGCCGTATCCTCCACCCAAGAAGGGGGCGTCGGGATTCCATCCGGGGGCATCATGTCCCGACACCGACGTGTAAGGAAGAAACGCCTCGGCGAATGAAGCACGGATAAGACGGCTCGTCTGGCGTATGACGCCACACACTGTATATGTTTCACCGTCAACGAGAAACTCTCTGCCGGTCACATTTTCCGATGTGCCGAAAACCTTGCGGGCGACACGGTCGGTGATTACCGCCACTTTTCTGCCGCTCTGAAAATCTGTGGCACTGAACGGTTTTCCTTCCAGAAATGTAAAATCATATATCTTGAAAAACGCGTCGTCGGTAGACTGAGTGGTAATCTCGTATATCTGTTTGCTGCCGACAGCTCCCACCGTGGCTCTGCTGTCATGTTTTGCGGATGCCGCCTCGACATTTTTCAGCTCATAGATAAACTCTTTTACGCCCCGGTAAGAGAGCGTCGCCATCCCCGATGAAGTGCTGTCGGGCTTAGTGTATTTCAGAAGGTCCACATAAAGTGTGCGCTCGCGGTTTACCTCGGGGGCAAGCGGCGCTATCTTGACATAATATATCACGGCAAATATCAGCACCGTCATTATGCTCAGCGCCACACCGCCTATGTAAAGCGACGTATAAGCCTTGTCGGCGCGCGCCTCAACGACAGTCTGCCTTATTATTTTCCTGAAATCCATCATTTTATCCTTATAGTTTTTCTGGTGTTGTACTCTTTCATGTCATTTATCACCACGCGGTCACCCGGTTCAAGACCGCTCTTCACCTCGACATGCTCGAAATTGCTGTCGCCGAGTCTAACCTTGCGTCTCACGAGCTCATCGTCGCCATTGAGCACAAACAGTTCGTATTCGCCGGGACCGGTGTAAAATGAGCCGTTGGTTACGCGTGTCACATCCTCTATCACGTCGCACATCACATACACGTCGGTTTTCAGTCCGGAACGCAGGCGGCTGTAGCTGTCATCGTCGAGCTGCACAGTGAACGATATCACGCCGTTACGTGACAGCGGGGTGACATTGCTTACCTTTCCGGAAAGACGCTCCTTGCCTATGCGCACAACGGCATCGCTGCCCACCGTCACGCGGTCGCCGTAGCTGTCGGCAATCTCGCCGTCGACCTTGAAATGAGTGAGGTCGGAGATTATCGCTATGCGCTCGCCTTCTGCTATCTTCTGTCCTACCTGATTGTTGATGTAGGTCAATGTAGCCTTACGCGGGGAGCGTATCTGTGCGTCATCGAGTGTGCGCTGCATCTCGCCGAGGTTTTTGCCGGTGATGTTAAGTTCGAGTTCTTTCAGGCGCAGATTGGCGTCGCTCACCTTACGCTCGTTGACAAGCCGTTGGCGCATCTGCTCTAATTCCAGCTTGCCGGTATTGTATTGAAGCTCGACCTGCCTTACACGGTCACCGGTCCCCGAGCCGAGACTGTCGAGATAACGCTCGTTGCGCAACTCAACCTCCATGCGGTCGACCGTCATCGCCTTTACCTTTATCTGCATTTCGAGGTCGCTCAGCTGAGTGGCATTGTTGACGCGCTGCTGTTCGAGCTCGTGACGACGCATCTCAATCTGGTCGCGCAGTTTGTCAAGCTCCGTCTCCGCCGACTGCAGGTCAAGGCGCAGGAGCGGTGTGCCTACATCCACGCTGTCGCCCGCCTTGCTGTACACCTCGACTATGCGGGTATTAATCGGGGAGTTGATGATTTCCTCAAATGCCGGCACCACCTTTCCGCTGGCACTCACCGATGACTGTATCGTGCCATGGTCGACCGTTGCTATCACAAGATCTTTGCGCGACACGCTTGAACGCGTAAGCATCATGATCACCGCCACCACGGTAACAATCGCCGCCACCGTGCATCCGATAGTGACATACCGTTTGCGCTTCATGCGCTGACGCTCTTCTTTTGGTATTTCTCTGTCCATTTCGTTTATTAGATTATTTTTTGCCAATAGAAGTTGCATTAACCGTGCCAAAAACCTAAACCATTAACCATCAACCCTAAACCATTTTCGCTCCTGTCCGTTTTCGGACACAATATGTCCATTATTCACGACTGTGCCCGCAGTTGTGAAGGTTATAGGGTTAAAAGGTTATGGGTTACTACATCGTCTCCCTGACGGCAAAAAATCAATCTGTCACTTCCGCCCCTCTGTCCATCTGTATCTCTCAACTGAAAACTGAAATCTGAAAACTCTATCTTCTGATTCACAAATCGCCGTAAAGGCGAGTGAAAGCTCACCCGCAACCCATGCCACGCGCTGACATCTGAAAACTCTTTCCCCGCCAGGGGATAATCCCTATTTAGCCGTCGGTTGAGCGAAGCGATACCGACGGTAAACAAGCAAAAGCAGAATGTTTCCCGCAGGGAATCATCAATCTTGCTCCGAGATGATTCTTTCAGAAACGTACCTATTGACCATCATCCCGTGGGTTTCGCTTCGCTCAACCCACGGCTACAAACAGATTATCCCTAACGGGAAAATTCACTTGTCACTTCCGGCCCTCTGTCCATATGTATCTCTACCCTCTGAAAACTGCAAACTGAGAACTGACAACTCAAAACTTATTCGTATCTTTGACTACGTCTTAGATACTCTCGCTCGGTAATGCTCAAATAAATTTGGCATTACGCTCGACTTATTCGTATCTTTGACTACGTCTTAGATACTCTCGCTCGGTAATGCTCAAATAAATTTGGCATTACGCTCGACTTATTCGTATCTTTGGCAGCACTATGACTACTGAAGTTTACAAAGTGGGACCCTCTGTGCTCGCCACATACATAATGAAACAATGGTGTCGCCGCAACTGGTGGATAATGGCACTCCCGCCGGCGATATGCCTGGTGCTTGCCGCCGCAGTCGACATCAAATTCCTGTTGATTGCGCTTATGATGGTGTTTGTCGTACTTCCTCCGATGATGATCACCGTCTATTTCTACCATGCGCTTGCTCCGGAAGCCCGCATGACCGTACTGTCGCACCGCGCGGAAATGACCGCCGACGGGCTACGCTTAATCTATGAACCTCTTGCCGAGGATGTACCGCCACGACCCGACGACATAATAGCATGGTCACGCGTCAAGGCGATAAAAGTGACATCGCAATTTATCGCGTATCACCTCGACACGGGAAAATATTGCATACTGCTCATACCGCACTCCGCGTTCAAGACCCCGGAGGAATACGGCACATGGACCGCACTGCAAAGCCAATATTTCCACAACCGCTAAAAACCAACCGAATATACACCATGACAAAACATCTTTTCGCAGCCATCATAATCGCTGCACTTTCCACGTTCCACGCCATGTCGGCGAATCAATCCATCCGGTCACGCCACGATGCGTTACGCGACAGCATCCTGTCACGCGTCAACGGTGCCACAGTAAGTGACCGCGTCGTAAGCATAACGCGGTTCGGAGCCAAGGGCGACGGCGTCACCGACTGCCGCCCTGCATTTGAAAAGGCAATGCGCAAAGCTGACCGCACTCCGGGCGGAATAAAGATCACCGTGCCTGCCGGAACATATTTCATCAGCGGGCCGATAACACTGACAAACAACGTGTGTATCGACCTTGCCGAGGGCGCGACACTGAAATTTGACCCCGACCCAAGCCGCTATCCGCTCGTCAGTACGAGCTGGGAGGGCACGTTTCTTTACAACTATTCCCCGATGATTTACGGCTACGGACTGCACAACGTGGCAATCACAGGCAAAGGCACAATCGACGGCAACGCCATGTCGACCTTCGCCACATGGAAAAAGCTGCAGAAAGCGGGGCAGAAGCTGAGCCGCGACATGAACCACAATGGGGCGGAAGTCAGCACACGCGTGTTTGGCGACGGCTACTGGCTGCGTCCGCAGCTATTGCAGCTCTACAACTGCCGCGACATTACCCTCGAAGGGGTGAAAATCATCAATTCGCCATTCTGGTGCATCCATCTGCTCAAAAGCGAAAATATCATCTGCCGCTCGTTGCGCTACGATGCCAAGCTCATCAACAACGACGGCATCGACCCGGAATGTTCGCGCGACATCCTCATCGAGGATATCTGCTTTGACAACGGCGACGACAATATCGCCATCAAGAGCGGGCGCGACAACGACGGATGGGCTCTCGGCTCGCCGACCGAAAACATCGTGATACGCAACTGCCACTTCAAAGGACTACACGCCGTAGTGATAGGCAGCGAGATGTCAGGCGGTGTGCGCAACATCGTAATCGAGAATTGCGACTATGCGGGATACTGCAAGCGCGGCATCTACGTCAAGACCAACCCCGACCGCGGGGGATTTGTGGAAAACATCTTTGTCCACAACTGCACATTCGGTGAAGTCGAGGACCTCTTCTATGTCACAAGTCAATATGCCGGCGAGGGACTTGACAACGACCATTTCTCTACTATCAGCGGGATATATGTCGACGGGCTGCGCTGCGATAAGGCATCGGCTGCGGCACTCGTGGTGCAGGGCACTCCTCAAAAGCCGGTGGCTGACGTAGAGCTACAAGGTGTGGAGGCGGCCGATGCAAAAATCGGTGTCAGCTTCTCCAACACCACCGGGGTCACCATGAACGACTGCCACATCGGCGGCACCGCCGGCGTACCCACCCAAGTCACCCCCGCCGACCGCATCTTCGACCGCTAATCACCTAATTTAACCTCCTAAGCAAAAAATTCTGCCCGACCGCTTGCATATATCAAAAATAGTCGCTACCTTTGCACTCACAATCTCAGAGGAGAGGTGGCAGAGTGGTCGATTGCGGCGGTCTTGAAAACCGTTGAGGGTCACACCTCCGGGGGTTCGAATCCCTC
>QAMW01000037.1 GCA_003150235.1 Bacteroidales bacterium
TGGTTAGCAGACAAAGTATTAGATGCGGTAGAGGATGAAGACGAATTAAAACACAATGCGATAGAGGTTGCACAGAAAAAAATAGGCTAACATTTACAATTATCGGGAACTATATGGTATCATAACTATATAGTTCCCGATAAATATATTTGGTTTTCAACACAATAACAAATAATCATCGGCTCAAGCGTGGAACTGTAATGCCACGTCTTAGTGTGAAGGTGGTCGGAATACCTTTATAGACAGATGTGGGAATTAACAGCCCCACGCATATGCGTGAAGACCGTTAAGCCAACTCTTGTCTATAGGTGAAATAGTTTCCGACGCTTTTCACACACAAGAAGAAGACATAACGCTTCTTTTTTCAAAATGTAATGATGGGACTCCTCCCAATCAACCGCAAAGTTACAACAATTTGCGGTTCATGTCAATAGGCTGGCGAAAAATAAGTTTGGTTCAGTCTTAGATATATACATATATACTGAACCAAACCTATAAATATATGCGGAGCAAAAGAGAAATGCCCTTATCATATTATCTTTTCATCAGCACCCCTAAATCATCCTCACTTATCAACGAAAAGGGAAAATCAAGGCAAATAAGTAATGTTAACGACCGCAAATTATCAATAAATCGTTCCTGTTTGTTTTCTGCGAATTGCCTAAATAGTACGAATTTAGTACATCATAAATTGGTATGCTGCTAATAATCAGCATAATTACCCGTTAGGCTAAAACTGAGGTTAGTTGTTTGTTGAATATGAATTATATTCTTAACTTTGTATTCACAAGAGTAGTTTCCTCTTTAACGAAATACTTCGAGTGCGAAAGCAACGATTTTAGAAACCGACAGTAGTCGATTGGAAGAGCGGTCACAAACCGCTCTTTTTTGTTGCTGGCATTTTATATATAGTTCCACTCTGATTATCGTTGGGTTAGAGGAGGGCGGTTACTTCCTTGAAGGCGTAGGTGTGGGTGTTACCGAAGGAGTCGAGAAGCGACAGGTGACCCGTGGGCGCCACGTCGGTTATTACCGCACTGAACTCTTCGCCGGTGGCGGTGTCACGATAGTTCCCTCCATCGCGTCGCCAGAGCGATTGCATGTAGTCGGCATGACGCAGGTCGAGCGGCTCTGAGAGGCGACCGTAGATTGCATTGATGACTTCGGTCAGCACTTCGTCCAGCAGAAGTTCTTTACCGGTAAGCATGACTGCCGATACCGGATTGGGGGCGTCGCTCTTGAACTCGCGCTGGTTCACGTTGATTCCTATGCCGGCAATGGAGTGCCCGATGGTGTTGCCTGAAAGGCTGTTTTCAATCAATATGCCACATATCTTCCTGTCACCGACATAGATGTCGTTAGGCCATTTGACGCTGACCGGAAAGCCGTCAAGATAGTGACGCAGAGCGTCAGCGATGCCGAGTGCCACCGCTTCCGATATGTAAAACTGGTCATGCGCCGCTACGTTCTCCGGTTTCAGCAGAAGTGAGAAGGTTAGATTTTTGCCCGGTTCAGCTTCCCAACTGTTGCCGCGTTGTCCGCGCCCCGCTGTCTGTGTCGTGGTTATCACCACGGTCCCGTGGGGCGATTCACGTGCTATTTTCGACAGGTAAGTGTTAGTGGAGTCGCACTCCTCAAGTCTGATTATATTTCGGCTCATGACATCATACGGTTGTAAACATATAGCATCCCATCGCGATTATGGCAATGCCGAGCGCGAAATAGAGGCATCGGGCGTGGCTTCGTTTCATGCGGAATGTGAGTACCCTCACATTCATGTTGCTGAAAAACCATTTCCATCCCGCTATTGCCGCTACAATAGAGAATATGCCGCAACCTGTGAAGATGGCGGCAAGTATATAGGCTCCGGTCGTAAGGCTCATTATTCCTCCGGTTCAGTGACGGTAAGTTCGCGTGACCCGTCGGGAAGCTCTTTGATGTCGACCCGAACGGTGTCGTCGGGAAGTATGTCGGCTATGCGTTCCGGCCACTCTATGAGGCAGAGTGCGCCTGAGTCGAAATAGTCTTCCACGCCTATGTCAAATGCTTCTTCGAGTGATTCGAGACGGTAGAGGTCAAAGTGGTAGATGAGTTCAGCCGTGGTGTCGGAACGGTATTCGTTGATGATGGCAAATGACGGACTGCTTGTCGGGTCTTCCTCAACGCCGAGTGCCCTTGAGAGGGCTGAGATGAAAGTGGTCTTGCCCACACCCATGTCGCCGTAGAAGGCAAACACGGTGTAGTCGCCCATGATGTCGATAAATTCCTCGGCGGCTTTGTCGAGGTCGGCGGTGGTGGGTATAAGAATCTTTGTAGTAGCCATATTTGAAGTCGGTTATTTTGCGGTTAATGTAATAAGCGGTATGATCATCTCTTCGAGCGATATGCCTCCGTGCTGGAATGTGCCGGAGTAATATTGCACGTAGTAGTTGTAATTGTTGGGATAGGCGAAAAAGTCATGACCCGACGCGAAAATGTAGGTCGACGATATGTTGGGCGAGGGGAGTCCGTAGCGTTCGGGATGTTTTATCTCATATACTTGCTTCGGATTGTAGCTCAGATTCTTGCCTACCTTATAGCGGAGGTTGGTGTTGGTGTTGCGGTCGCCTATCACTTTTATCGGGTTATTGACCTGGATAGTGCCGTGGTCGGTGGTGAGCACGATTTTGTAACCTTTCTCGGCGATTTTGCGGAATAGTTCCAGTGCCGATGAATGGCGGAACCATGACTCGGTAAGCGAACGGTAGGCGGCGTTGTTGGCGGCAAGCTCGCGTATCATCTTTGACTCGGTTCTGGCGTGAGAGAGCATGTCGATAAAATTGATTACCAGTACGTTCAGCTCATTGCTTTCGAGGTTGGAAAACTCGCGTATCAGTTTTTCTCCCGTTGCGGAATCGTTGATTTTGTTATAGGAAAATTTCACCTTGCGGCGAAACCGTTCAAACTGTGTGGCAATCAGCGGCGACTCGTTGAGGTTTTTCCCTTCATCCTCATCTTCATCGACCCACAGGTCGGGAAACATCTTGGATATGTCAAGAGGCATCAGTCCGGAGAAGATGGCGTTGCGGGCATATTGGGTCGCCGTCGGCAGTATGGAGGTGTACAGTTCCTCCTCGAAGGTGAATATGTCGGAAAGAAGCGGCTTGACCGACCGCCATTGGTCAAGGCGGAAATTGTCTATGACGATGAAAAACACCTTTTCCCCCTTGTCGAGCAGCGGGAATATGCGTTTCTTGAATATCTCCGGACTCATGAGCGGATGGTCGCTGCCGGTCACCCAGCTTTCATAGTTTTTGCGTACAAATTTATTGAACGCCGAATTTGCCTCATCTTTCTGCATCCGCAGCAGTTCTTCCATGCTCGTATCGGCTGAAGCAAGTTCCAGTTCCCAGAACACAAGTTTCCCGTAAAGGTCATACCAGTCTTCAATCGTGCGGCAGTCGTTTATCAGCGTGGATATGTTGTTGAACTCCTGCCGGTAGTCGGTTGCCGCCTGTTCGCTTACGAGGCGCTCGGAATGGAGATTCTTTTTTATCGAAAGCAGTATTTGGCTGGGGTTGACGGGCTTGATGAGGTAGTCGGCTATTTTGTTGCCGATTGCCTGGTTCATGATGTTTTCCTCCTCGCTCTTGGTAATCATGATGATGGGGGTGAGTGGCACAAGCTGCTTTATCTGTGCAAGTGTCTCCAGCCCTGTCAATCCGGGCATGTTTTCGTCAAGTATGATGAGGTCAAACCGGTTTGACTCAACAAGGTCGAGCGCATCCCTGCCGCTGTTGGCGGTGGTCACGTCATATCCTTTGTTTTTTAAAAACAGTATGTGGGGCTTCAGCAAGTCAATCTCGTCGTCGGCCCATAATATATTGTACCGGTCCATAATCGGGTCTTTTTAATCCAATAAATCATCGTCACCCTCCGATCCGGCAGGATATTCAGGATAAACCGGCGCTGCGACCGGCTGTTGCGGGGTTACAGCGGGCTGCGGTTGCGGCGCGGGTTGCGGTTGCGGCTCAGCTTCCGGTTGGGGCTCGGGTTGAGTCGGCTGTACCGGTTGTGGCTGCGGGGTCGATTGCACGGGGGCTTCTTGCACTCGGCTTGGCTCCCGGAGCTCATCGGTTTGAACTTGCGGCTGAACTTGCTCAGGCTGTGACTTCGGCTCATGTTGTTCTTGCGGCTCCGTATCCACTTGCTGTAGTTCAGATTCCGGCAGCGGTGCCGGTTCCGGTTCGGGCACGGTCTTTGTCGCTTCCATAGTTGCTTCTGTTGCTTCTTCAGCGTCTTCTTCGCCCGGCTCTTCGGGACGGTCGCCTACGATGGCATCGTAATACATGTCATCAGTCTCCACATCGCCCGGAGCGGTGACGACAGGCGCTTCAGCCGCCTGTTGGTCGACATACCGGAAATAATCCTCGAATGTGCTTCCGTGTTGCAGGAGGGTGTCAAAGTTCTTTACGCTTATCATCACCGGACGCACTTGAGGCGGCAGCACGAGGTCGGCGTCGCTTTCCATGACCTTGCGGTAATGCATAAGTTCCTCAAAGTTAGCAAATCCTTTTACAAGAAGCAAACCGAGACGCCCGAAATTCATCGGCTCAAGGTCAAAATCCTTTACTACAAACGCTCCGAAGTTATGACGCGCCACGTCAAAGAGGAGCTGGTTGCCCGACACCTCGTCGGTGGGATACACAAGCACAAGCAGCTGTGGCTCAGCGGGATTGAGGTCAAAGGCTATAGAGTCGGTCGACATTGCCGTGGAGTCGTTGCCAAGACGGAGATCCCAGATCATTCCGCGCATGTTGGTGGCACCGCTGTGTAGCTTGCGCCCCTGTGCGAGTCCGCGCAGATAGGATGATGCGACGGGTGTGATGTCGGTCTCAGGATAGCGTTCGAGCATCTCTTTCAACACCGCGCGGAAACTTTCCTGGTCATTTTCCGAGACATAGCTGAGAGCGTCGATAAACATGAATTTGGGCATTATCTTGCTCAGCGGGTATTTTTTCATCATCTCGCGATAAGCGGCGTGTACCTCGCTGTTGCGGTTGTCGAGATATGCCTCGTAGGCGCATTCATACATCCGTTCCTGGTCGCTCTCCATGTCGCGCAGCTTGTCGAGATAGTCGGGGTCACGCATCGCCATGCCATATTTCGATTCCGGGAAATCACTGAGCATCAAGGCTCGGTAACGCTCGGCAAGCGGCTTGTTGCCGGCGCGCATATACATCAGATACATATTGTAGTATATATCCATGCGGTAGATGTTGTCGGGATAGCGTCCCAAAAGGTCAAGCCATTCGTCGGAAGCGTCGTTGTATGCCTCAAGCTGGTCTTTGAGTATCAAGCCGATATTGTACATTCCTTCCTGTATGATGTCGTTGGCGGTGAGCTTTTCCTCGGGAGTCGAGGGTATCTGCCGCAGATAGTATTCGGGGAAATGCGGGTCGTTCTGCTTCTCGGTGTCCTCTTCTTTCTTCCCTTCTTCACCTTCGGCAGCTTCCTCTGACGCACTGTCCTCGTCATCACTGCTTTCGCTGTCAAAGTCGTTGAAGCTGAACGATGCCTTGTTGCGGCGTCGCCAGTCATCTTCGAGTTTTCGTGATCCCCAGCGTTTCTGGAAGTCGGTCTTTCCGGCATTGCGGGTCGCCGTGTTGTAGAAATACCATGAATCGTCGGTGTTCATGGTGAAGGTGGTGGGTGCAGAGGCGGCGTTGCCGTTGTTCTGCACGTTGCTGTTGCCCTGCTGCTGTGCGAGATACTCCTCACGCTTCAGCCTTTCAGCTTCCTCCGCCTCCTTTTTCTTCAGTTCGTCGATTATCTTGTTGACCACGGCAAGCTGCTGCTCTTCAGTCATCTCCGACAGGCGTAGTAGCGAGTCGTTGAGTGTAACATTCTGAGAATAAAGCGCGAGCTGGTCGAGCACATCGCTGCGGGCGCGCAGGGAGTCGATGCCGGGATAGCTTTCGGGCAGCAACGGCACAGCCTCGGCGTAACAAGGCTGCGCGAGGTCGTAGCGGTGACGGTCGAAGTAGAGAGAACCGAGCTGCAGTTGGCTGATTGCCTTGTCGATGCCGTTGCGCGTCGACTTCTCTGCAGCGAGTTTATAATTATCGATTGCCTTTACAGTATCGCCGCGCGACAGGTAGAGGTTGCCGATGGCATAATATATCTGGTCGAGATACGGCTTGTTGCGGTCGTAGCGCGTCATGCGGCGCAGCGCCTTGACTTCCGGCTCCACATTGGTGCCGGAGTAGACTTCGCTCTGCTTTATGCGGGCGTTGAGCTGGGCGCGGTATGACACTTGCGATCCCGCCGACTTCTTGTAAGCCTTGTAAGCGGCATCTTTGTTTCCTGCGCGTGCCTGTAGCTGACCAAGAAGGAAATACAGACGCGACTTCTGAAGCCCTGACGAGTGCTTTATGGTCTTTTCTACGTATGGGATTGCTTTCAGCGGGTCATGAGACTGCAGAAGCATGGTGGCGTACACCATATTGTAAAGTCCTTGCAGGTCACCGTTGACGAGTGCCTTTTCCGGTATCTTGGTCACGATATTCTCTGCTTCGTAGTCCCATCCCATAGCGAGATAGGAGCGCGCCTGCCAGAGCTTTGCCTCGGTGATGGTGTTGGGAAGCCAGGTGAAATGCTTTACGATGTAGTAAAATGTTGATGCCGCGCCGAGAAAGTCACCGTTGTTGTACTGTGAACGTCCCATCTGCATCCATGAATTGTGGATGAAGGGGTTGTATTCGTCACGTTTCATCCATGCCTTGTATTCCGGGTCGGTTGATTTGCCGGGTTTCTTTGCCGGCTTCTTCTTGATTGACCTTAGCTGGATTGCTTTCTGCGCTTTTTCTATAGAGCGGGTGAAATCGCCGGCGGGCTGTGGCGCGTCGGGGTCTTTGCGGGCATCGGTAGGATGGATGAAAAGCAGCCGCGAATAGTCATCTTCATATCCGCGTTCGAGCGTCTTCATCGTCTCCTTGTAATGCTCGTCGCCGTTGTAGTAGATATTGTAGCGGGTGATAAAAGCCTGATAATTACGTGACATGGCGGTGTTTTTCCGCGGACCGCACGACACGACGGCTACCGAAATAAGGAGTAGTATTATCAGTGTTAACTTTTTCACGTTTAATATATTGGCTTACGTTATAGAATAACGCCCGATACCGCCGATTATTGCACAAGATGGCGTGTAATGATATCGGCACACAGACGTGCCATGGCATATACGGCAATCTGCAGCAGCACGATTATAGCCGAGCAGGGCACATCAATTACTGTTGCCAGGAGCAGTCCCGCAAGCGACGAGGCGAGCGACACTCCCATCGCCACGAGCATTATCGACATGAAACGCTTGCACCACACTTCCGCGATAAGTATAGGCACTGTCAGCATGGCAAGAAGGAGCATTATGCCTATCAGCCTGATAGTAAGCACTACGCTCACAGCCACAAACACTGTCATGGCGTAGTTGATGAACTTTACGGGGAGTCCCGCTACCTTGGCGAAGTCGCGGTCAAAGGCGCAGGCGATGATGGTGTGTCTGAACGCGAGGAAAAAAGCAAGCAGCAGGGCTGTGAATCCGGCAAAAAGCCACAGGTCGGAAGCGGTGATGGTGAGGATGTTGCCGAAAAGGAAGGTGTTAAGCTCCGGTACATACCCCGGCGTTAGAAATACAAACAGTATGCCCACCGCCATGCCGAGTGACCAGATGACCGCTATCGCCGAGTCTTCCCTCACCTTGTAGCGACCCGCCATCCATTCTACCCCAAGTGATGACACGACGGCAAAGACTGCCGCGGTGGCGACGGGACTGATGCCGAGATAGTAGCCGAGTCCGAGACCGCCGAAACAGGCATGGGTGACACCGCCGGTAATAGACACCATGCGGCGGCTTATAATGTAGGTGCCGATGATTGCGGCGGCGATACTGATGATTATGATGCCCGCAAGCGCGTTTTGAAAAAATGTATATTGTAGAAACTCCATCGCTGACAGGTTATTGCACTATGTTTGCTTCACGGCGAGCCTCGGCTACGATCATCAGCAGCTCCTCCTTGACCGCCGACGGCAGCTCTATGCCGCGCAGCTGGATGCTTCTGCCCCATCCGGCGATGTCTTCCGGCAGGAGGGTCAGCAGCACGTCGCGGAACTGCTCGATTTCCTCGTCGGTGTAATCGTCGGCTTTTCTGCCGATATACGCGTCAAGCTCCTCATCGTCGTAATACTCGATTTTGTCGCTTACCGAGGCGAGGAGGGAGTCGCGCTCGCAGGTGATGTGCATGCCGCAGCACTGCTCTTCCGGCTCGTTGAAAGCCGGCTCCTCGACACCTTCGGCAGCCGCTTTCCTGCGCGAATGGCGGTCGTGAAGATACAATATCAGTCCGACGGCGACAAGCGCGCCGAGTATGATAAGGCTTACCTCCATGCTTATTCCTCCACTTCTGACGGTTTGATTTCCTGAAGCGTGAACCCTACCTGACGCAGATGGTCCCAAAATTCGGGATATGACTTGTTGACCACCTCCACGTTGCGTATCACGATGCCGGGCAAGAAGAGTGCCACCGGGGCAAATGCCATAGCCATGCGGTGATCGTCGTAGGTGTCGATGGCGAGAGGTGTCTCTCTGTCGACCGGGGCGCGGGCGCCTTCCCATTCAAGGGTGCTGTCGTCGGGCTGTCCGATGACAAACGACAGTTTGCGCAGTTCGGCGCAGAGTGCCGCGAGCCTGTCTGTCTCCTTTATCTTCAGGGTGGAAAGCCCGGTGATATGGAACGGAAGATTGAGCACACAGCAGGTGACGATGACGGTCTGTGCAAGATCCGGGCAATCCGACATGTCAGCCACGAGTCGCGGTGTGATGTCGGGCGACGCGTTGAGCTCAAGTGCACCTTCGCCATCCCACTCAGCCTCGATGCCGAAATTGGAGAAATATTGCTTTACACGGCTGTCGCCCTGCAGTGAGTCTCGCTCCAGTCCGAGCAGTTTGATGTCGCCGAAAGAAAATGCAGCTGTCTCAAACCAGTATGATGCCGCCGACCAGTCGGCTTCGACCGTAAAGTCGATTGCGCGATACATCTGCGGGGCTATTGTGATGGTGTTGCCGTAAAATTCGCTTTCCACTCCCCATTGTTTCATGAGTCCGAGTGTCATGAGTATGTAAGGGCGCGACACTATATCTCCGGTGAGGGTGAGTGTCAGTCCCTTTTCCATGAGCGGTGCCACCATGAGAAGTGCCGAGATATACTGGGAGCTGACAGAGCCGTCGATGGTGATGCTTCCTCCCGCGAGTTTCTTGCCGGTTATGCAGAGTGGGGGAAATCCATCCTGTTGCTGATAGGTGATGTCGGCGCCACACTCGCGGAGAGCGTCGACGAGCGGTGCGATAGGACGCTGACGCATACGGTCACTGCCATCGAGAGTGACCGCGCGACCTTCCTGCATGGCAAAGTAAGCGGTGAGAAAGCGCATCGCAGTACCCGCCGCCCCTATGTTGATTTCACTGCCGGTGGATAGAAGTGCTTTCTGCATGACATCGGTGTCGTCGCATTTCGCCACTTCCTTTATCGACCCGCTGTTGCCGGTGAGTGCGTTTATCATCAAGGCGCGGTTGCTGATGCTTTTTGACAGCGGCAGGGTTATCCGGGCGTCTGTAA
Organism: Bacteroidales bacterium; assembly: GCA_003150235.1. GTDB lineage: Bacteria > Bacteroidota > Bacteroidia > Bacteroidales > Muribaculaceae > Muribaculum. The sequence goes on from QAMW01000037.1 coordinate 9,651, forward strand.
TCTCTTCAGGAGGAAATATCTGATAGTCCATAATGCAGTGTATATTTTGCTTGTTTGTATTTGTCAGAATGTTGATGCTTTCAGCCAGTTTTGCCATTCCTCATGGCTGCCGTTGAAGGTGTTGAGATCGACTTCCGAGCTACACGCCTCGGTCCACCCCTGATGGCTGTATTGCCAGAGCGACCACCTGGTGTTGCCGTCATCGAGAGGCGGGTCGGTAAACGAGCATATCCACAGTGGAAATTCCTCGAAACGCTCTTTGAGGAAACGCTCGTAGCCATCTTTATTGGTGTAAAACATCACGTTGTGTCCGTTACGTTCAAGACACCCGATCATCGCGCGCAGGCGTTTCACGATGTCGTCGGTGGGTATGCCTGCGGGATTGCTCCATTCCTCAAGGTCAATTACAGCCGGAAGGTCGAGCGTCTTGCCTCGCAGGGAGTTGAGGAAGTTGATTGCCTGCATCTCGCCGTCGGTGTCAAACCGGAAGAAGTGATATGCGCCGACAGCCTTTATGCCTGCCTTCCGTGCCTTAAGGTAGTTGGAGTGAAAGCGCGGGTCCTTGAAACTGGTGCCCTCGGTGGCTTTCAGCATCACGAAGTCGATTGAATCGCCCGCTATGCGCTCGAAGTCGATGTCTCCGTTATGGGATGACAGGTCAAGACCGCGCACCGGAAACATATCTTCGTCAACATTGACCGCCTTTACCGCCCGGCGAGTGTTGACAAAAAATATGCATGCAGCGATGACTCCCGCCGCAAACACTATTGTCGCAATCCATATCTTTACCTTCATTACAGCAAATTTACACATAAATCGGGAGTTGCACCAAATTTATTTGACCAATACCTGCTAAATCTTTCGGTGTGGCTATGTTTGGAATGACGGCAAAGATGTGGCGCGAACAAAATACTGAACTAAAAGGAAATTATCCGAATAGTTCTGAATGTGAACCGAGTCGGACAAGGTCTATTTCATCAGATTCAGGATCAAACCATATCAATAGAAAATCTCCTTCGATATGACATTCCATGTGACCGGCATAGTTGCCTGTGAGCATGTGTGGGCGATTTTCTTCGGGAAGTGATTGCTCGTTTTTTAATAATTCAAGTACGCTGAATAGCTTTCCAATTTTCTTTGGGTTATTACGAAATCGTTTATAGTCCTTTTTGTATTGCGATGAGGCTTTTAGTTTCTTCATAGTCCCATTGATTTTTCCATCGCTTCAATAGAGGTCATGTTGAGTGCGGGGGCATTTCGAAGGATGCCGCTTTCTGCTTCTTTCATGGCTGCTATAGTTGTGGCATTGGGCTCATGATAAGCTGCGTCAAGCAGTAATGTCTCGACGTAATTGTTAAGACTCCGATTCTGACGCTTTGCAAGTTGCTTTAATCTTTCGATTAGTTCTACAGGGAGGCGGAAACTTTGATTTTTCTTTAATGCTATATCCATGGTTATATTACTTTTGGCTGCAAAGTTAATTCAAATATATTACAATAACAATATAATATTGGAATCTGTTTCCCGAGATGTGGCAAGTCTTTATTGTACTGGAGCGAGGAGATTTTTATTGGCGAGGGGCACAAGGTTACGGAATTTTGTTGTAACTTCGTCGGGTAACGGATTATGGACTTATGGAAAAGCAGCGGGCTAAGATAATCGGCATTGCACGGCATCGTCTCTCCACTGATGGTGATGGCGTTACCACGCTTGTCGCTTTTCATGGTTGTCCGCTCCGCTGCCGGTATTGTCTTAACCCGCAGTCATTGGGCGATGACAAGTCCTTCCGCGATTATTCGCCTGACGAGCTATATGCCGAGACCCGCGTTGACGAACTTTATTTTATTGCCACCGGCGGGGGCGTGACTTTCGGTGGAGGGGAGCCGTGCATGCGTCCGCAGTTTATCCGTGAATTCCGCAATCTCTGCGGTGAGGCTTGGCGCCTCAATCTGGAGACATCGCTCAATGTACCGTCAGCCTCCATCGAGGCGTTGCTTCCGGTGGTCAACACCCTGATTATCGACATCAAGGATATGAATCCCGACATTTACCGCAGCTATACGGGGCAGTCAAACGACCGTGTCATCGATAATCTCCGCCTGATTGCCGATGCCGGGCGTCAACACGACTGCATAGTGCGCCTCCCGCTGATACCGAACCATAACGATGATTCCGACCGCGAGGCAAGCCGCGCCACTCTTGAAGCTCTCGGCTTCACCCGTTTCGACCTCTTCACCTACCTGGTCCGCAAACCCTGATTCCCTGCCAGAAATACATTATTATCGTCTTGTGGGCTGTGCCGTTCATTAATGTCATTAGCGACTCTAAGGACATTAGCGACCTTAAAGACCCAACTGCGGTTGCCAGCTCTTTCCCCGTCAGGGGATAATCCATGTGTAGCCGTCGGTTGAGCGCAGCGATACCGACGGAAAGCGAGCCAAAGCGGATGTTTCCGTAAGGAATCATCACGGAGCAGCCGAAAAGCTATCGCGAGTGATCAAACATATCTTCCAAATAAGCTGAAGTCTGACTTACTGTTCTATTTTCTCCTACCTGAGTTGATTCCTCACTTATTATCTTGAAAGGAATGCCGGCAGGAAAGAAATGTGTTTTGACATAAGACATCATCAGAGCGTTTCCTTTTAATAATTCTCCCGTAGAAATATTATTGCCAATCATGGTTTCAATAAAATAGCATCCAGAATCATAAATAAAAGAATTAGTACATATAGAATTTTCATATGAAGTTTCAGTACCCGGATTATGTGTCAACACCTCCCCCAATTTATACTCCGAACCGTAATATACGAACAATAATTGCAGAAATCCAAGAGACCCGTCAACCAGGCTATTGATATTGATTTTTTTTGCGACTTCTCTCACGTCAATATCTTTCCATTTTAGAATTTGTGACTCAGGCATTGTGTACAACTCATTCATCGTTTCTTCTAAAAACGACTTCATTTGCTTCTTGACATCATCTAAATTAGTGTATTTTATAATCCGACCCTGTGCATCGGTTTCAAAATTCACCTTTGTGCCAACAATTTGTTTATTACATATTTCCAACACCATGTTTTGTATATTATTGGCAAAAAAATCATCTACTGTGTCACCAAGAAATTCCAAAAACGTATAGCCCATCTTATAACCGTTGGCAGTTGAATCCTCAACTGTCACTCTTGTTTTGGTGGCTGTACTCATAAGCTTCATAGTATCCCTATTTCCCACTTGCCACACAGTCTGTGTAAACCAATAATCCAATGTCTCTCCTTTAAGAAACCGTCCTATGACTGTCACGGTTGAGTCCTTAGTTGGCACATTTCTTTGCGAGGAATTAGCATTGGCTCGTGAGAAGAGTCCTCCTGATGTCAACAAGAGACAAAGAATAAACAATAAATTTCGCATAAGGTATTCAGATTTTATCAGTTATTTCCGGTCACTGACCGGTTTATCTACAAATATAAAGTATATATTTGAAATTGCGCCCTATTAGTCATTGAAATTCACAGAGAAAACCATCAGAACGAAAAATTTATTGCCTAAGACCTTTTGTCCTTATGTGTCTCCGGCAGCTACCGCTACGCGCTGACTATCAATGCAAAAAAATCAATCCATCACCTATGACCTTCTGTCACTCTGTATCTTTCAATTGAAGACTGAAAACTTTTTCCCATTTGTACATTGGGAGGGGTGGAGGCGGTTGTATATTTGCGGAAACAGATAAAACTTACAGCTATGAAAAAGACATTGAAATTTGATGACGAGTGGAAGCAGGCGATAGCTCTCCTTCCCGTGAAATTGCAGCAGCAACTTATAGACGCGATAGTACGGTACCAGCATACTGGCGAGATGACACCGCTTCCCGCGATTTCCAATGCTATCTTCATGCTCATAAAGTGTACGGTTGACCGACGCGCCGCTTCCGCGGCACGTCAGCGTGAACGTCGTAGCAAAAGAAGTGCCGCGAAGAATGCCGTCAAGCCGGAAAGCCAAGAAGAAAAGACAATCCGCATCGGACTTCAGCTAAAGCAGAATCGCCGTTACCTGCGGTCGCTTTCACGTAGCTACGGCATTCCCCACGCCGACATAAAGGCGGGTATTGACCGCGTGACCAAACGGCTCAATCATTCCGGCATCGAGATTACCGACACGGAGACATTTCTCGCGTATCTGCTTCCGGATATCGGTGTCGCTTAGCGGGAAGAATTATTGTGTCGGCTTTCCTCCTCGATATTGCGCAGAAGCGCAACTTTCATGTCGTAATAGGCGCGAGACATGAGAAGCGGATGGATATCGGGATTGTAGAAACGCTGCTCCTCGGGGCGAACTTCGGTGGCAAGCTGACGCGTTACATAGTCGCGGATGTCGGAAAGCTGAGCTTTGGGATAAAGCCGTTGCCCGCGTTCCATCACCTTTACCTGCAGCGAACGCAACCGGCATCCGGCAAGACTGATATGTTGCCACGGTTTGTCGGGCGACACACATTCAAGCTTTGACAGGTCGGGAAGCGAGTCGCTGTGATGGGTGATAAGCTCCCCTACGCTAAGTCCCTCGCTGTCGAAGACGCGATATACGCTTTTCAGTCCCGGATTGGTGATTTTGGTCACATTGTCGGAAATCTTTATCTTGGGTTCCCATATTCCGTTGCGGTCAATGGCGGTGAGTTTGTACACACCTCCGAATGTTGAGTCGCTTTTGGCGGTTATGAGCCGTTCGCCGACACCGAAAATGTCGATACATCCGCCCTGCGATAAGATTGACCCTATCGTGCCTTCGTCAAGGCTATTGGAGGCGACGATGAGGCAGTCGGTCATCCCTGCTTCATCGAGCATCTTGCGCGCTTTCTTTGACAGTGATGCGATATCACCGGAGTCGATGCGTATGCCGCGCAGGCGTTCGCCGCGTGGTTCGAGAACATCGTGAAACACGCGTATGGCGTCAGGCACTCCCGATTCGAGTGTATTGTAAGTGTCGACAAGAAATACCGAGCGGCTTCCGTATATCTCGGCATAAGCCTTGAATGCCTCATATTCCGATTCAAACGACATGATCCAGCTGTGAGCCATCGTGCCGGTCACCGGTATGCCAAACATTTCTCCCGATATCACGGTTGCCGTGGCACTGACCCCGCCGATATATGCCGCCCGTGCACCGTAGATTGCGGCATCAGCATTGTGGGCGCGTCGCGCTCCCATGTCGGCAACCTCCTTGCCTCTTGCCGCGCGTACTATGCGGTTTGCCTTGGTGGCGATGAGCGACTGATGGTTGAACTGCGACAGCATCGCAGTCTCGATTATCTGTGCCTCGATAAGCGGGGCTACGACTGTCACTATCGGTTCATCGGGATATGCTATAGTGCCTTCGGGAAAGGCATATATGTCACCCGTGAATCTGAAATCACGCAGATAGTCGAGGAACTTGTCGGCAAACAGACCAAGATTTCGGAGATAGTCGATGTCGCGTTCAGTGAAATGGAAACATTCGATAAACTCCAGCATCTGTTCAAGTCCGGCAAAGATAGTGAAACCGCCATTGTCGGGATTCCGGCGGTAAAACATGTCGTAAACAGTCGGCTTTCCTCCCTTTCCGAGAAGATAGAAGCCATTGGTCATTGTCAGCTCATACAGGTCCATGAGCATCGAGATATTACGGTGACCGCATAGAGAGTTAGGTTCCATCATGTTGTAAATTTAAGTTTCGCAAGCTCACTTAATTAAACAATACCGGAGGCATGGTTTGTTCAGATTGGGAAATTTTGTTAGTTTTGCAGCAGATGGAAATCGCGATTAAAAATATGGTGTGTGACAGGTGCGTGAAAGTGGTGGGCGACATCATGGCGCGCCTCGGTCATCCACAGGCTCAAGTGACGATGGGGCGCGTGACGCTCGACGCCCCGCTTTCCGATGACGAGTTGACTCTGCTTGACAAGATGCTTGTCGAGGAGGGGTTTGAACTGTTGCGTGACCGCGATTCATCGTTGGTGGAGCGAATAAAGGCGAAGTGATACAGTTTGCCCGCGATTCTGCCATTAACACAAGGGTGAAGTTGTCGGCTTATCTTGCCGACCGGCTCGCCACTGATTACCGCACACTCGGGAGAGTGTTTTCCGAGCATGAGGGGCGCACGATAGAGCGATACCATATCGCCCAGAAAATTGAATATGTCAAGGAACTGCTTGCCTACGGCGAGATGACAGTGTCGGAGATTGCCGACATTACAGGCTATAGCAGTGCCGCGCATTTGTCACGACAGTTTCATGCCGAGACAGGGATGACCCCGACGGAATATCGTGAGCGGACTCCCCGTCGTACCCCGCTTGACAAAGTGTGACACAATACAGCTAAGGATTTTGCCTGGAATGGGCAAGATAAAGTTAACCGCGGGTAGCCCCCAATGGGGCACCCGTGGAACGCAAGTCTTACCTCGTCATACAACCCTGAAACGGGTTGCATAAATGTGAACTAATCAAGCGGCTATGCAACCCGCTTCGGGGTTGAGCCAAGGAGAGCGGCGCTGAGCCACGGGTATGCTTCGGCATTACCCGCGGTTAACAAGATGAATCCCCTTCCGTGGATTTATGGCACTTGCGCTTAAGTTAGTGACAAAGCGTGACCACGCAAAATGCAACATTTTTGCAAAATTGTGTAACGCGACCGGCTCTGTCGTGTTGTAATTTTGCACCATGGAAATTTTACATACTTTACTCTATATGCTTAACGAGATGTCGCCCTACATCTTGCTTGGCTTTTTTATAGCGGGACTGCTTCACGCTTTTGTCCCGGCAAGGGTAATGAGCCGCCATCTTTCCGGCTCCGGATGGAAATCGGTGGTGAAAGCCGCCCTTTTCGGCATACCGCTGCCGCTGTGTTCATGCGGGGTGTTACCCACGGCTGTCGCCATGAAGCGCAATGGTGCGTCGAGTGCCGCGTCATCCTCATTCCTGATAGCCACGCCGCAGACAGGTGTCGATAGTATTGCCGCCACATATTCGCTGCTTGGACCGGCATTTGCCATAGTGCGCCCGGTCGCCGCACTCGTCACCGCTTTTGCCGGCGGATGCCTCGTCGGTCGTGCCGAGAAAGTAACCGGGGAAGAGGAGGCTTGCAGCCTCAACACTGCTACCGATGAGGAAGAGCCGTCGCTCTCCCTCATTGCGAAAATCAGGAAGGCGCTCTATTACGGATTTTTCCAGATGGTGCAGAGCATAGGCAAATGGCTCGTCATCGGACTTATCATCGCGGCACTGATTACCGTGTGTGTCCCCTCCGATTTCTTTGTGTCGCTTGCCGACCGTCCTCTGCTTGCCATGATAGCCGTGGTGGCGGTCGCTGTGCCGATGTATGTGTGTGCCACCGGTTCCATACCTATCGCCCTGTCGCTGATGCTCAAAGGATTGTCGCCCGGTACTGCACTGGTATTGCTGATGGCGGGACCCGCCGCCAATTTCGCGTCAATCACCGTGATTTCGCGCACTATGGGCAGGCGCAGTGCCGCAGTCTACCTCGGCTCCATAGTGCTCGGGGCGATATGCTTCGGACTCGCCATCGACTATCTCCTTCCGCGCGAGTGGTTTACCGCTCCGCTTGCAGCGGCTCACGGAGCGTGTCACGGCGCTCACGCAACCTTGTCGGTATTTGACACGGTATGCTCGGCGATACTTGTGACGCTGCTCGTGATTGCATTTGCCTCACAGATTTACAACCGATATAGAAACAAACATAAAAACATTACCGACATGACAGCAGAATATCATATCAAGGGAATGAGCTGCGCACACTGCAAGGCTACAGTTGAGAAAAATCTTGCCCGCATCGAGGGCGTGACCTCAGTTACGGTCGACCTCCCTTCAGGGGTGGCACTCGTAGAGGGCAAGCATGACCGTGACGCCGTTATCCAGAAGATTCGCGAAATCGGCTTCGACCCGGTCGAGGCATGAACGGCACCGGCGGTCAGAAATCAAGGGTGAAATTACCCGACAGATGCAGCATTGACAGGAAATATACCATACCTTCGTAGTAGCGGTATTTTCCGGTGGGAGGCTCGGCATCCCAGCATCGCTGAATAAATTCGGTGGCGATGGCGCGGCGGTCAGGATTGTCTGACTTTGCAAGTGCTATCGCCCCGACTGCGTTTGAGCCTTCCATCCCGCGCGAGTATGACCCGAAAGCATTTTTGCCGTCGACTGAGAAGTGACCGTGGGTAAACCCGTCACGCTTGAAAAAGCGGAGCATACGGTCCATCACCTCGCTCTGGCGCGTGGTGTCCTTGCCGGTGAGGTAATAGTCCATACCGATGTTCATTGCGCATCGGATGGCATCGTACATGTAGACCGAAGTGTCGTATCCGGCGTGAGGCCAGCGGTAGGGGGTGCCGTCGTAGTTGCTGTAATCGGGGTGCAGCCCTGTCTCCGGATGTGCGCTTGCGATAAGGTGGTCGCGCGCCGCCGTCGCTGCCTTGCTCCAGAAGTCGCGGTCGGTGGCGGCAGTCGCCGCCCAGTAGTCGAGAAATGCCGGAAGCTGGTAGGAGGGGTCGCTGAAGCCGTGACCCGCATCGTCGGGCACGAAAGTGATCAGCTGCCTGTCGCGGTCAAAAAGGTCGTAGACACCGGTGACATTGCCGGTCTTCGACATTATTTTGCGGAGTATCGTGTTTGCCTCGTCGATATATGAAGGCTCGTTCCACCGTTTTCCGGCGAGGAAAAGCGCGGTGACGTAATACATCTCTCCGTCAGAGGCATTGCTGCCGCCGATTTTATGTCCGTCGGTGCCGCATTGCCAGCAGAAATAGCCGTCCCACGGGGTATCGTCGCCGTATGCCATGTGGGTCTTGCTCCATATCCACAGGCGGTCAAACTCATCGCGCTTGTCGAGCTGGACGCTTATCATCATGCCGTAGGACATCCCTTCGGTACGCACATCGCTGCTGCCGGTGTCCATGATGAATCCCTTGTCGTCGCCGGCAAGATAGTAGACACTTTTCTGTCCGTCGGCATCATATACCGACAGGTCACCCGGCGTAAAGAAATGATTCCAGACGCTTTCGATTTTTTCCTTTGTCTCTTCCTCTGTCTTTCCAAGAACTGTGTGAAACAGGTTTTCGGCACCGCACGATACGGCGGTCATTGCCGCACACAGCAAAATTGTACTTTTAAGCTTTCTCATTTATGATATTGTAGTGTTTATGGTTTCCCGCGTTTGGTGGTGACGATAATTGCACCGTTGGCGCCGCGCGAGCCGTAGATAGGAGCGTCTTTCAGCACTTCCACGCGCTCGACATCGTGGATGTTGACACCTTCGAGTGTACTCACCGGCAGTTCGTCGACGATGTACAGCGGCTCGTTGGATGAATTTATACTGTGGACTCCGCGTATCGTGACACTGTTGTCGCCACCGCCGGGACGACCGCTGCCGCTTACATTAAGTCCCGGTACAAGTCCGCGGAGCGCGCTCAATATGTCGGATTGCCCTGTGGCGCGCAGTCGCGCACCGGATATGCCGGAGCTTGCCGTGATGCGTTCGCGTCGGCTTACATAGCCGTAACCGAGGTCCATTATCTCCGGCTCTTCATTGACCGACTTTATGCCGGTCTCGATGACTGTGATTTTAATTGATTTTCTTCCGTCAACTGCTATGCGGAAGACATTTTTCTTTATTTTAACATTGAGGGTGTCGCCGGGATTGACCTCGCTGAGTCCGAAGCGTCCGCGTTTGTCGGTCGATGCGTAGCTGCCTTCATCGGTAATCCAGATTTTAGCCTTGTTGACAGGGTTGCCCTGTCCGTCGACTATAAGCCCGTTAAACGGAATCTCTTCACACCACGCCATTGCCGCGCATAGGGTGAGCATCACTAAGCTGACTATGTATTTCATGATAAACGAGTTTTTGCAAAGATAAGGATTTTTTATTTAAGCTCCGCATTGCGGAGCTTAAATAAAAAGGTTATTGTTCAAGCTTGCAGCTTGAAGGTTATGAGGTTAGAAGGTTATCCACCCCTATACCCCATAACCTTATAACCTCATAACCTTCTAACCTTTTTCCGCAGGAAAATATCTAACCTGCTAACCCTTCATCATCGGCAAGTACGCCGATGATGAAATTTCACAGTGATGCGAGAATGATGGAGTTGGCGCGGTCGACGAGCGAAGTGTCGAGGGACGCGAGATATATCCTGGTGGTAGTTTCGGAATCGTGACCCATCCCCTCGCTGATTATGCCTACTGGGATACCTTTCGCTTTTGCCGCCGATGCCCAACTATGGCGCGCGACATAGAGAGTGAGTGGAATTTGTATGTCGGTCATGTCTGCGATTTTTTTCAGGTTGTGGTTTATGTTGTAGCTTGCGTTGCGGTAGGCATATCGCTCGTTGTTGCCGGGTGTCTTGATTATTGGCAGCAGATAGATGCCTGCATTTCGCGGATATTTGTCGAGAATATGTTGCATTTCCTTGGTCCATTTGATAGTGAGCTGCTGTCCTGTCTTGCGGCGCCGATAAGTGACATAGCCGTTTTTCAGGTCGGTCTTGCGCAGAAACGCCATGTCGATAAAGCTCATGCCGCGTAGAAAGAAACTGAGCAGAAACATGTCGCGGGCATAGTCGAGCTGTGGCTGCACGGTGAGGTCAAGAGCCTTGATGCGCTTGATTGTCTTTATGGGGAGTGCGCGTTTGACGGTTTTGTCGACACCGGTGTAGACGTGACGGAACGGATTGCGGTTTTCGATGATTTCATATTCTACGGCGCGGTTGTAGACGGCACGTAGTATGCGGGTATAAAACGAGATGGTGTTAAGCGCCACTCCGCGCAGACGCAGCCATGCCTCGTAGGCTTCCATCAGGTCGGGAGTGATAGAGTCGAGCATGATGTCGGCATCAAGTTGGCAGCGTGTGTCTACCGGACCGTTCTCAAGAAATTTCCTGAAACTGTTTAGCGCCGATTTGTAGGTCTCGGCGGTGCGTATCTTGCCGTTCTGCCGGAGTCGGGCGATGATGCTGTCCATGAAGTTGGTGAGGGTGTACTCCTTGATGTAATTGTTGAACTCGTCGATGATGTCGTCGACTGAATAAGAGATGCCGTTTGTCGCCATGCGCCTGTCAATTTTGTTGAATCGTTCGAGGTCGCGGGTCAGCTGCCGGCGTATGGCGGCGATTATGTTTTTGCGTTCGCTCTCCTTACTGCATGTCACCGTGGCGCGTGATTCGTTCCATTCCTCGGGCAATATTTTGTAGGGTGATAATAGTTGGCGCACTTTGCGTTCGTGGATAATCTGATAATAGATTGTGCCTTCGTGACCGGCGACAGTCGACGGGCGGAATTTTACTTTGATAGAAGCCATCTGAATTGAATTTAGGTGTCAAAATTGAAATTTTGATAAGATTGATAGTAAATGCGTGATAAATTTATTAACTTTATTGCCTATCCATTGCCGTTATGAATGAAAATGACGATTACTGCCGGTTGACCCCGGTATCTGACACAGAGCCGCTCTCCCTGCCGATTGAACCGCTGATTTATCAAGTGCGCGGATATCAAGTGATGCTTGACAGCGACCTGGCACGGCTTTATGGCGTTGACACAAGACGTCTGAATGAGCAAGTTAAGCGTAATTTGGAGCGTTTTCCGGAGGATTTTATGTTTCAACTTTCCAAAGAAGAAGTGCAAAACTTGATGTCGCAATTTGCGACATCAAGTTGGGGAGGGACGCGCAAACAGCCTTATGCATTCACCGAAAACGGGGTGGCGATGCTCAGTAGTGTGCTTCGTTCAAAGACCGCGATTGAGGTTAATATAAGGATAATGAGGGCATTCAGCGCCATGCGTGGATTTATGATGAGCAATGCCCGCGTGTTTCAACGGCTGGAGACGCTTGAACATCATCATCTCCTCTTGCAGCAGCATCAGAGCGACACAGATAAAAAGATTGAGGAAGTGCTGAATCGTCTCGACAGCGGCGATTCGCGACCGGTAGAGGGATTTTTCTTTGAAGGACAGATATTTGATGCTTACGCTCTTATCTCTGATTTAATCAGGATGGCGCGTATACGTATCGTCTTGATTGACAATTATGTCGATGACCGGTACTGAAAGTTCTGACCAAGCGCGCAGAAGGAGTGTCTGCAACAATTTATACCGACCCGCGTCATTCTCAAATCAGCAATGATTTACGCCGCCATAACGCCCAATATCCCCGAATAGATGTAAAGCATTGCTCCAATGTGCACGACCGCTTCCTTATCATAGATGACGCGGTATATCTCATGGGCGGCTCGATAAAAGATCTCGGAAAGAAAATTGTGGCGTTCAGCCGCCTGCATCAAAATCCGGGTGAGATTCTTGTGCGACTGCGGTAAAAGGGGATGGTGAAATGTTAAAATTGACGGTATTTTTTATATTTTAGTAAAAATATCATACTTTTGCCAAAACACTAATTCATTATGTCACATCTTCTTGCTATACCTGTATTATACGGCACTCACTGTCGCGTGGGTGTAACTTGCTTATATACAGGCAGTAAAAGATGTGGGGGGGGGTAAAATATCCCTATAATAAAAAACATGATTATAAGGACGTGACAGTTGCCGGCGAATTGCCGGTGACCGGTCTTTGTCGTGTCAGAGGAAAAATCACATATCATAATTTCAGCAATGAAAATCAATTATTTACAGGCAACACGCGTGCTTGCTGCACTGCTGTCGCCGGTGGTCGTCGTGTCGTGTGCCGACCGTTTTGACGACCCGGAGATAGTAATCGCCGGCGACCGCACGGCTTTTGAGTTTGCCGCTTCAATTGAGCAGGACAACTCGTCGCGCGCCGATGAGAGCGGCTTTGCCGACGGCGACCGGTTCGGGGCGTTTGTTGTCAATTACGATTCCGGCAGCCCGGGTACCCTTGCGGTCACCGATAACCAGGCAAACAATGTCGCCGTGACCTTTGACGCCGCTTCGGCTACATGGTCTACCGCCACAGACATCTATTGGCGCGACTTGTCGACCCCGGTCGATGTGTACGGCTACTATCCGTTTAACAACGCGCTCGCCGATGTCGAGACTTATAGCTTCGAGGTGCGCGCCGACCAGAGCATACCGGCTACCGACAGCGGCGACATGAGCGCCTACGAGGCATCTGATTTCCTTTGGGCGAAGTCGGCGCACGTGGCTCCGGGTACACGCATCAACCTCGTGTTTACCCATCGTCTTGCGGGCGTGAAGGTGATGCTTCAGAAAGGTGCCGGATTCACCGACGAGGAGTGGGCGAAGCTGCCGCGTATCGTGACGGTTGACAACACCCTACGCTCTGCCACGGTCAATCTTTCGACCGGCGTTGCCACGGCAACCGGCACCGCCGACCGCCATGTGGTGATGAATCCTGACGCAGCCGACAGTTACCGCGCCGTAGTGGTGCCGCAGAAAGTGGCTGCCGGTAAAAGTACCATAGGAATCACCATCGACGGGGTGAATTACACTTATACCCGCGACGGGGGCATGGAGTACACCGCCGTAAAACTTCATAATTTCACCTTGCGCATCGACAAGAAAGAGCAGTCGGGCGCATATGCGGTGACGCTTGTCGGCGAGTCAATCTCCCCCTGGGAAGCCGACAGCTCGTCGCATGACTTTGTGGAAAATTCTTATGTCGTGGTCAACTGTCCCGAGCCGGGTAAGCTGCGTGAATCGCTTGCCGCCGCAGGCATAGATATCGCCACTGTGAAAAATCTGAAAATCACGGGAACGCTGACCGATGATGACTTTGCCTTGATGCGCGAGGAGATGCTGTCGCTAACGGCGATTAATCTTAAAGATGTGAAGATTGTCGATGTCGAGGATTACCGAACACCAAATACCGATGAAGAAGGCGCAGTGTATGAAAGAATATATGGGAATGACATTCTTCCTCCTCTGTCGGGAAACGCTCCTTTACGCCGAATAATCCTTCCCGATAGAATATGGCGATTAGGAAGCGGGTGTTTAACGGATTTATCGTTAAATTCCACATTAATTATTCCCGAGTCAGTTACTGAAATAGGATGCCGTGCCTGTGCTGGTATAAAGGAGGGGGCGACCATAATTATGCCGTCATCTCTTGAACGAATCGAGCACGATGGATTTTATGAATGTAAGGCAGTATTGGAAGTCAGGTTTTCAAATAAATTGAAATATATTGGAAGTAGCGCTTTTTGGGGAGCAACAAATGCCTATGGCACATTTATGCTTCCTTCCAATCTGGAGTATTTAGGTAAGTCTGCTCTTGCGTTGGGCGATAATTTCGACGGGGAGATTGTGATACCTGCTACGTTGAAAGAGATACCTGAGTTCGCATTTCATGGACTGAATCTTAAAGGTGGTACAAAAGTTCTGTTTCATGACGGTGTGACAAAAATTGGTAAGGGAGCTTTTAGCAATATAAAATTTGCTTCTGAGATTCATTTCCCTTCTAATTTGAAGGAAATTGGAGAAGACGCTTTTGCCGGTTGTAATTTTATTGATGATATAACGCTTCCGAATTCACTTCAGATAATAGGTCGTGGTGCTTTCAGTGGCTCAAATTTTTCAGGGATATTAAATATACCTGAAAATATAGAGTATTTATCGCCTACTCCGCTTGTAGAATGTGATTATGTATCAGGCTCTTTTGGCTCATGCAGGATTGAACAAGTGAAAATAGGCGATAATGTATCAATAATTGGTGGAAAGGCATGCTATGATAATCCATTCTTACGATATGTTGAAATAGGCAAAAATGTCGACCGCATAGGATCATACGCGTTTGCTTATTGTCCGGCACTTATGACTGTGATTTCATTGGCTAAAGAACCGCCGGTACTATATGATGATGTATTCGCCGGTCTCGACACGGAGCATTGCTCATTGGAAGTTCCTGAGGAATCGGTTGACATTTATCGCCATGCTTCAGGATGGAGTAATTTTACGCATATTTCCCCACATCGCGAACTTGTATTCGGCTTTTCAAATCAAAAATGCCTTAACAAGGGGCTAACGCGCTCTACCGTACTTTATGCCGAAGGTCCCTGGCGGGTCAAAGAAGTTCCACTGTGGATTCATGTTTCTCCCGATCAGGGTGAATATAAGGATGAGGTTACAGTAACTATCGATCCGCTTCCTTCCGGAGGCGGTGAGCGTAGCGGCAGAATCGTTTTTGAGCTTATTGCCAACGGTTATACCGCCGACTGCGAGATAATGCAGTATGATTATGAGCATCCCGAGGATACTGAAATCCGGCTTCAGCGCGCATCGGCTCAGGGAACGCCTGTGAATCTGTTCATTGTAGGTGACGGATTTAGTGCGGAAGAGATTGTCAACGGCAACTATCTGTCGCGAGTAGAGGAGACGGTAGAGCATCTCTTCTCTATCGAGCCTTACAAGAGCTATCGCACACATTTCAATATCTCGACTGCGATAGCTATGTCGCCCGACAATATTGTAGCGACATTGCAGAACCGTCGTCTTGACCGATTGAATACTTTCGGTGTGGAGCTTGAAGTGCCTGTCGTGACTGATTATGTAACCTCAGTATCCGGAGATATATCTTATAGTAATCTTGACGATGCTTTGATTGTCGTTATGTCCAATATGGATGCTTTTGACGGTAAGTCCTATCTTGCGGATACGGGCTATTCAATAGCTTGCGTAGCTCTTCCTGACGGTGTATATCCGTATGACTACCGAGGTCTCGTACAGTATTATGCCGGAGGCGCGGCTTTTGCCGGGTTAGGTGAGGAATATGTCACTCACATGGAGCATATCAAGGGATGTACCTGCGGCTTTTGCAATAAACTTCCGGAATACTATAGTATGAAAAGTAAGGGATTGTTGGATAATCTGACACTCTCCTCCAAAATAAATGAAGCACCCTGGCGGGAGTTTATCTTCCATCCCAAATACAGCCAGACGGTCGATATGTGGGAGGGCGGCTACAATCATCTGCGCGGTGTGTGGCGCAGCGAGCCGCAGAGTGTCATGAGCACATATATCCCGTATTATAACACCATATCGCGCTATGCAATCTATAAGGGGATTATGCGCCGCGCGGGACTTACTCCCTCGCTTGACGACTTTATCGCCAAAGACAAAATCGAAATTCCTCAATAATGAAACAGATTAACATATATCACATATCATGCGCCCTCGCACTGTCACTGTTGTGGGGGTGCAGCGACGATGTCACCTACAAAGTCGACACGGTAGATAGCGGGCAAAAAGAGATACGTCTGCAAGCCGATATCGACCAGCTGAACTTGTCGCGCGCCGATGATTCCGGATTTGCCGACGGTGACCGGATAGGCATCTATGCAGTAAATTTCGGAGCCGACGGTAATCCGGGTACACTTGCGTCGACGGGCAATCTTGCCGATAATGTGAGATTCACTTTCAATGAAGACGCTAACTCTTGGACCGGCGACCGGCAGCTTTATTTCAAGGATGAGAGTACGCCGGTCGATTTCTACGGTTATTATCCATACATGGAAGCTGTGGATAATGTCAACGCTTACCCATTTTCAGTAGCGCGCAATCAGTCTACCGAGGCATCGGATGGCAGATTGTCGGGTTACGAGGCATCTGACTTCCTTTGGGGCAAGACGGCAGGTGTCACCCCGTCAACACCGATTGTCACCGTGACATTCCGCCACATACTTTCCTCGGTCCAGGTGACGCTTATAGAGGGTGAAGGATTTGATGAAGGGGAGTGGGCTTCTCTCGACAAGAGTGTAATCGTATCAGGTACTGGACGTGATGCGCTTATTGACCTTGCCACCGGAACAGCAACGCTTACCGGCGGCCGCGACAATACCGGAATTATTGCTGCCGGTTATAAGGAGAATTACCGCGCGGTGGTCATCCCTCAATCGGTCGATGCGGGAGAGCCGTTGCTTGACATCACCGTTGACGGGCAGAGCTATCAGTTCCGAAAAACAGAGACGATGACTTATGTGCCATCGAAGATGCATAAGTTCACCATCGAGGTGACAAAGCGATTGCCCGACGGTACTTTCTGTTTTGAGCTTGTCAATGAGGCGATTACTCCATGGGAGAGCGATGCGGAGAGTCATAACGGGCTTGCAAAGGAATACCTTTTGGTAAATATTGAAGAAAATCAGACGCTTGAGGAAGCATTGAAGATACAAAAAATTGATGTATCGGATATTGTCAATCTTAAAGTCACCGGAAGTATGCGCGAAGATGATTTCTATTATATTCGCGACAATATGAAAAAGATTCAGGCTCTTAATTTAAAAGAAATCGAGATAAAGGGAGAGTGTCAGATGAGTAATTCAGAATTTTATGAAAATTCAATCCCATCTTTAGCCCTGACCAACGCAGTCACTCTGAAACATATAGTATTGCCTCAAAAACTTGTCGCCATTGGACGCTATGCTTTTGGAGGTACAATTCTCGAGGGAGCTTTAACTATTCCTGAGGGGGTCAAACTTATCGATTGTGGCGCATTTTCAAATTTTTGGGATGATATATATGGAAGCTCTGAAATTTCGGGCGGTAAGTTATTGGCAAATAGTAATTTCACGGGAACTCTTACATTACCGTCGACTCTTGAAGAAATTGGAGATGATGCTTTTCGTGGGTGTAATTTCACAGGAGCATTGATTTTACCTAAAAGTTTGAAAAAAGTGGGAAATAATGCATTTAACGGTTGTGCTAATTTTACCGGTGAACTGCATTTGCCTGAAGAAATGATAGAAGTGGATGCTGTCAGTTTTGAGGGTGGAGGAGCTTTTTATGGAATGAAAGGAATTACTGGGCGGCTCGAACTGCCGAGAAATATGAAAGATATAACCGGTTTCGGCGGTTTAAATATTTCCACTTTAGTCTTTCCTGAATCTCCACTTAAAATCGGTTATTACGCATTTGCTGATTTGGAGGTAAAGAGTGGGATTGTAATACCGGAATCGGTAACGGCAATCGGGGAACGTGCATTTTTAGGATGTACCGCACCCTATATAATATTGCCTCAATCGTTGACTCGTGTTGAAGCATATTCCTTTGCAAGATGTAAGAATCTGTCAGACACTATGGTGATTCCAGAAAAAGTAGAGATAATTGAACATTCTGCATTTATAGAATGTGAAAAATTAACTGCAATCAAGCTTCCTCCAAAACTAACACATATAGGTGAAGGTGCATTCAAGAATTGTTATTCTCTTGAATATATACATTGCGATGCCGTCGAGCCACCTTTGCTGCACGAATCGGCATTTTACGGGGTAAATAAAGATAACTTTACTCTGGAAGTCCCTGAACAGAGTGTGGAAGCTTACAGAAACGCACCGGGATGGAAAGAATTTCGGCGAATCGCCGCTTATCGTAATTTCGTGGCGCGCCCCTCGAAATACAATGTGCTTAACAGGGGCGGGAAGAAAGAAATCATACTTAATGCTGATGCCGAGTGGGAACTCGCCTCCGCTCCGTCGTGGTGTCATGTCGACAAGAGTTCCGGCAACAAAAAGAGTGAACTGCTATTGACGGTCGACGAGATGGCGCATAACAGCGGAAATCGCGAGGGTAAAGTCGAATTCCGCCTGAAAGGTGATGCCGGTTATACAACCACAATAGATGTAGCGCAGTATGATTACAGGTATGAAGAAGATGAATATATCACTCTTCAGCAGGCAACGAAAGGTGATGGTATCGACCTCTTCTTTGTCGGTGACGGTTATGATGCCGGTGATATAGCGAGTGACGATATGCTTGAGGATATAAGACAGGAAGTAGAATATTTCTTTGCCGTGGAACCTTACATGACCTATCGTGAATATTTCAATGTCTACACTGCGGTCGCTCTCTCTGAGGACAGCGGGGTGGAAGATTTGAATCATTGGCGACAGACGAAATTCCATGCGGTTTTGCCGCAGACCTGTGGGTTGCGCATAACCGCCGATTGGGGAGGAGCAATGAACTATTGCGCCGAGGTATGTCCTCCGATTATTAACCGTCCCGAGCCGAGAGTCGGTGTAATCCTCCTTGCCAACACTGCGATATATGATGGCGTGACATATAGCATGGGTGACAGTTTCTGCGCATTAGTGACAAAAAGCGATAGTTATTATCCATACGATGCAAGAGGTCTCGTACAGCATGAGGCGGGAGGTCACGGGATAGGTTGGCTGGGAGATGAATATATATATCATCCGGAATTCATCCAGGCATGTAAATGTACTTGTTCGGGCTGTGGTCATGTCAATGAATTGCTCGCAGAGCAAAGTTCCGGATTCTCCCTCAATCTTTCGCTTAACGGCAAGTATAGGGAAGTACCGTGGAGTCATCTTATATTTAATCCCTCATACGGAGATATCGTGGATATTTACGAAGGTGGCTATTTCCATGGGCGGGGAGTATATCGCTCGGAGTATAATTCATGCATGAACGACAATGTGCCTTACTTCTCGACGTGGAGCAGGCAATTGATTGTGCAGCGTATCATGAAGCTGGCGGGTGAGGAGTTCTCGCTTGACCGGTTCTATGCGCTTGACCGCCGCGACATGGGCCGTGACTTCACGAGTACAAGCCGCAGCAGTAACGGTGTGTCCGCTGTGGGGTATCATGGCAATGCCCCGGTATTTATTGACAATTACAAATTTGGCAAGAAAGGAGGCAGACGATGAAAATTATCAGACTATTATATATTGCCGCCGTGATGATTCCGGCAATTACCGTAATGACAGGTTGCAGCGATGAGGATTTTGTCACTCCGGTGAACCGTGCCGATGAGCGGATTCCCGTGACCTTGTCAGCTGCTTATCCATCGGTATCGCGCGCCTCTGATGCCGGATTTGAAAACGGTGACATGATGGGAGTGTATCTGCTCGATTATGAAAATGATGCTCCACAGGATATATCAGGCGACAATATGCATGGATCGAATATAAGATTCGGCTTCGACGGTACAGACAACAGTTGGCGCGGCGCAACTGATCTCTATTGGAAAGACGCGAAAACGCCAGCCGACGTGATAGCATATTACCCGTTTGTAACGGAGATTGTCGACCCTAAAGTGATGCCACATTCAATATCGCGCCGACAGGACAGCGCAAGCACGGAAACTGTGAAGGGTGGTTATGAGACCTCCGATTTGCTATGGGGGAAAATAACGAGGCAGATGCCAACCTCCGAGCGGATAGATCTGACTCTTAATCACCTTATGTCAGGGGTGAGGATAACGCTTAAGGAGGGTGACGGATTTGCTACCGGGGAATGGAACTCGCT
Source organism: Bacteroidales bacterium (assembly GCA_003150235.1). GTDB lineage: Bacteria > Bacteroidota > Bacteroidia > Bacteroidales > Muribaculaceae > Muribaculum. The sequence goes on from QAMW01000037.1 coordinate 29,883, forward strand.
GGCAAAAAATGTATTAGTGGCTAATATTGTACCGTCAGGCACGGTGAATCTTACCGACGGTACGGTCACGGCAGGCAGCGATGACCCGATAAGCATAACCCCGATGGAGTATAACGGTGATTACCGCGCTGTGGTGTTCCCACAGACGATAGAGGCAGGTAAAGAGTTAGTGACACTATCGGTCGGGAGTGAAGGATACGCCCTTTCGCGTCAGCAACCGACGACATACGAGTCGGGAAAGATGCACACCTTTACCGTGACAGTTGACCGTCGCGATAACGGGGATATTGTATTCACGCTGACCGATGAAGCAATTATACCGTGGATTGACGAGGCGGAGTTCCGTGACGGGATAATGCGCAGTTATACGATAATTGATGTGCCTGAAAAAGGGAGTCTTGAAAAAATCGTGACAGAAGCCGGATTAGCGTATAAGGAGATACAGAATCTTAAACTGACAGGAGAAATAAACGAGGCTGACTACACGTTTATGCGCGAAAAAATGACTTCGCTCAAGTCGCTTAACATTAAAGATGTCGTAACATTTGACGGTGAGCGCGAGAATGTAATACCGGAAAAGGCGATGTATGAAAAAGAGGCTCTTATACGAATTATTTTCCCTGAAAATTTAAGAATTATCGGGTCACATGCGTTCCATCGTTGCGGACTTATGGGTGACTTGATTATCCCGGAAGGTGTTGAGAAGATTGGCGAGACTTTTGATGAGGCCTCAAGTTTCTTTGTTGGAAATAATAGCAATGGAAGTATGGGCGCATTTTCGTACTGTAATAATCTTTTAGGGAGGTTGGCTCTTCCGACTACATTGACCCATATAGAGCACGGAGCGTTCAACTTTGATAAATTTTCCGGTCTCCTTCAGTTGCCGGATAATCTACAATTTGTAGGGGCATGTGCATTTAATGGAAATAGCTTTACCGATGAACTCCATCTTCCCGGTAATCTGCAATACATCGGTCATAGAGCCTTTGCGGGAAATAAATTTACCGGCAGCATAGAGATTCCCCAGGGGATTCAGGTTATCAGAAAAGAAACTTTTGCTTATTCCGGTTTTTCCGGGACGTTGATCCTGCCTGAAGGAGTTAGGGAAATACAAGCCGATGCGTTTCGCGGTTGTAAGATAAGAGGGGAATTACTTCTTCCATCGACAGTATTGACCTTAGGGAATTATGCTTTCAGTGGTACAGCAATCAGCCGTATCGTTTTTCCAGAAGGAATTACAAGTATCGGGAAAGGATGCTTCATGGGCTGTAAAAATGTGACAGGAAAGTTTGTAATTCCCCAAAATGTAAATCGTATAAATGAATATACCTTTGCAGACATGTCTCGAATATCTGCGATAGAATTTCATGAAAATGTAAATTATATAGGGGGCGCGGCTTTTGCCGGTGCATATAACATAACCGATATCGTATCAAAAAATCCAACACCTCCACTGACGGGAATAATAAGAGAGGTTGATGGTTATGTGGAAGATATGCCGATTTTTTCAGATGAAAAGACTCCGTTTTACGATGTCTTATTAGCAAATGTCACTTTGAAAGTTGCACCGGAGGCGCGGGATGCTTATTCACGTGCCCAAATATGGAAAGAGATAGGAAGGCATGCGACATACGACGGGTTTGGATGTCGACCTGAAAAGGTATGTGCCTTGAATGGCACTCATGACGAGACCGTGATTATTGACGGAAACGGAGAATGGGAAGTGACCCATCTGCCCTCATGGTGTAAGGTGTCGAAAAGTACAGGCTCCGGGAAATCGGAAATAATGTTGTCAATAGAGGCTCTGTCGAAGGGCGCGGGCGACCGCAGTGATTATGTCGAGTTCACGCTTAAAGGCTCCGGGGCAACTGCACGGTGTGAAGTGACGCAACGTGACTATAAATATGCCGAAGATGAGTGCGTGACGCTCCAACGTGCCACCAGTGGTAACGGGATTGACGTGCTATTCATAGGTGACTGCTTTGACGCCGATGCGATTGCCGACGGGCAGTATCTCGGAATGGTGGAGGAACAGATGGAATATTTCTTCGGTGTCGAGCCATATTCGACATATAGGGATTACTTCAACGTATATGCCTGCATAAGTCTGTCGCAGGAGACAGGAGTGAACACTACGAGTACCGCGAGCAACACTCGTTTTATGACCCGCTATGACAACGGTACGGGATGCTCGGTAAAAGGGCTCGCCTGTGATGATGCCGAGAGCGTGTTTGACTACGCGGTGACACACTCCCCGCTGACACGAGAGAAAATGCCGCAATCGCTAATCATAATGGCTTTGAACTCTGAGGAATATGGAAGCGTGACCACACTTACTAAGGCAGGTTCGGCGATAGCGATAGTAGGGCGGAGCAGCGACCCGTATCCGATGGACTCACGTGGAATATTGCAGCATGAGGCTTGCGGACATGCGTTCGGCAAACTTGCGGAGGAGCGCATAACAAGTAGCGGGTATATAAAAAATCAGGAGAAAGATGAAATCTGGTATAAACAATCGGGAGGCTGGTATCAGAACCTGTCACTTACAGGCAATCCTGCGGAAGTAGCGTGGAGCGACATGATTTTTGACCCGCGCTACAGTGACAAGGTGGACATATATGAAGGAGGGTACGGCGTGACTCGTGGAGTGTTCCGTGCAGAAATCAATTCGTGCATGAATTACGGCATACCATATTTCAGCGCGCCGGCGCGTCGCGACATTGTGAAGAGGATACTCGACTACTCGGGAGAGGGCTTTACACAGGAGAAATTCCTTGCGAAGGACACCGACAGCTGGGGTGCGACAGGCAGCAGCCGTGCCATCGGCGATGTCAGAGGGGGAGGCGCATCATATCACCACCCGGTAAGAATAGTAAAATCGAAAAAATATTAAACCATTATGAAATCATATTTTAACCTGCTCCTTATAGGAGCCACCGCAATGTTTGCGGCTTGCAATAATGAAGACGCTCCCGAGGCAAAGGGTGGCGAAGGGAATGAAATCGCGTTTCTGTGCAGCTATGCTCCGGAGTCACGTGCCACCGACACGGCATTTGAGGGAAATGACCGTATAGGAGTGTATATCGTCGCCGACGGGAAGACACTGCAGACAGGAGGTAACGAGCTCAACAACGAACAGTTCAGCTACAACGGCACGGCATGGACTCCGGCTCGTAAAGCTTACTGGAACGAGGGAGTGCATAACGTGTATGCTTACTATCCATACGTTGCAAAGGTGAACGACGCGGAAGATTTCACATTTGACCTGCAGACCGATCAATCTACCCATGCGGGATATACTGCATCGGATTTTCTCTGGGCATCGAAAACCGGGGTGACGGCATCTGCATCGCCTGTCAGCCTGCAATTTGCCCACAGAATGAGTAAGGCAATCATCAAGCTTGAAAAAGGAGAGGACTACGAGGGAGAGCTACCGGCTGACTGCGAGGTATATATACACAGTACGGTAGCCACTGCATCGGTCAATCTTGAGAACGGAGGGGTGTCGAAAGATATCTATGCCGGTACGTCGACCATACGTGCATTCAAGAAGAGCAACACTGAGTATGAGGCAATCGTGGTGCCGCAGAATATCGAGTCGCGCCGCCCGCTTGTCGAGGTTGTGACTCAGGGCGTAAGCTATCTGATGGAAGGGAGACTGTCGTTTAAGCAAGGATACAGCCACACACTTATTGTAACCATAGGCAAGAGTCCTAACCAGACCAAGATAGAAATAGGCGGTTCGATTGGGGGCTGGAACTAACAGGCTTATCCGAAAAATAGATTTGCTATGAAAAAAATCTTGATATCTATATGCCTCGTTGCCATTGCCACCGGAACTGTATCGGCAGCAAATTACAAAGGCGACATAAACCGCGATGGAAAGGTTGACCTCGCGGATATGGCGTTGGTGGCTACGGCAATCAATTCGGGCAACTCCGACAAGACCTTGCATGACATCAACGGCTCGGGGGTGGTTGATGACGTTGACCTTGACGCGCTCGCCGACATCATATTGTCGGAAAAGCTGACCGAGGACACGGGACTAAATATAGGCATAGGCGGTTGGGGCGACGGCGGCGAGTTTGGCGGTGTGGTGACATCGCCGGGAATGTCGCGCTCGGTTGAATCAACTCAGTTTTTCCTTGACGGTCCGAAATATGATTTTGACAGGAACAGCAGTTACATGGAGTTCGGTATCGAAGGCACACCTTCGGCTGTCTCGGGAATATTATTTAATATGACTGTTCCTGAGGAACTTGATTTTGAAGCCGGGAAATTTGTGCAGTTATATGAACGGAGTACCGGACACCGGCTTTACGGAAAGCCGGTGGTAACAAATGCCGGCAATGACAGAAGGATTCGGTTTATCGTGTTCTCAAATACTCTGGAAGAACTTCCCATGGAGAGAACCGTGTTGGGACGGATTTATCCATTGGCAGATGTAGACAACTACTTCGCACACAGTTTTATAAATTGCCAGACTATTGAAAGAGGTGCCACCCGGAGCGTAGTTGTGCCGGAGCATGGGGCGTATGTGAACTGGAGTTTTTGCCCGGTAACCGGAATTACCTTGAATGAAACTTCTATAGAAATGCAGGTCGACGGTGAGATGACTCTCCATGCTACGATTTCGCCGGATAATGCCAAAAATAGGGATTTAAGGTGGAGTAGTGACAACACTGATGTAGTCACTGTCGACAGTTATGGTACAATCCATGGAGTTTCGGTCGGTGAGGCAACAGTCACTGTGACGGCAGCTGACGGGTCAGGCGTATCGGCGACATGCCAAGTGAAAGTGAATCCTGTGCTTGTAAGGTCGATAGAGCTTGATGTCTCGAGTGTGGAACTTGCCATAGGGGAGAGCGTGACGTTACATGTGACTATTCTTCCGGAGAATGCGACCGACAAGCGCGTGAGCTGGAGTTCCGATGACATTGCTGCTGCGGTCGTGGATGACGAGGGAAAGGTGACTATTACCGGAGCCGGGAGCACAGTAATCCGCGTGGCAACTCTTGACGGAAGTAACCTTGAGGCTACCTGCATGGTGTTGGGGCTGTCGGGGCTTATGGAAGTGATTGACGACAGTGAGCCGGTGGATATTTTCAGCATTACCGGAACGCTAATAGTTGCATCGGTGCCGATGGAGCGCGTACACATGTTGGAGCCGGGGACCTATATTATACGGCAATGCGGACGTGCATATAAAATCGTGATACGCTGATACGAGTCAGGAGACAATAAACGCCGGGGATGTGTCAAATTTGTGATGCATCTCCGCGTTCATATTTTGCGGGGGATAATGCGTGGTTAACTATTGTTAAAAAGCGGGGATGGTGATGGGTATTTACTGATTTATGGCTAATATTGAACTTAAGATTATAATTACCGTCACGATATGAAACTTAAATCAATCTTCCTTTCGGCTGCCGTGTGCCTTGGATTTATGGCACATGCCGGGTCACAAGACTCGTTGTTTGTCATTTATTCGGGAAATCTCATGGCGTATCCTTATGTTGATAATGCCGCTCCGGCACAGACGCCGGCTCCCGATGGTTACACGCCTTTCCACATGGAGCATTACGGACGTCACGGGTCACGCTGGCTGATAGGGGAGAATGATTATAAGGCTCCGGTGAGATGTCTTGAGGCTGCGGAGCGTAACGGCAAGCTGACTCCGCTGGGCGAGCGTACGCTTGCTGTGCTGCGTGATGTGGAGAAGGCTTCGCATAAGCGTCTCGGCGAACTTTCCGACAAGGGTGCAGTGCAGCACCGGGGGATAGGACGCCGAATGGCGCAGAATTATCCGGAAATTTTTACGGCGGGGGCTAATGTCGACGCGAAGGCGACCGTGGTGATACGGTGTATACTGTCGATGCTCAACGGTCTTGAAGGGATACAGAGCGTGGCTCCGGATGTCAACGTACGCAGCGATGCTTCTTATGCCGACATGTATTTTATGAATTATGATGACAAACCGGCATGGAAAATCCATGCACGTGCCGACACGACCGTGCTCCGCGACTACCGGCAGCGCAACGTGGCTGCCGACGGCTATCTGTCGCGACTTGTTACCGACGAGAAGTTTGCCCGCGACAGCGTGGCTCCCGGACTGATGCCTTATCTCTACTGGGTGCTTGCCAACACGCAGAGCCATACCGGGCAGCCGTGGATTTTGCCGGAGGTATTTTCGGCTGACGAGGTGCGACAGGCGTGGCGTCAGGACAACGGCATGTGGGTGCTTCACAGCATCAATTCGCCGCTGACCGACAATCGTATGCCGCTCATTCAGCGCAACCTCCTGCGCAATATGATAGAAAGCACCGACACCGCGGCTTTGTCGGCGACTCCGGGTGCGAACCTGCGCTACGGTCACGACGGGATACTTCTGAATCTTATTACCCTGCTTGACCTTAACGGACTCGGACAAGAGTTTGCCTCGATAGAGGAGGCGGAAGAAGCGGGGTTGAGGAGCTACGACCTGATTCCGATGGCGGGTAACGTGCAGCTTGTGTTTTACCGCAATGATGCCGGGCACATACTTGTAAAGGCTCTTCTCAACGAGCGCGAAGCGACGCTTCCGGGCACATCCGTCGACGGTCCGTATTACGACTGGTCAACCCTCCGGAAATATTACCTCGAGAAACTCTCAGCGATAGAGTGAGGGAGTTGTCAGTTGTGAGTTGTCAGTGTTCAGATTTCAGTTGTCAGATTACAGTTTTCAGATTTCAGAGATACAGAAGGACATAGGGTCAGAGGGGACAGAGGGATTCGCAGATTCTACCTGCAAGTGCAAAATTAGGCAATAAATTTGAAGAACTCGGCGACGGGGGTTGAAAAACCAAGCTTCAACCTCGGTCGTCTGTTTATTTTAATGATAATCTCCTTGAGCATTTCGTCAGATATAGAATCAAAGTCCGTTCCTTTTGGGATGTATTGCCTTATTAATTTGTTGTGGTATTCGATACAACCCTTTTCCCA
>QAMW01000028.1 GCA_003150235.1 Bacteroidales bacterium
TATTCATAATAATAGTCATAGGAACTGTCACCACTATTGTTTTTTAAGAAATTCTTATCTCTTTGATCTCCTGTACTATTGCTAGGATTAGAACTCTGATAAATAATGAACGAATACTTATCTGAGTACCAATTTTGTTGCGAGGAGAATTGGAAATATCGATATGCTGTACCATTTCTTTGTTCCGTTCCCGAATAATTTTGTGGCTCCTTGTTCCAATCAGGAGCACTTGGATTACCTACGTCTGTGCCATTGATGGTTGCCCATACGTGACATCTGTCCCAAATCATATCTTTCCAATATATACGGTATGTATATGTCGGAATATTTGGGTCAAGATTTGTATTGTTTATCCAGTAATGTCTCGGATTATCATTGCCGAAATCTGAAATGTTAATGGTTTGGGGCTTACTCCGTCGTGACGCATTATTGCCATCAATGAGAGTGACATTAATACTTTTCACATTTTCGTTGAGTACAAAATCGTACCTGAATTTGTCGGTGTCCGCATAAGTGTGGGCTTGTCCGTTTTCCGAAGTACTTCCGACATATTGACCGGTATTTGCATCCTGAATGGATATTTTCCATAAATTGTTGGCTTTACCCCATTCGAGACGGAACTTGGTCAACTTTCCGGGTTTTGTTGGTGAGAACTGGGTCGCGCCACCGGCGAGGTCAAACCATCCCTCGCGGCTGGGATAGTCGAACAAGGGGATACCCGGTTGCGATTTGCTGTTTTCATCCAATGTCGGGTAACGTCTCCCGTTGTCGGTATGCCCGTCGTTAAACATTATCAGGGCTTTACCCGGTGTGGCAACTCCGGTGAGCTTGAAGGTCCACCAATCGTCGCCGTCATCGTGCATTAGAATGCCGGGCCATAGTCTTGCATAGTTACTATTTTTGCAGTCATCGCATTTCCCGGAAGGTATTTTTTTACGATGCTGTTCGCAGAAATCTAAAGTGTTATAATAGCGATCGGTGAAACCGGCTAAGTTAGGATTCCACCCACTATTATTATCGAAGACGAAAAATCCCAATGTGGAAGGGTCACAATCACCGTCTGCTTTTGGATTATTGGTTGTGCCATCCCATCCTTTAAATGCAATTTTTCCTGTGAAAGAATATTCAAGTGCCGAATAATAGTCGTTTATGCTACCATCATTGTTGAAAACTTTGTATCCTACAGTTTTCCCTACATATTCGTCACCACGGGTTTGTGGTATCTGGAGGCATTGGTAGACATAGATATGGGGAGCTTTCCACGTGGAAGGCACACGAAGATGGATTATATAGTCGAGGACGTTGGGCTTGACGGTGATGTTGACAGTTTGTGAGAGGGTTTTGTCGTCGGTAGATGGGGCGGTGTAGGTGAGTTGAAATTTTTGCTCAGAGGTCCATATTCCGTTGTTGAAGCCGGTTATCTTGAGGGTGTTGGTGCGGGTTGACGTGTTATTGTATGTTACAGTTCCGTCAGTTGTGATATCTTCAACGGTGATGGGGAAATTACTCCAATCTCCTCCCGTCTGGGTGATGGTGACGGAGGGGAGGTTGGTGGTGAACTCGATGGGGATTTCTGCATCATAGTCGCCTGAGGCGATATATTCGGCGATGTTTATCTCGATTTCGGTCGGGCTTACGTTGAGGAACGGCGTCAGTTTGACGGGGGTCACCAGTATGCGTTTGCGCAGATTGGCTGCGATGATGTCAAAGTAGTATTGGTTGCCTTCGAGGACAGCGCCGGAGGCGGCGATCTCGGAATTCACCTTGACCGAGATATAGTTTTTGCCGGTTTCCTCGTCAACGCCTTTATCTACGATAAAAAGCTTCTTTCCGTCGTAGTCGCATGACTCAAACTTGATGTCGGGGGCATCGGTCTCGTAGGTGATGGTCTTTTCAAGACCGGCTACAAGATCTTCAATTTTCGTTTTGTCGACATGGAGGAAGTATGGACCGTGAAGGGCGTAGGTGAGAGTCTGGAGGGTCCAGTCGGCTACCGATGCTGTGATGTCGATTTGGTCGCCGACGGTAGTCACTCTGCCTACGAGGTCGTAGAAGTGTCCGCGGGTGAGGGTATTTTCGGGCGAGCTTCCACTCGCCCCTACATTATTGGGGAGCTTGACGGTGTAGGAGAGGTTGGCTCCGTTGCCGTCGAGGGTTGCGCCGAGGTGGAGGACGGTGCGGGCACCGGGGAGGAGGTTTTCGGGGAGATACATGGTGCCTTGCCAGGCGCGCTTGTTAGCGTCAGCAGCGTCTTTAAGGTCACTAAGGTCTTTAGGGTCGCTAAGGTCGTTAGGGTAAGTGACGGCGCGCAACTGCGCGCCGACCTCAAATGCGCCATCAAGCGCATTCACAGCACCGGTGAGGGGGGTGGAGGGGATTACGCCGGTGAGGGAGGCGGAATTGAAGGTGACGGTGGAGGCTCCGAATGCCTCGCGGGAGAAGCCGCCCTCGCTGTTGTCAAACAGGATGGTGTAGCGCACCTTCGCGCAGAGGAAGGTAAGGTCGGTCAGGATTTCTTTGGTTTTGCCCGCTTCGACAGTGATGATGCCGTCGGTGTCAGCGCCGTCGACTTCGGCGGGGAGGCATGCCATGGGAAGCCCGTCGGTAGTGTTGGGGAGCTTGTCGGGGGAGAAGATGAGATTCTCCAAATAGCTTTCTTCTGTGGAGGCGCTTATATTCGTGGCGATATACTGGTCGAGGTTTGCCACGACATAGATGCGGTATTTGCCGGGCTTGAACTCTATGCGGTATTCGCTGTACTCATGGGTGAGCTGACCGGATGACTGGAGCTGACGGATGACATTGTAGTCGCTATTGTCGGTATTGTAGGCAAGGAGCCAGAGGGTTTTGATAGAGCCTTCTTCCAGTTCGGTATCCAGATCTTTTTCTTCGGCGCGTGATGCGGCGGATGCGGGCGAGCTTCCACTCGCCCTTACATTGGTTGCGGCATTGGCGGGGGCATTGGTGTCGGCGGCGCGGGAGCGGGCGAAGGCGTCGGCGGCTGCCGGGTTGGGTATGCGTATGGTGACCGAGGTGCCGGGCGCGGCTACCTCGGGTAGGTCGGTGTCGTCGACACACGCGGCTGCGGTCATCATCAGCGCCATCGCCGCGATGATATTGAGAAGATATGTCGATAAAAGCTTTTTCATCACTGAATCAATGCCTTGGTTTATTACATGTCAAATACTATCTTGTGATATCCCCACTTCTTCACCCTCACCTTCAAAGTGATTTCCGCATTAGCATCATATTGCAGCTCAAAGCTATATATATGATTGCGAATCAGATCAAGTTTGGAGTTGGGCTTCGGTTTCCCCGCCTCGTCATAGAGACATACGGGTATACGGATATTTTGCTTATCTTCTACTGCTGTCCCATCCGGAGCTTGCAGAGAGAGCTGAATGTAGTGGTCGTCATCGGAGTTGCCCGTTTCGGGGGCATAGAAAGTCACTACACCTTCAGATGTTGTAGCGGAGTTAAATGTCGTCAGAGATTCTGATGGATTGGTCGGACACGGTGCCGTGATGTTTTCAGTATTTCGCGCATAAATTTTTAATACATCATAAGGCGCGGTATAGAAGGATTCGTTAGGTGTATTGAAAGTAGTAGTTGTTACCCTATATCCTGTAGGAAGAGAACCGGTGAGCACATTGATTTTTGCCCATGCGCGGAGCATATTTATAGTCCCGCATTGCAGCGGAGATGCTTTTGAACCATCTCCGGCGAGATAGCCGAGATATACAGTCCCACGGTAGCCCCACATAGGGATGCCGCTGTTGTCGTCGTTAACTGTCGGTACTGTAAATTGTGTTATCATGTCGGCGATATCGTCGATTGTAGTTGTGCCGGGAGTGAGTTGTTCGGTAAAGTCCACGTTTGCCACTATTGCGATGTCGACTACAGCCTGCTTGAGATTGAGCAGATATGGATCGTCAATCTTTATGGTGGCGGTGAGGGTTGATTTGTCGTTTGACACGATCACGTCCTCAAGGTCATTGCCTGTGGCACTTTTTAGCAGTGTGCCGTCATGTTTGAATACAAACACTGTGGATTTCCCGAGAATTATATGGTTTTCCCAGGCTGATGCTGTCTCATCGCCATTGCACAAGTCTGCGGCGCGTGACCCCTCCATGTCGGATGCAACTGTAAAGGTCAGAGACACCCCGTCATTGTCATCGACAGCCGGTGCTGGTTCAGAGGTTGACGAGCAGGCGCCGAGAATAAATGACAATAGCAGTATTGCCGTCGACCGTGATAATATGTCGTTAATATTCATCATTTTTTCAGCCCGTATGGAAATCAGAGGTTTGTATCCTGTTTCGGCACCACTCGCCATGAGTTAATGTATATAGCAGTGGTGCGATCCCATGAATTGTCCCCGGTCAGGAAAAAATTGATGGTAAATTCATCCTGACGGTCAAGATATTCTTGATCGGTCATAGGACGGCGCGAATCATCATCTTTCACCATTAGCAGGTAGTCGACAAGAGGGATGTCAACGACTTTTTCGCCATCAGCATTACGGGTCACGATAAGTCGCGGGTCACGGTCAGCCATAAGTCGCGCGACAGTCAGATCGGAAATATGGGTCGAATAAGTAGTGATAGGAGCGCGACCTGCCTCTTCCGCTGGAGAACCTACCATCGCCGAGCGACGACGCCAGTGGCGATATTCAAAGCGGTCATTGCCGATTACTGAATTGTCATGGTGCATAAGACCGTTAGACGCCTCGACGGTCACGGCAAAATCATTTTCATCTATCAGTGTACCGTCAAGATTATGCAGCAATACATGGAGAATATTTGTGTTTTTTGTGAGCGGGATTATTACGCTTTGCTCTCCGTTGCCGTCAAAACGGGTGAGATGAATGTCATTGACAGTACCATGATAGAGACGGTTGAGGTTAGATGCGGAGTATGCGCCGCGCTCGTCAGAGAGTTTGCGGAGTGAGCATTGTAGGTCGTCTTTTGTTTTAGGGTCAGCGGCGGCAAGAGAAAACTCTTCTCCCTCGTTGAGCCCGCACCATGCAATCATGTCATAGTCTCCCGGTTCAAGTGGCAGGGTCATGGTGTAGTCCGGACGGGTGAGAGCTTCGCCGTTGTCGCTCCCTTTCCATACGAGGTTGCCCTCTTTGTCAAATACAAAGAGTGAGACTGACTCTACCTGAGTGGCAAATGCATCGGTGTATAGCATATTGCGGTCGTATGTGAACTTGACCTTATAGTCAACGGTACACGGGTCAAGATCCTCATTGATTAGTCCGCATGACCAGGTAGTCAAAGCCATTGTTGCCGAAATGATATATTTGCCTATGTTTAGCATTTTCATTGCTTAATCGGTTTATTTGTTTTTTTGTGAACGGGAGGCCGGTCAAAGCCTCCCGCCCTGTGTCCACCCGTTAGGGCGTAAAGGTGAATCAATTATTGATTCGGGAGGAGATTAAAGTGCTACACTCTGCTTGGGTACAATGCGCCAAGAAAGAATGCGGAGTTTATAGTTACCGTACCAAGTAGTCTTTGTTTTTTCAGGTACAATAGGCTTGTTGGGGTCAAAGATACCTGAGCCGAGTCCCTTTCCAAACGATGTGATTTCGATGTCATAAGAGTGATTACGGACAATACCGAAGTCGCCTTCCTTAACGACTGACCAGTTAATTGTTTCCGCGGTCTTGTTTGTGTTACCGTCACGTTGCCAGCCGAGATGACGGATAGGAATACTGAAATAAGCCATACCATTAGTGTAGGCATCCATGGTTCCGACATTTGCAAGAAGGAGATTATTCATTGCTTTGATGTCGGCATTTTTCAATGCTTTGCGCACACCTGAGCTTACGTAATACAGTTTTGCTGTCTGCAGCTGAGCATCGGTCACATTTTCTTTGACACGCACTGAAACTGCGCTTTCTGTTTTACCGAAGGGATGATAAACTTCAAGAAGTGAAAGTATATCGCTTTCAGAACCGTCAATCGACTTGTAAGTTGCCTCGGTTGTTTCTGTGGCTGCAGCGGTTTCAACTTGTAGAATGCCATTTACACCATTGCCAAGAAGTCCTTGATAAATAGATAAATCACCTTTGTCTGCATTTGCTGCGCTAAAATATACTTTGTTGTCTCGGACATAAAAAGTAGTATTGGGATCATATCCTTCAAGCGAATATTTTCCTACAAGTACTACTGAAGAAAGTGCGGCAAGAGTGTTTGTTACGCCCCCAAGTGCATTTCCTCCAATTGTATTTTCACGAGCATAGATAGCTGCGCCTGAGGTAAGACCGACCTTATCACTGCCAGATGTTATCTGATTGTAAGAGAAATAATCGACATTGTAGTTAGAACCGTCTTCATTAATGTCATCTGAAACATTGGGATAATCGGATGAAAAATAATTGACTGAACGAGCCCAAAACGAGCGGTTAAGTTCAGGAGCATTCCATGTCGTCCAATGAGAAAGTTGGCTGTTAAGGTCTGATTTTGTGGCATTTTCAGCACCCATTGAGCCTACTCCGTCTCCAGACACAGTTTTTGTAAAGCTTTTAGATACGAAGTATTCTTTTTCTCGAGCATTAAGATACCAATCTTCAACGGTAAATGTTAGTTTATATTTTTGTTCTTGTAGATTTACGGCATTGTTTGTTGCTGAGGCGTAAGTTACCTTTACTTTAGCCGCATAGCGCTCTACATATATCTTTACTTCTGGAGCATCTTCTAAATCTTCTTTTTTAAGCTTTAATGCACCTGCAGGAATGGGAGTTGCGCGGACAAGATTATTGTCTTTGTCATAATATACGGAATTTGACATTCCGAAATATTTTTTACCACTCTCGGTTTTGAAAACTTCGGTTCTTTTAATATTTTTAATGTCTCCGATTGTCGGGGCTTTTAAGGAAGCGTTGTCCGTTGAACCCTCACCAGTAGCAGTCGAACCAGTTTGTATGGGATTGATATAACACATTACATATGCGGGATCCGAAGCTCCTTTTTCGAGTTCAATGGCAATAGTTCCTGAAAGAACTTTTTCCACATTATAAGGCTCGTTACTTCCTACGGTGAACTCATTAGTAGACTTAGGTCCAATTGATGTCACGAGATTTCCTGAAGCATCGTAGAAAACAAAATAGATGTTTTTCAATCCACTTTCTTCATCGTCTCCGTCATCATAATCCGCGTCTGTTCCGAGTTCTCCTGCGCGGCTAAGAGAATTGCCGCTTGCGATGGAAATGTTCAGGTACTGCACACGGGTGTCCTGTGTGGTGTCGTCTGCGGGACCTTCGAACTTGTTGTCATCCGAGCAGGCAGCAAACATGCCGAGGGCGAGTGCCGGGATGAGGAATTTGTTAATTACGTTCATTTGTCTGGTTTTTATTGGTTTATTTGAATAAAGAAAAATTCAACTATTTATTTAGAATCAATGTGTGGTTGCATGATATGGTGTTGTGCAACCCGTTTCAGGGTTGCGGAGGATGGGCGGTGTTTCGCTCCACGGGCGCACCTTCGGCGCTGCCCGCGGTTAACGACATCTTGCCCCTGCCGGGGCAAATCCCACCCCGCATCATCGCCTGCTGTTGTGCGGGCGAGCTTCCACTCGCCCCTACACCGGCTTGCATCACCGCGCAAAATTTCCCGGAGGGCTCCATCGCGTAGCTGTAGGGGCGCCTGGAAGGGCGACCGCGATGCATCCGGGATGGAAATGGTTGCTTTGCGGGCGGTTCCCATGCTGCTCATGAGCAAAGTTTCCCGGAGGGATAATCTGCGTTTAGCCGTAGGTTGAGCGGAGCGATACCTACGGAAAGCGGCAGCCGGGAAGATGTTTCTGAAAGAATCATCAAAAATTATATTTTCGAGAGGGCGCTGCATGGCTATTCGGTGATGATATGGAAATGCTTGCCGTCGGCTTTGATAAGGGCGTCGAGCTGCGCTGCGGCGTCGGCTGCCTGCGGTGTCGCCGGGACTGCGCCGAGAGCCTCGACGGCGGCGGGGCGGTCGCCCGAAAGGGCGGTGAATATCGCGCGGGCATACTGCGCTTCGGCTGAGTCACCCGCCTTGGCGAGGTAACGCTCTGCATTGCGCAGGTCGCGGCGCTGCATGGCGGAGTTGGCGGCGTTGAGATTGGCGGTGGGGTCGTCGGGATACATCCTTACGGCTATCTCAAACGCCTCGTTGTAAAGGTCGCTTCCGGGCTCCTGCGACAGTGCGGCAACATACAGCTCCTGGAGCGAGAGCTTCTGCGGTGCCGTGCGCATCACCTCTATTATCTCTTCGGGGGTGGTGAAGGAGCGTATGGTGTAGTCGATGGCGTAGTCGGAGTGACGGAGGGCGGGATACACGTCGGCGAGCAGCATCTTGCCTACGGCGGGATATGCCGAGCGCAGTTTCCAGTCTTTAGCATCGGGGGCAAGGTCGGAGTCGATTATGGCGAGCAGCTCGTCGCGGCATGTGAGGGCGGTGTCGGCGGCTATGTAGGCGCGGAGTCCGTCCCAGTCCTCAGGCACGTAGGAGGTCGATATCAGCCCGGGGCGGAAGCTGTAGAGCTTCTGGACATACTGCTTGAGCGCCTCGGTGCGGCCTTCGGCGAGGCGTGTGTTGTTGGCGTAGATGCCTTCGGGCGATGCGTAGCCGGTGATGTGGAGTGAGGTGATGGTGATATCCTTGTCGGTGCGCACGGAGTCGATTGTGGCGCGTATCTTGGCAAGCTCGGCGGGGTTGCGGCGGTAATCGGGGTAGATTACGGTCTTGTTGACGGGGAAGTCGATGTAGGCGCTTGCCTTGAGGGCTCGCGTCTTGACTGCCTCAGCCTTGGGGGAGATGTAGAGATATTGCGGGGCGAAGGTCTTGGGCGTGAAGTCGAGCCGCGCCACGGGTATCGCGCCTTCAGCCTCGACGGCGTTGCAGCATCCGCTCTCGCGGGTGTCGATCACAAGGCGCGCTGTCGCCATCCAGTCGCGGTAAGGGGTGTCGTCGCGGTAGTTGATGGGGCGGTCGATGTCGCCTGCGCGGAGAAATATCGGGGTGGGAGCGCCGTTGCGTATGCCGTGGTAGTAGCGGTTGCGTCCGGCGATGGTGAAAGATTTGAGCCTTACTGTGTCGGCTGCGTTGTCGCTGACGAGCATGGGGGTGAGCGTGACCTCGCGGTTTGACTTCATCCGTAGCCCGGTAGCGTCGATGTCAAGCAATACAAAGAGATTGTTGTCGGTGTGTGCTATGTCTAACGGGTTTATAGTCAACGAGTTACCCCCCCTATCGGCAGGAGCATCGCCGACGGTGACATTCATCGAGGTCACTGCCGAGGCTGTGAGGAGCGTGACGCCACACAAGACGCCTGTGCAAAATATCTTTTTCATCATTGGTTGCGGTTAATAATCGGGAAGAGACTGTGTATTCAGAAGAGGTATATAAGGCTTACGGCGGCTTTTGTCGGACCTACGTAGTCGTGGTTTTTGTCTTCGGCAATCTTTGTGCCGCACTCGGCGCAGGGGTAGACGTCGGAGCGTGTGTGAATCCATCCGAGTCCTATCTCAGCCTCGATGTTCCAGTGTTTAGCGAGTATCCAGGAGTATCCGTAGGCGAGTCCGGCGCCAAACATCCATCCCTGATAGCGGTTGTGGGTGAGGTCGGAAAAGTCGGTTCCGAGAAACTTGATGTTGTTGTGGAGATTACCCACATTGTACTGGCCCGCGATGGCGTGTACACCGAAGAAATGACCCTGGAAGCGATCGCACAGCCAATACCGCGCCTCGGGTTGCAGGAGCCAGTGTTTCCACTTGTGCTCGTTGATAGTCCATGCGTTGAGGTTGGCTGAGAGGTCGACGGTCCATCGTGGAGCGAGCGGCACCTCGACGCCAAGGTTGGCGACGGCTATCGCATCGTAGAGCAAATTGCTCTTGATTGCTACGTTCTGGCTCTTTACGCTAAAGCCTGTCAGCAGCAATAGTAAAAACAGGACAACTCTATCTTTCACTGTTAAATCAGGTTAATTATAAATCTCAAATCAAAATCAACATTGCCGGGACGCAAGGTTATCACACTGTGTGTTACGCCGGGCATGTAAGTAAAACTATCTATAGAGTACCTCCGCAACCGGAGGTCGACAAATATCTTCAATCTTCGTGGTGGCAAAGATAAGGTTTCTGTATTTTATTACCAAATAATTGTACAAAAAATATTTTGAAAAAGTGAAAATTTATTAGCGTAAGGGCTGAAAATGAGAGATTGCGGGCGTTTACGGCGGTTTATCAAGGTTGATTTGGTTAAAATAGTATCAGTTTTTGGGGAGTGGTCAGAGGGGAGTTGTCAGTTGTCAGAGGGGAGTTGTCAGTTGTCAGAGGGGTCCCTAAGGTCCCTAAGGTCCTTAAAGTCTCCCCACTGACAACTGAAATCTGACAACTGAAATCTCCTGATTACATATGCTTGTGCAGCGCGTGGTTGCTGATGGCGTTGGTCTCGGCTGCCTCGACCTCTTCGTCGGTGGGGGTGTAGCCGTATCCCCATTTCGACACTTCCCACGGCTTTCTGCCCTCTATCTGCCAGTCGAAGGGGTAGAAATGAGCGTCGGGGTTACGCCACGACGGTTTGCGCAGGCGGTAGACAACAAGCGGAAGTGCCACAAACACCGCCACGCCGACGGCGATAATCGTCACATAAACTACCGGTGAGCCGGTGGCTATCTGCGACGGCGGGATAAAGCTCAACACCATCGCGAGGAGTGCGCCGAGTATGCCCACGCCACACACGATTATCATGCCCGCTTTTCCACCCGGCACCTTGAACCCGCGCTGACGTCCCGGAGCCGTGCGGCGCAGCCTTATGAAGGCGAGGTATATCATCACCACCATTATAAGGTAGATGATGGTCGCCATCTGCGACATTATCTGATAAGCCGACTCGACCGTGGGGAGCACGATGAGCACAAGGCTCAGCAGGCTCACGAAAGCGCCCTCGATGAATAGGATTGACTTGTTGACGCCGTTGGCGTTGACTTTCTGGAGCGAGCGGGGAAGGTAGCCCGACTGTGCCACCGCCATAAGTCCGGTAGACGGTCCGGTGACAAGCGCGCTTATCTGTCCCGCCACACCAAACATTACAAGCAATGCCACTACGTTGCCGAGCCATCCCACACCAAACGCCGACCAGAGCGCCTTATACGCCACGAGCAGCGACTGCAGCAGGTTGATGTTGTCCGACGGCACCACGACGCCTATCACCAGCGTGCCGAGCGCATAAAGCGCCACAATCACGATACAGGCGATGAACACCGACTTCGGAAACTGCTTGGCGGGGTTGCTCATGTCGTTGATATGCACCGCCTGCGACTCCATTCCGGCAAAGAAGAGGAATATCGACGCGGCGAGCACAAGGGTGTTGAAGTGGGAGAAGTCAGGGAAAAAGGGCAGGTCGGCGAGGTTGCTCTGCTTGCCCAGCGCCACATATAATATACCGAGTATTATAAGGAGCGCGCCCGGGATGATGGTGCCGACGAGTCCGCCGTAGGTGCTCAGGAGGTTTGCCGACTTCTGTCCGCGGAAAGCGTTGAATGTCGCCGCCCAGTAAAGGAGCATCGCCACCACGAGGGTGTACCACTTGTTAGAGGCGAGCGCCGCGTCAAAGCTCTCCGGCCATGCGATGTAGGCGAGCGACGCCGCCCCGAACATCAGCACTGTCGGAAACCAAAATATGATGGTCTGCCATTCGAGATACATCGCAGTCCATCCCCATTTGGGTCCGAAAGCTTCCGACACCCAGCGGTAGAGACCGCCGCTTTTGGTGTAGGTCGAGGCAAGCTCGGCGCATACCAGCGAGAAGGGCACCAGAAAAACCACTGCGGCAAAAATGAAAAAGAAGATGGACTGGATGCCGTATTTTGCTTCCGACGGCAATCCTCGCAGACTGAATATCGAAGTGATAAGGAGGATTGCCATCGCCATCATCGTGAGCGACCCTTTGGCGGTCGATACGATCTTTTTTCTTCCGGATGCCGTTACAGGCGATTCGGAAGGCTGCGATGTACTATTCTTCATTATGTCAATGCTTTAACGGTTATTTGTCGGCGTAGGCAAGTACGGTGGGGCTTTCGACATCGACACCGAATTCCTGCGCCCTCTGAAGGATGGCACGCGCCAGGCGTGGCTTGAGGTCTTCCGGGCAATATCTGAAATAAGCCTCGGCGGCTCTTACATGTGCTGCATCAGGCATCGGGTACTCTCTGCGTTCCGGCAGTCCGAACACTGAATCGGGCAGCTCTTTTTTCTCTTCGTAGCTTATACGGTCGTTCATAGCTGTATATGTGTTAGATGTTAGTAATTGTTCGATAGTGATAACAACAAGCTATCGCGATTGGTTTTCATCACTGACCCGAATGAATGCCGACAGCCCGACACCCGCACCCTGCAACGTGCGGAAGTGAAAACGCCTGGGAGGGCAATGTCACTAACTTAAGTCGCAAGAGCCATAAATCCCCGCAAGGGGGATTCATCCTGTTATCCGCGGGTAATGCCGGAGGCATACCCGTGGCTCAAGCGCCTCTCTCCTCGGCTCAACCCCCGGAGTGGGTTGCACACCAATATCTAATTTACATATTTAGGGTTATAGTCTATGCCGTTTTTCTCTAAAAAGCGTATCAGCTCCTCTCGTGGAGAAACAGTGCGATGATGTTCCGTTTGATTCATTATATATTGCGTAACCGCTAATTTATGTGTTGCCGATATAGAAAAAGCATAATATCCTTCTGCCCATCTTGTAAATGAAGGGAACTTGCTTCGGTTTTGGTTCATCCAGATACTTGAACTCCGCTTTATTTCGCGCATAAGCACTGAGATTGCCACATCCTGATGGATATCTACTAAGATATGGATATGATCTTCTATGCCCCCAATCTGTATCACTTTACATTTTTGCCCTCTGGCTACGCCACATATATATTTGTAAAGTTTTTCGCTATGTTGCGGTGTGATTGACCGGTTACGTGAATGAGTGGCAATTACGATGTGGTGTAAGGAATTAACATTGCTCATACTATTATAATTTGATTAAGTTCAAATATAATTAAAATAAACATCTCTACAAAGTTTATGTTGAAATAATTATCAGTGGGTCAGCACGTGGCTATGCGACCCGCTCCGGGGTCGATACACGGTGGATGCGTCGCCCTGCCACGGGTGCCCACTTCGGGGCTACCCGCGGTTAACGGGATATAGCCCCTGTCGGGGCATTCTGCTATGTGAAAATGCTTACGTGAAATAACCATCTAATAGACAGGTGCCGGTTAAGGATTTTGCCCAGAAAGGGCAAGATGCTGTTAACCGCGGGCAGCGCCGAAGGTGCGCCCGTGGCAGGCAGACTCCTCCCCGCCATCTCGACCCCGTAGCGGGTCGCATGACTATTATCGCACGGGGCATAAACTTTCCCGGCGCGACGGTGTTGTATAAGAACATATTAAAAAACGGTTAACAATAAAAATATAAAGCAATGGCTACAAAAAAGAGCATCAAGGGCACCAAGACAGAAAAAAATCTTGTTGCCGCCTACATGAGCGAGTCGTCGGCTTACACCCGCTACACATTTTACAGCCAGCAGGCTACCAAGGAAAGCTATTTCCCCATCGCGCAGATATTTGACGAGACTGCTGCCAATGAACTACACCATGCCAAGGTGTTTTTCAAGCTTCTTGAAGGCGGGGTAGTGCCTTGCAATCTTAATGTCGACGCCGGTGTGATAGGCGATACCGCCTCCAATCTTGCCACAGCAGCCCGCGAAGAGCTGACTGAAGGCGTCGAGCAGTATCAGAATGCCGCCAAGGATGCCGACGCTGAAGGATTTACTGAAATCGCCGAACATTTCCGCGCAATCGCCGAAATCGAGAACCGTCACCGCGAGCGCTTCGAGCATTATCTGAAGCAGGTACAGGACGGCACTGTGTGGAAGCGTGACACCCCTATCAAGTGGCAGTGCCTCGTGTGTGGTTATGTGTTTGAAGGCACCGAACCCCCGAAGGTATGTCCGGCATGTGACCATCCCTATCAGCACTACATGGGCATGGACTATGATGTGATCTGATAGATATTATAAACTGTTATTGACGGAGCGTGTCGGAATAATAATGTTTTGACACGCCCGTTTTATATTATATATATGTGGCAACTATTTTGCCATATAGGAAATGTTTTTGTATTTTTGTTGCCTGATTAATTACTGATTAGATGGTTAAGACTGACGATCCCGGCGCGTCACATTTGGAAAAATGGACTGAAATCACCCTGCTCCCTGAATGGGAAGAGGAATACTATCTCGTCTACACGGCGAAGAAACATGGCAAATGGGTGATGCTGAAGACCCTGAAGCCCGAATATGCCGACAATCCCGACATGCGCGCCATGATTGAAAAGGAATTTGATGTGCGCTACAATCTTGCCCATCCCCACATCGTCATGATCAACGATTTCGAGGATGTACCCGGACTCGGCAGGTGTATCATTACCGACGACGTGTATGGCGACTCGTTGCGCAAGCTTATCGACGAAGGCAAAGTGACGCCTGAAATCATCGAGAAGCTGCGTCACGACCTTGTCGACGCCATCGACTATATCCAGACCAACCATATCGTGCATCATCCCATACGCCCGGAGACCATCATCTTTACCGAAAACATAGGCAACCTCAAGCTCATTGACGTGGGTTTTGACCAGCGTCAACACATGGAGCCTGCCGACATGTCGGAAGATATCTACAATTACGGGCTGGTGCTTTCGGAGGCACTTGAGAGTCTCGGACAGAAAGACGCGAAGCTTCACAGGGTGGCGCGCCGTTGTGCCGACTCCGATCCGAAAAAACGCTTCCGCGACCTTCAGGACCTCCACCTCGCCCTTGAAAGCCGGTCGAGCAGCCAGCTTTACCTGCTTGTCGGGATTTTTGTGCTGTTGATGTTTGTGCTTGCCGTGTGGGTCACCTCGACCTACGGAATCAGTAAATCGTAACATGTTGTAAAAAAAGTATTACCGAAAGAAATATGTCAGTAGAAATAAGAGAAATAGCCCCGGTTAAGGCTGAACTTGAAAAATATGTGAAGTTTGGAATTGATCACTATAAGGGCAATTCTTACTTCGTGCCACCGTTGATACTCGACGAGATAGAGACCCTCACCCCCGAGAAAAATCCCGCATTTGACTATTGCAAGGCAAAATCGTGGATGGCTTACCGCGACGGGAAGCCTGTGGGACGTATCACCGGTATCATAAACACCGTAGTCAACGAGCGCACCGGCTCCAATGACGTGCGTTTCAGCTTTCTCGACTTTATCGACGACAATGAGGTTGTCGAGGCGCTTTTCGGCGCGCTGGAGAAGTGGGCGAAAAGCGAGGGCATGACTTCGGTCGTGGGACCGATGGGTTTCACCGACATGGACCATGAAGGAATGCTTACCTACGGCTACGATGAACTTGGCACGATGGCAACCATATATAACTATCCCTATTATCCGCGTCACATGGAGCGTATGGGATTCAAGCAGGAAGCCGAATGGGTCGAATATCGCATGACAGTGCCCGATGAGGTGCCCGCGCAGTTGCAGAGAGTGGGCGACATCGTGCGCCGCAAATACGGGTTGCGCACCATCAAATACACCAGTGCCAAGAAAATCAAGGCTGACTACGGTGTGGCGCTCTTCGAGCTTATCAACGAGGCTTATGACAAACTTTACGGCTACTCGCCGCTGTCAAAGCGCCAGATAGAGTATTATATCGACATATATTTGCCTATATTGCGCCTGGAAAATGTGTGTGTGATTGTCGACAGCGACGACAAGCTCGTGGGCATCGGCATCTCCATCCCTTCGATGTCGAGGGCTCTCCAGAAGTCGGGTGGCAAGCTGTTCCCGTTCGGATGGTATCATCTGCTTAAAGCCATGTACGGTCACAACGACATCGTCGACCTTCTGCTCGTGGCTGTCAAGCCGGAGTATATGGGCAAAGGAGTCAACGCGCTTCTGTTCACCGACCTTCTGCCGGTGTATATCAAAAACAAATACCGTTGGGCTGAGAGCAATCCGGAGCTTGCCGAAAATGAGAATGTGCAGCAGCAGTGGAAATTCTTTGACCGCCGTCAACACCGCCGCCGCGTGGCATTCCGCCGCGACATAAAATAATCTAATTCAACTTTCTCTTGCGAAAGTTGAAGGTTAAGAGGTTAAAATCTTGCCCTGCAAGCCGGTTAAGAGGTTAAATTGCCGCTCGATATCCCCCTAATGTCACTAACTTAAGGCGCATGCAACCATAAATCCCCGAAGGGGATTCCTTCTGTTAACCGCGGGTAATGCCGGAGGCATACCCGTGGCTCAAGCGTCTCCCTCATTGACTCAAACCCGGAGTGGGTTGCATAACCCCTTGACTTAAATTCCCGGCTCGAATATCGAGAAGTTGACTGAGCCGTAGACGCGGTGCTCCTTGAAATGGGGCAGCGTGGAGAAGTCGTAGGCTTTAGAGTGCTCGATGATGAATATAGAGCCGGGTTTTAGCATCTGCGATTCAAGCACCAGTCCGGGTATCTTGCCGAAGTCGGGCAGGTCGTAGGGAGGGTCGGCAAACACGATGTCAAACGTGTCCTTACACGTGGCGATGAAGCGGAACACGTCGCCTTTTATCAGGTGCAGATTCTGCACATTGAGCTGCTGCGCCACCTGCTTGATGAAGCGGTACTGCGTCTGCGCCTTCTCTACCGCCGTCACCTCGCGGCATCCGCGCGACAGAAATTCAAAGGTGATGGCGCCTGTGCCGGCGAAGAGGTCGATGGCATCCTTGCCATCGAAGTCCACGATGTTTTCAAGCACGTTGAATATGTTTTCGCGCGCGAAATCGGTGGTGGGTCGCGCCGAGATATTGGTGGGCACGTCGAAGCGACGTCGTCCGTATTTTCCTCTTATTATTCGCATTGGGGTGTGATTATTAAGTCAAACGGTGCTTTCAGCACATCTTTGGGCGCGCGTACAAGCGTTGCCGGATACACGACAGGCATCACGTAGCCGGCGTACTCGCGCAGTACTGCCGTGATTTCGTCGCGTAACGCGTCGTCGCCGGCTATCAGGAGTTCGCGGTCGTCGCCGTCACGGTCCATGAGCATCTTTCTTACCGACATTATATAATATATTGCATCGGCACTCTCGCGGAATGCGAAAGTGTTGGCGAGTTCAAGGCGGGAGCCGGTGAATGCGAGCAGGTCGAGCGAGTCACGGCGTATGTTGACATAGATTTTGCCTGAGTGCCCTATGCGGCTGCTGTCGTAGAAGTAGCTCGACAGCAGGGCTATCGGCGGATAGATGGCGGGGTTGTTGAATGTGCGCCGCAGAAACGCGAGCAACTGCGACTGCATCTTTACCGCCACTGTCACGCCCGCGGGCGACATGGGGGTGAAAAGTGTCTCTGCGCGCGAGTCGTCGGCTGTGTCGGGAAGCATGCGGTCGGCGAGCACCTCGGCGAAAAGCGTGTCGCCACCGGTGGCGTTGTCGGGGATTATCGCGTAGCGTGTGGTGTCGACAAGTATTGTCACCTTATGGAAGTCGGAGAGAAGGAGGGGGTTGTTATAGACAGTCTCCTCAAGCCTTCGCTCCGGCGGCAGTCCCGGCGCGTCGAGCGGCACGGCGCGGTACACGATGGATTCCGGCTCCCCGCTCCGGTAGAGCAGCACATGAAGCGTTTCCGCTTCCAGCCTCATGGCGAGGTCATAGAGGCGAGGCTCTCCGATTAGCTCTTTGTCAATTAAGGCATTTCCCATAGGTGTGAGATTTTAGCGGAATCCTCCGCGGTTATTAAATCCGTTCATGCCGTTGCCGAAGTTGCGGGTGCCGTTGGAGTTGCCCGGCCCGAAGAAATTGCCCTCGTTGTAGGGGTCCTCTTCCTCTTCGTCAGGATTACGTTCGCCGTTTTCATCGTCGATGTACGTGCCGTCCTTGTTGCGGCGGCGTTTCTTGGCGGTCTTGGGCTTGTTCTTGACTATCTCTTTCGGTTTCTGCAGGTCGATAGGGGTGTCGTAGATGTTCCATGACTGCTCAACGTCCCAGTTCTTTTTCAGCACTATCTTCTTGGGGTAGTAATACACCTCTTCGGGCTGCACGGAATCGAGGAGCGAGCCGGTGTCCCACTTGCCGTTGCCGTTGCGGTCGATATACAGGCGCGCGTAGTATGTGCCGGGTTGCATGTAGGGAAATTCCGCGACACCGCCTTTGAGTGGCGCCTCGTCGACCGGTTTGTCGCTCTTGTCGAGCACTTCCACTACCGCTGAGTCGGTCACTCCGGTCACATTGAAATACAGGGCGGAGTAATCTTCGAGTTTACGGGTGGAAAATTCGTGGGTGAACGTGCTGTTCCACTGGTTATAGGCTCCTATGATGGTGGCGGAGTCGGCTACATATTTGTATTTTGTGCCGGGAGTCCATTTCATGTCGAGCTGATATTTTAGCAGTCCGAAGGAGTCGACCGGTACGAGCGGTGGCGCGGGAATGGTGTCCCAGATGGTGTCGTTGAGCATCAGCATCCGCAGTCCACCTTGTATTATAGTGTCGAGCGGCTGGTCGACATCGATAAACAATGGTTTGTATATCTCCTGTGTGGCGCCACCGGGTGCCGACACTTTCACAAATGTAAGTTTTGCCGCTTCGGCTGCCTCTATGGAGTCGATATTCTCGCCTTTTTTCTCTGCTTTCTTGCGTCGTTCGGCGGCTTTTTTCTCGGCTTCCTCTTTCTGCCGCTTCTCCTCGCGCGCTCCCTTGAAAAGCACACGCAGTGTATCTGTGCCCCACGACAGCTGGTCGAGGGTGTCGGTGCGCAGGTATCGCATCTCGATCATCATCGTGTCTTGTGCCACGACGGCTGTGTCGGTAATGAAATATTCAAGTGAATCGAGTGTGGCGGTGGCGTTAAGGCGCGCCCAGCGGTCGATTGGCTGTCCGGAGTCTACGCCGTTGAGCAGGCGTATCTCGGGGAGAGTGTCGCTCGGTGCTGAAAATTTCACAAATAGTCTCCGGCGGTCGGGACGCGTGTAATCTTTCAGATATTGCGGCGTATATCCCTCATTGAACCAGGTCAGCAAGATGTCGTTGGGCAGATATTTTGTGCGGCTTACACTCACAATCGAGTCACTGCCGTCGGCTGCCGTGAGGGTGTCGGTAACGGTTGTGGTCTCAGCCGTGGGTGATACTGTCACGTCGTAAAATGCCACATCCTCCGAGCGGTCCCAGTGATAGTCGCGGTTGATATCGTTGATGGCGAATATGTGGTAGTCGCCCGGCTTCAGACCTCTTACGGTGAATTGCCCGAGCTGATTGGTCTTGGCAATGCGTTCAAGCGGCAGTGTGGTGATGGTGGTGTCAGTGAGATTGGAGTAGACGCCTACAAGCACCCCCTGTGCGGGTTCCAGCGTACGCGCCTCGAATACCATGCCCGACAGCCGCAGCGAGTCTATCGAGTCGCCTGTGGAGAAGTCGATGGCGAAGCCGTCGAGCACATTTTTCTCATTAAGGTCGCTGATCGCATCGGAAAAGTCGATGGTATAAGTTGTGCCCGGTTGCATCGTGTCGCGTAACTCCACCGACACGCGGTGACCGTTGGCGGTAATCTGCGGGATGTTTTTCTGGGCAGGCGACACTACTACCTTGTTCATCACGTCTTCGACCTGCACATTCTCGTTGAAGTCGATGGTGATATGGTTGCGGTTGATGCCTGTGGCGCCTATCGCGGGGTTGCTCTTTACATAGACCGGGGGCTCGATGTCGTAGTCGCCGCCCGTAGGGCGCCCCATCGAGGCGCATGCTCCCAGAAGCGATGCCACCACCGCCCCCGCAAGCAACTGCATATATGTGGACTCATTGCCTTTCATAGCTACAAATTTACACTTTTCCCTCCATAAAGCGACGCAAAAAACACACTTTTCCGCTTGCCTTGAAAAAATCCTGCTAAAAAGTGATTGTTATTTTAAGAAAATGTCTTATCTTTGCGGTCGAAATTAAAGGCGCTCGGGGTGTAGCACAGTTGGCAGCGCGCCACGTTCGGGACGTGGAGGTCGGAAGTTCGAGTCTTCTCACCCCGAC
>QAMW01000047.1:0-39197 GCA_003150235.1 Bacteroidales bacterium
GCAATCGTGACATTGGTCGAAAGGAATACCAACTTTACGCTGGCACGTAAACTGCCACAGGGAAAGAATGCCAAGGCTCTGGCGCAGACAGTCATTCTCATGCTGCTGCCTTATATAGGCAAAATCAGGTCGATAACCACCGATAACGGCAGTGAGTTTGCCGAGCATCTGCTCATAGCCAAGCGACTGAGAACCAAAATATTTTTTGCGCATCCTTATTCTTCCTGGGAAAAGGGTTGTATCGAATACCACAACAAATTAATAAGGCAATACATCCCAAAAGGAACGGACTTTGATTCTATATCTGACGAAATGCTCAAGGAGATTATCATTAAAATAAACAGACGACCGAGGTTGAAGCTTGGTTTTTCAACCCCCGTCGCCGAGTTCTTCAAATTTATTGCCTAATTTTGCACTTGCAGGTAGAATCTGCGAAATCTTTCACTTATATCGAGATGCAAAATTTAAATGCATATTATGGTGAAGCTCTGATTTCCACATATCAAGATGAGAAAGAACTAAAGGGATTTGGGATATATATTGATAAATCTATATCTAATGAATCTTTTATATTCGACAAAATCGGATTCAACGAAAAATACGACTATATATTATTGTGTCAATCCTTAATTAAATTATATAAAGAGACGAAAGGAGCACTACCGATAAATAAAAATCTTCTTAAAAAGACCGACGACTACTTCAGGATTGACGAAGATTTAAGGTTCTTAAGAGAAATAAATTATTATCGGAAACATATAAAGGATGACGTAGTAAGAGATAAATATAATTATGTTTATAATATATATAAGTCTTTACTTCCTGATTTTTTTGATATTTTTGAAAAAGAAGGATTCTTACCATTCTCAATCAATCCTAACTATGTTGGACGTATTAATCCTTTTAACATTTTAGCCGAAGTCGAATTACGGTCCAATAAATTATGACATATTTTAATCCATTTTTGTGTTATATCTATACAAACGTTTATATATTGGATGCTTTTATGCCCAATCCTATTATATGCATGCACAGTCTATTCAACTGGTAAAAGTTCTTTCTTTTAAGCTAAAATAAATGCGAAGCTCCCTTCCCTAGTTTATTGAGAATCGGATATTTTTATATCGTTAAATATTGTCACATCACTTGGATAAAAAGTGTATCACAAACAATAAATATCCCATGAGGCAACCTCTTTCAGGAACAGAACAATCCATAAGCACAATGTGAAAAAAAGATATAAATAATATCTCTTAATATAAATGTTTTTGTAATTTTGCGTCTTATGGTTATAATATATTTAATTTGGCTTTTTTAATTCAACAACCAATTGCTAATCTTTTTCAACTTCGTTTTCTATATCTCAATAATATGAGCACATTGGACAATAAAACACAATATGTGTTAGTTTCAATCATTCTATTCCTGTCATCCATTTCAATGACAGGTCAGGATTTCTCGGTCACATTCGAAGAGGGACATGTATATTCATCGAAACCGACATTGTTAACGAGATTGCGAGGCACCGAAGAAATCGTAATGATTGTTCCCATACAACAATCTGAAATGGAGCAATACTACTATGCCTGCATTTACAATTATTTCATAAGACTAGGAATGCCCGTTAGGGAATATCAAGCCTCCTTTAAAAAACAGGTCCAACAAATTGGGAGTGTGGTCGGCGTTAGCACCATACTCGATGATGATATCTTTGACTGTTGGAATCATATAAACTCCCTCGTCATCATTACAAACTATACCTGTTCTTATGGCGAATATACGAAAAGGAGAGACTATCTTCAACTTTTTATAATCGATCCCATAAATGAATTCTCTTGGGATTTTGAATTTTACATACCAAAAAATGAAACAGAATTTGATTCTAAGTTAAAAGAATGTATCTCCCCATATCGCATTTATTATGATGAAAATGCTTCTCAAATCCATCCGCACTATATTTCAAACTGGAAAGAAGAAACTATATTTAAAGAATATTTTTCAAACAGTCCTTTTCATAAATTCGAAGGCGTTTATGAGGGGGATAATTACAAAGTTGCAGTAAAAAAAGACAGGAACGATAAATATTATTTAATCTATCTTTCTGGTAAATATGATTCTAATGACTGGTCAATAGGTGATGTTAAGGCAATATTAGAACCCACCGCAACCTCAAATCTTTTTAAAGCAAATTGGTTTGGGCGATGGAAACAACGAATGTCTTATACCATCTTGTTTAATAATGGTATTATGACAACGTATGATGAATCCCACAATTCTGAGCAGTATATAAAGTTATACCCATCCCTAAATGACAATTATATACAAGAGATAAAGGAATGGTCCGGCACTGGCTTTGCCCTAAAAGATAACT
This sequence comes from Bacteroidales bacterium, assembly GCA_003150235.1. Classification (GTDB taxonomy): domain Bacteria; phylum Bacteroidota; class Bacteroidia; order Bacteroidales; family Muribaculaceae; genus Muribaculum. Next base: position 2,372 of record QAMW01000047.1, read on the forward strand.
ATATTGTAACTAACTATCATGTAATCGAAGGAGCTAAAACAATAACCATACAAGGGATTAAAGGGAATTTTGACATAAAATACAATGCTTCTATTGTTGGGGTCGATAAAAATAATGACTTGGCTCTTTTAAAAATTACTGATCCGAATTTTAGTGGGTTTGGTACATTGCCCTACTCAGTGAAATCAAAATCTTCTGAGGTGGGTGAAGACATTTATGTTTTAGGTTATCCTCTCACGTCTACGATGGGAGACGAAATAAAACTTACGACTGGCGTAATTAGTTCAAAAACAGGATTCCAAGGAGATATTTCATCCTATCAAATTTCAGCTCCTATTCAGCCCGGGAACAGCGGAGGTCCTCTTTTTGATAAGAACGGGAATGTAATTGGGATAGTGAGTGCCAAACATGCTGGAGCCGAAAATGTTGGATATGCTATAAAATCAGTGTATTTACAAAACCTTGTTGAGAGTTGTATCAATTCATCAATACTTCCATCTAATAATTCTGTCGCAACAATGCCATTAACAGGTAAAGTTAAAACAGAACGTAAATTTGTGTTTTTTATAGGTTGCTCAAAATAGAATATAACGGTTTGATGGTTCTTAAGAATTAATCGATTAATTTAGATAGCGCAATTTTTCTATTTAATCATGCAATTTTTTAGTATTCCGACCTAAACAAAACGACAACAAGTAGTCACTCACATACATCAGGCGGGGGTGTCAGTTCATCAGCACCCTGACAATGTCGGCGGAATACTGGCGCCCGATGGGGAGAGTCGTGCCGTTGTTGAGATACACCTCCTGCTTGTTGAAACTCTTGACCTTCGAGCGCGACACAATAAATGAGCGGTGTATGCGTATGAAATCGTCAGGCGAAAGCATCGCCGACAGATTTTTTAATATCATACGGGTGATGACACATGAACCCGATGCCCGGAATATTTTTGAATATCCTTCCATCGCCTCTACATAAAGTATATCGTCAAGCGGGATGTTGATGTTGCTATAATCCTGCTTCACTACTATGCACTGCCCCGAACTCTTTACCGGCTTTCTACCGAGACGGCGCAATGCTTTTCCGAATGCCGCCTGGAAACGGGCATAGGAAAACGGCTTGTGGAGATAGTCGACCGCATCTAGGTCGTAACCGTCAATGGCATAATGCAGGTAAGCGGTCGTAAATATGAAGCACGTGTCTTCAGGCAGCTTTGCCGCTACCGATAGTCCATTGACCTCACCCATCTCTATGTCAAGAAACACAATGTCGGTTTTGTTACCGTTGATATATTCCATTCCTTCCACCGGGTCGGAAAAAGTTGTCAGTTCAATTCCGCCCAACCGATGACAAAATTGTCTTATCACATCAAGTGCCAACGGCTCGTCGTCAATAGCCACACATCTTATTATATCTGCCATCCTAATTCAAATCTATTTTAAGAGTCACTTTAAAAACCGAATCCTTTTCCGTGGTCAACAGCTGATGCTTCTGGGGGAAAAGCGCTGAAAGTCGGCTTCGGCAGTTTTCCAATCCCACGGGGACAGCCTGTCGGAACTCGTCGCGATGACGGAGCACCATATTTTCAGTCTCAAACCTCAGCAAGCCATCCTTCAACTCAAGATTAATATCTATGGTGCAGTCTCGACTTGTAGAAGTGCCGTATTTGAACGCATTTTCCACAAATGTAAGAAATATCATCGGCGGAATCAGCGTAGTGTCGTCATCAACCGAATAATTCCACACCACTTTTGTGTGGCTGTCAAGCCTTATAAGCTGCAGGTCGATATAGTTCTGTATGTAGGAAATCTCTTCCGACAGTGCCACATACTCATTGTCGATAGTCGTATAGGAATACTTGAGTATCTCGGTAAACTTTATAAACGCATCTTCCGCCTTCTGTGATGTGCCGATGACAAGACTGTATAGCGAATTAAGCGTATTAAAGAGGAAATGAGGGCTTATCTGCGCCTTAAACACGGCAAGTTGCGCCTTGTTACGCTGATTCTCGGCTATATTCTGCAGCAGTAGACGCTCATACAGTTCCTTCACAAACGACACCGTCAATGAATAACACAGCACGACCGTAAACATAAACCACAGACTGATTGCCACATTATAGTTTCTCACCCTGGTCTGATATTCGCTCATGGATGGAATCACAAAATCGACTTCCGGCAACGGATAAAGGGTAAGCAGGTATGTAAGCACAAGAAATATCAGTGTGATTACTGCGATTTTATAGTATGAACGGGAAAGAATCAGTTTAGGCAGATGAAGATATTTGGTAACGAAATAAGTGGCATACAGGTAAACGGTAGCCAATGTGGCAAATAACGGGAAACTGCTCCACCAATATCGCTCCGGGCCGAAAACGGCAAGCAGCGGCATAAATATTATGCAGAAAAACAGGTCAAATATAAGCCCGGTCCTATGTTCCAACGACTTCATGACGCAAATTTACTATATCTTTATAATATCGGCAAATTCAGTCACATACACTAATTGACACATTACCTCCGTTTATTTACATAAACGACCGGAATAAAAATCTATTCGCGAAATTTGTCTGACGATTAACCGATAAAAAGCTATGACAGCAAGACATATCATAACAGCAGCCCTCATATCATCACAGCTTGTGGCATGCAATGCGCCACAAGAAAAGGAACAGCAGTCATTGATGGAAGTGTCAAAACAGGAACTCGCGACCGCGCTTGCCGAACGCGACAGCCTTCTCGCCCTTGTCAAAGAAATATCGGAAGGGATGGAGCAGATAAAACAACTGGAAAAAATCATGACCATAGCTGCATCAAATCCTCAGGAAAGTGCCGGTCAACGAAAGAAAATACTTGCCGACATGGCAAGCATACGCCACAAGATACAGCAACGCCGCCAGCAATTACTCGACCTGGAAGCAAAACTACAGAACTCCACTATCAATAACAAAGAGCTGACAGAGACTATCGACGCACTGAGAATGCAGATTGACTCACAGTTTGAAGAAATCGAGTCACTGCGCCGTCAGCTTTCATCTGCCAACGAATATATCGGGACATTGAGCGACACGGTTGATTCTCTCAGTTCTACCGTGACAACTGTCACCGGCGAGCGCGATGCCGCACAGGAAACATCGCTTCAGCTTGAAAACGAGCTGAATATATGTTATTACATCATCGGCACAAAAGGAGTGCTTAAAAATCACAACATTATCGAGTCGGGCTTCCTCCGCAAGACAAAGCTACTGAAAGGCAATTTTGACAAAAATGTATTTGTCACCGCAGATAAACGCACTCTCGACCTCCTGCCGCTCAACTCACGCAAACCGAGGATTCTCACCAACCATCCCGAACAATCCTACGAGCTTATTGATGAAAAAGGAGAAAAGACGCTTCGCATACTCGACCCCGACCTCTTCTGGAGCCTCACCAACTACCTCGTAATCCAAACCGACTGACCTCTACGCACGGTGCGCATCCATGCAGCGTCATAAACATGTCGTGTTTCGGAGAAAATATTTTATACCCCTCTATGCACTATGGGTAAATGATGATATTTTTAATCCTATGTCATTGAGCGCGTACATAAATGTCGCTTCCTCCTCGGGAGTGAACGATGCAGGTTTACCATTTACGACCTGACATTTAAGACGCTGATAAAGCCATTGACGGGTCTTACCGAAATAATTGCGCGCTATATAGGCGATGTTTATCACCTCTGTCAAAGACCCCATGCGTTCATGCATCGTATAGGCATTAAAACTCTCCTCTACATTGTCGAGATGTTTGTCTGCCTCATTTAGCAGATATGCCAATGCCTCGTTCATCTCCTGAATCTTGCCCTCAGCTCGCGCCTGCGCTGTTATCTCTTCAAGAAATTTCATAGCCTCCGGATTACCTTCGGCATCCATCTGTTTCCATAGTGCTATACGCTCTTTCATATACTATTGCTTTAAAGAGGAGCATTCCCTCCATAGGTTTGTCACTTCTGTTTCCTTACTTCTTCTATCAACATTTCAAGTTGACGTTTCCGGTCAAGCATGTTGTCAAGGTGTCGCCTTATGTCACTCGTGGGCTCAACTCCTGATTGAAGCAGAAAAGAGATTTTTTCAAGCTCCATTTTTACCGCGAGCAGCTCGCCTGCCCAATACTGTAACATTGCGTTTTTATCCATTGTTTATGCTCTTCCGGTATAACAATACAAATATAATACACTTTTGTGAATTGTGCAATTCTTTCACATAATTTTCTTCTCAATATATTATATACTAAGCTCGGTCACCAACGGAATCGTCTTCCGGGAGCAATATTTTTATACATTTTGATTTTAAATGCAGAAAATCTGCGTTTAATGACATAGCCCAACCTCCGGCGGCAACATTTATTCACGTTTATTGTTAGATTTATGGTGTCTATTTACATTTAGTTTGAATTAAGTACGTTCATCACTAATTTTAGCCAAAATTTGACAATAAACTTAAATGAAGCAGTATCTACTTCTACCATTCATGTTGATTGCCGGGGTGCAAAACGCCTCTTCCGGCACTACCAATGAGATGACCGATACCATAACAGCGACACAGCAGACAGTCGTGATCGCAGGTACGGTAGTCGATGAAGCAGGGGAAGCGGTAATCGGGGCAAACATATCCATTGGAAAAAATCCCGAAATTATCGCCGTCAGTGACACCAACGGTTTTTTCTCTCTGAAAAAAATTCACGGCGACGAAACCATAAAGGTCGCATTTTTAGGTTACGAACCCGAAACGGTGCGTCTCACCAAGGGCAAGCAGACTTATCGCATCGTCATGAAGACCGATGCATCGCAACTCGACGAAGTGGTAGTGGTGGGATATGCCACTCAGAAAAAAGCAGACCTGACCGGTGCGGTATCATCGATAAGCAGCCGCGCACTTTCCGATCGCCCGCTGACTAACGCGACAAACGCTCTCGCAGGACTCGCGTCGGGACTGACCGTCACAAATTCAGGCGGTAATACACCCGGATATGAATCGCAGAGCATATTAGTGAGAGGACAAGGCACATTGAATAATTCCGCGCCTCTTGTCGTGATTGACGGCATGACCGGGATAGCCCTCAGCGATATCAATCCGCAGGATATCGAAAGTATCTCTGTTCTGAAAGACGCCGCGTCATCGGCAATATACGGCTCACGCGCCGCAAACGGTGTAATACTTGTGACAACCAGACAAGGAGCGGAGCGCGCGCCACGCATCACCTACAGCGGCAACGTGTCATTTGAGACCGTAGCCAAGCGATTGAACCTCGTGACCGACTATGCCGACTTCATGGAAATCCAAAATGCCGGACTCATCGCCAACGGGCAGGCACCGAGATTTTCTCAAGGCAAAATTGACGAGTGGCGCAACGATGCAGGACGCAATCCGACAGTGTATCCCAACACCGACTGGCAGGATCATATCTACCGCAATCCGTCAGTGGTACAAAACCACAATCTCTCCGTGACAGGAGGCTCGAAAAGAGTGAGATACAATCTCACATTCGGATATATCAATAACCCGGGAATGATATATTACACCGATTACGAGCGTTATCAGCTACGCTCAAACCTGGATGTCAACATAAAGCCATGGCTAAGTGTAGGTGCCAACATATTCGGATATATTGATAAAAACAACCCATCATCGGAAAACGCGGCAGCGGGAGGTGACGTGATTTTCGGGTCAGGCGCGTTCAATACCGTGCCTGGCATGACCCTTTATGATCCCGCGACAGGACTTTACGGCGGCATTCAGAATCCGGAGGAGGAAAATGTCAGCAATTTCAACCCCTACCGTCGCCAGTGGTTCTACAAGCCGGAATATCCCACAAAGACAAAACGCTCGGTAGTAAAACTCAACGCGCGCCTTACCCCTCTGAAAGGATTGACGATACAAGGCTCGTTTGCCTACAACTACTGGGAACGCAACATCGAGCATCATCTCACCGACCGTAACCTGTACCGGTTCACTCTCGACGGTCCGGTACTGATACGCGAAGGCACCGTGCGCACATATATCAGACGGTACAATTACAAAAACACCTACCGTTCATCGGAAATAACCGCGAAATATGATTTTGACATCAGCCGCCTCCGTACTTCCGTATTTGCGGGCATGAGCCAGGAATACAACAAGTATGACACCGACTACTATATAAAATACGACCTTGTCGACCCCTCGCTGGGTGCTATAAATGCAGGAATGACCAACGGTAGCATAACCGGTAACTACAACGAATGGGCGATGCGGTCATATTTCGGGCGTATCAATCTCAACTGGGACGACCGCTATCTCATCGAGGCAAATCTGCGCGCCGACGGCTCATCTAAATTCGCACCCAGAAAACGATGGGGATATTTCCCATCCGTCTCGGCGGCGTGGCGAATATCGCAGGAAAAATTCATGGCGGCAAGCTCTTCATGGCTCAATCAGCTTAAGTTGCGCGCCTCCTATGGCTCCCTTGGCAATAATGCCACCACAAGCTACTATATGTATCAGAGTCTTTTCGCAACAGCCAACTATATCCTGAACGGAAATATTGCAGGCGGACTTGCACAGACTGTACTGGCTAATCCAGAACTTACATGGGAAAAAACCTACATGACCAACATCGGACTCGACTTCGCCATGTTTAACAGCCGCTTCAGCGGGACAATCGATATCTACAATAAGAATACCAAAGGTATACTCATATCTCTGCCGGCACCTCTTGAACACGGCACAAGCACCGTGCCAAACCAGAACGCGGGAGAAGTCAACAACAAGGGTTTTGAGTTTGACCTTCGCTGGAACGACCGTATCGGTAAAGTAAGCTATAATGTCGGGGTAAATATGGGATTTGTCAACAACAAGGTGACGCGGTTCCAGGGCGACGTATCATCAATCAACGGCGTCTACAAGACACAGGAAGGCAAATCCATCAATCAGCTCTATGTAATCACTGTCGACCGTATAGTGCGCGACCAGTCAGACCTTGATTACGTGCAGTCGCTTGTCGACAGGAATCCCGACTATTTCGCTACCTATCAGCGTCCCGAACTGGGCGACTTTCTCTACCGTGATGCAAACGGCGACGGCAAGCTCGACACCAACGACCGGGTGGAGATAGGTCACGGAAATGTGCCGCGCATAACTTACGGGGCGAATCTCGGAGCAAGCTGGAATAACTTCGATTTCAGTGTGCTGTTTCAAGGAGTAGCCGATTATAAGGTATATTACAACAATCAGGCGTTCCGCTTCGTTACAGTCATGGGACAATCGCTGATAAAAGATATCACCGACAACTCATGGACTCCAGAAAATCCCTATAACTCGAAATACCCCCTACTGCGCAACAACGCCAACGGCAAAAACAATATCGCAAGTGATGCTTTTGTCCACAACGCCGCTTATTTCAGGTGCAAGAACATACAGCTCGGCTACACGATTCCACGCGATGTAACGAGGAAATTTTTTGTAGAGAACCTGAAAGTTTACGCAAGTATCGACAATCTTTTCACGATAACCGATTTTCCGGGACTCGACCCGGAGGTAGGCGCCAACGTAGGGTATCCTTCCGTTCGCCAGTACTCGATAGGATTGAACATCTCTTTTTAAACGACAACAGACATGAAACTTAACCGTATAGCGGCACTATTTGCCCTCGCCACAGCCATAGGAGGCTGTGAAAGCCTTGACTACATACCCGGCGACCAGATGTCAGGACAGACCTTCTGGCAGACCGAGGATCATGCCCGGCAAGCGGCGGTAGGAATGTATGCCGCCATGAAAGAGCCTTGGTGCTTCGGACTGGAATTTACATTTGACATGTGCAGCGACCTTGCCGACGGGACATCGCCGTGGGCTGACATCTCACGCGGCACCTCGTTTGCATCAAACAGCGGTGGGGTGCAAAACCACTGGCAGTATCTGTATGAACTCGTACACCGCTCCAATACAGTGATACGTAACGTGGAAAACATGCCGATAAGCCGCGAGACAATCGACCGCGTCACCGGTGAGGCAAAATTTCTTCGCGCGATGGCATATTTCCGTATGCTTAACTGCTGGGGAGGCGTACCGTATTACGACGAGAGCTGCGATATAAACCGGGAGTTTTCCAACCTGAAATCACCGCGCAGTTCAGCCGAAGAGATACGCGGTCACATCATTGATGACCTCACCGAGGCAATCGAGAAACTCCCCGTCAGCTGGGAAGCCGCCGATCTCGGACGTGCGACCAAAGGAGCGGCATACGCACTACGCGGAAAAGTATATCTGTTCAACCGTCAATGGGACAAGGCTATCGCTGACTTCGAGGAAATTGTCTACAACAAGAGCCACAATTACGGATATTCGCTCCATCCCGACTACAACAGTCTGTTCCGCCTCTACAACGGCAGTCACAGTCCGGAAATGATATTTTCCATACAGTCAATCGACGGCAACACGGCAGGCTACGCTCTAGACATAGTGTCGTATTTCGGCAATAAATCGACTATGCGTCTTATTGCGGGCAACCGCATAGTCCCTTCTGTCACACTTGTCGACATGTATGAAAATCTTGACGGCTCGCAATTTGACTGGGACGACATGTTTCCGGGATTCAATGACGGCGGAGCCGAGACAAGGAAAAAATATCTCTGTGTGGCAATCGATCAAGGGAGCACTACCGTGACAAGCACCCTCGACTGCGACACGACAAAGGTCATGGATGCCTACCGGCTGCGCGACCCGCGTCTATGCCTGAATGTAATCACCCCTTATTCCCACTATCTCGGCACTGATGCCGGTTCATCGCCGATGGACAAGCAGTTTGTGCTTGCCGACCCGACAAAAGGAGGCGCACCTATGGAGGCAATGGCATTCATCAGGAATTCCGAGGGATGGAACTCCTACTTCTGGCGAAAATGGATTCCTACAGGCAATCTCGACGGATACTGGGGCGAGTACAACCGCACCCCTTACGAGTTTCCGCTAATCCGTCTCGGCGATGTGATATTGATGCTTGCCGAGGCATACAACGAAGCAGGCGAGACCGACAAAGCAGTCCCCGAGTTAAACAAGATACGTGCCCGCGCAGGGATGCCGGAACTTAACAGCGGCGCGGCATGGCTTGCTGTAACCGGCAAGGAGGAGATGGCTGAACGCATACGCCGCGAACGTGCGTTTGAGCTTGCGGGCGAGGGACAACGCTATTGGGATCTTCGGCGCTGGGGACTCCTGGAGGCTTCTGTCAAAAATGCCACCGACATCTTCGGCGACCTCATGTACACACGCTCCTATCAGCCGCGACATGAGATGTGGCCGATTCCGCTCGTAGAGATGGAACGAAACACCAATCTGAAGCAAAACGAAGGATGGTAACATCCCTCTCGCTGACATAAGAACGCCCGGAAATACCGCTCATTCAATCGAGAGTATTTCCGGGTGTTCGGTCTTTATACTGCGCGGCAGTTTCCTTGTTACTTCCGCATAACTATGACGTATCAGCGACTTTATGAATTCATCGCCAAGCGCGCCGTCAAGACGAAGCTGATTCCAGTATTTCTTATTCCAGTGCCACGCGGGCTCTATTTCAGGGTGTTCCTCGCGCAATTCAACGGCATAACCGGCATCACACTTCACGGTGAGATAATCGGCGCCTGTCAGCATACAGCAGGCAAATATCTTGCCGCACACTCTCAGAAGCAGGCAGTCTTCACCAAAAGCCATGTCCTCGCTCGTCATCGGAAGCGACAGGCAATATTCACGGATTGATTCAATATTCATTCCGCAAATATAAGCATTTCGTCGCTATCTGCTGCATCAATCTGCCATGGATTCCTCGTAGCGGGCATCAAGCCTGACCATACGGCGGATAGTGCGGCGTATGGTCTTCCATTTTGGAAATATAGCCCATGGGCGAAGCGGGGCATAGCTTACCAGAATCACAAGCAGCGCCACGAGCGCCATCATCAGCAGCCATCCGTAAATCTCTTTCATCGACACCACGAGTGCCTGCAACTGTACCATCCCGTAAAGTTCACCCACAGGGACACGTATAGCATCAGGATTTGAGGCGGTCATCACCGACCCTATGAGCGAGGCGTTTTTTGCCATCACGTGACGCAGAAATTCACCCACTACGGCAGGACCGAAGGTCGCGCTCATCACCGCACCTGTGAAACCATTTATGGTAAGTGCCTGTGGAAACACCTGAAACGGCAGTCCGCTCTGCACTATCGAGGTCAGGAATATTATGGAGATTATCACGGCTGCCGCCCCGCGGAAAAACAGCGGCATAAACAGCATCTCCTTTTCCACCCCGTAGTCCAGAAAGAAATAAAAATAGGCAAGATACACTATCGCAAGCGCGAAGCCTATAGCAGTCATGGTCTTGTAACGCCATTTACGCAACGCAAACGTGAAATAGGTAAATCCGCAACCGGTGACAATACCGGCAAACACATACCAGTTCAGGTCGATGAGATTGGTCTCGTCAAAGCCGAGTACCTGCGCCGCATAAGTGTGTTCAAATACATGCTCGGTCGCCAAAAGAGTGAAAAACACCGTATAGATGACCGTGGCGCGCACTACATTACGGTTTTTCATCGCCATAAATGATATGTAAGGATGATGCAGGAAGGAGGCGCGATACAGGTTTATGCCAAGCGTGATGACAGTGACAAGTGCCGCGACACGGATTTCAACCGAGTCCCACCAGTCATAGAAATTACCATACACGCAGATAAATGTAAAACCGGTCATGAATACCGCCCACAGCCCCGCGCCAATCCAGTCGATGCCGAGCAGCGGTATAAACATAGGCGTCCTCACAGGCTTTAAAAGTATCAGCACAAGAATCATCATTAACGCCAGCAATCCCGACATAATCCACTGCATATATTCCCATTGCGAGAAAAACGCGGTGTAAATCGTGGCGATGCCGCTCAGCTGAATCACACTGTCGACCACGATATAGACATAGCAGAAAAATATAGCCATGTCGCGTACAGGTGTCAACCATAGCTGGATAGTAGAGTTACAGGCAAACGTAGCCTGCATCCTGAACCATCCCGCCACGAAACAGGTGATTACAAGCACCGGCACCGAATCGGTCGAGGCGCAGATGAAATTGGCGGCAATCAGCACGATACACGCCGCAAGCAGTTGTGTGCGGTTGGAAAATCGGAACTTGATGCGGAACATCACCGCGAAGTTTATCGCCATGCCTATCAGCGAGGCATATCCCGCCATGAGTATATCTTCCTGCATGAGCGCGGTCGTGCCTACCATGTTGGATGCCGCCGCAAGATACACACCGCCCGAAAACTGGATAATCAGCACAAAGAATATGAAAATCCACGGTTTCAGCCTACGGGGAACGAAATCGGGCACATCAGGGATATCAAACGGTCCCTGTGGCAAATGAGCGTCAGCCATATCAGTACTCTACCTCACACTCCACATTCATGCCGGCGCGCAAACACTCCATGTCGGCGGGTTTGTTTGACTCAGAAAACACAATCCTCACCGGTACACGCTGGCGCACCTTCACGAAATTTCCCGCCGAATTGTCTTGCGGCAATATCGACAGTGACGCGCCTGTAGCCTTTGATATCGACTGCACTGTACCGCAGAAAGTCACGTCGGGGATAGCGTCGACTTTTATCCTGACCGCGCTTCCCGGCTCTATATGCCGTAGCTGCGTCTCCTTGTAGTTGGCGGTGACCCAAACATCGGAAGAATCAACCACGTCAAGCAGGGTCTGTCCCGGCTGTACAAGCTGTCCTTCCTGTATCTCCTTGCGCGAAGCGTATCCGTCACATGGAGCCGTGATGACGCAATACGACAGATTTAGCTCAGCCGTCTCAAGCAACGCCTTGGCAAGCTCTATCCCCGCATCGTTCTGTGCTATGCGCTGGCGCGTCTCCGCCATCACCGATGATGATGCGGAACGCTGACGCGCAAGCATCTCGTAACGAGCCTTCTTCGCCTCATAGTCAGTCTTTGCCGCGTCATACTGTCGCTTTGTCACGGCATCCTGCTCCAGCAGCTTTGTGTATCGTCCAAGGTCGGTCGCCGCCAACTCCATCACCACCTTTGCCTCCGCGATGGAAGCCTCCGTAACCGCGACATTCGCAGAGGCTACCCCAACACTGCGGTCGGCGACATCCCTGCCGGCAAGCGCATTCTGATAATCGGCTCTCGCCCGCGCCACGTTCAGGCGCATATCAGCGTCATCGATAATCACGAGAGTATCACCTTTCTTCACAGGCTGATACTCGTTGAAACGTATCTCCTTGATATAACCCTGCACACGGCTGTTGACCGGCACAATCTGCTGCTGCACCTGGGCATTGTCGGTAAACTCGACATCGCCGAAATGCACAAATTTTCCGCCAACCCACACGGCTGCGGCTACAATGACCACGAGAGTCACGATATATGAGATGATTTTTTTACTGCGGTGATTCATATCTTTCCTGTTGTGAATAGAAGTTTATAATAATAGTAGATGATATTGATGCGGGCGTTGACAAGGCGCTGCTCGGCATCAAGCTTGGAGTTGGCGGCATCGAGCATGTCGGTGATAAGCGCCATGTCGGCAGAATAGCGGGTGGAGGTGGTGGCATAGTTCTGTTCGGCAAGCTCCACACTCTTCTCCTGAGTCTTCAGTTCCTGATATGCCTCAAGATAGCGCACGTAGTCGGCATTCACCCCCAGGCGCACATTCTCAGCCGCAGCATCGAGGCTCTCGATAGCCTTACGGGTAGCGACACGGCTCTTGGCAAGCGACTTATTGGTCTTGTATAGCGACGAGATATTATAGCTTACCCCCACGCCCACATACCAGTAGCTGAGATTGCGGTCGATAGGTGGCACCTCCACAAGTATCGGACCGTCAACCGACCATCCAGCCTGCAATCCTACTTTCGGCAGCCTGTCGCTCTTAACGATTGACTCGGCGTTACGGCTTATGTCCACACCGGTGCGGGCGAGTTTCAGCGACGGCGCGTTGAGCGAGGCTTCGAGTTGCCACCAATCTTCGTCCGCAACAGGAAGCGAACGATCGAGAATAGCCGTATCGGGCACCACCTCTATCAAGTCAGGCAATCCGGCTGTCACCGACAGGTTCCGGTTAAGTATCGCGAGGGTATTGTTGATTTTTACAAGCTGCAATTCAAGGTTTGCGACAAGCAGCTCATAGCGGGTGATATCGTTTTTAAGCGCCACCCCCTGCTCATGGCGCGCCCTCATCTCGTCAAGCACCATCCTTGCCTGCGCGATATTGTTTTCAGTGACTGTCATGAGATTGGTATACTTGTAGATGTCGAGATAATATCCTGCAAGGGTGAAGCGTATATTGTCGCGTTGCAGCTCCGTGGCGTAGCGAGCCGCCGTCAGCTTCAGCCCGGCAAGCTTTATGCCCTCGGTGATGGCGCCTCCGGTATATACCGGTTGCGTGACATTGAGTGAAAACCCTGTGCCGAGGTGCGGTATCGGGGCTTTCTGATAGTCGGAAAAATCTCTTTTGGTGGTAAATCCGTCGCCTATATAACTTAGCGACAGGTCGGCGGTGATGTCGGGGAGCATCGCGCTCCGCGCAACGGATATTTCACGTTGCGCTTCCTCTTCGCCACTGAATGAAGGGCGTAGCTGCACACTTGCCGTCTCGGCGATCTCAAAAAGCTCTTCCATCGTCATGACACGCCGCGACTGTGCAACAGCATACACCCCCTCGCTCAACAAGGCAGCTGCAAGCAACCCTGTGAGCAATCGGTGATTGTTCATAAAATAATTATTTGGAAATAAAAAACAATGAATTCTAACGCCGGTCAATATATTATGCGACCGGGCAAACTCCTAAATTACAATAGTTTCTGATTCGGAGCCGTACTCTTCCAATTTTCCAGATACCCCCAGTTATTCACAACCGGCGATGAATAGATTTCAAGTGATAATTTACAGGTCATTCATATCGCGACTCTTTATAAATCGCACTGCAAAGTTACAATTTTCCTCCATCCCCCGCAAAAAAAAATCGGAGGGCACATCATCAGCGATGCGCCCTCACTTACAAATCAACAATCTAAATTAACCTTCAATTCCCTTACCATATACGGGCAAGAGTCCTCACCTTCGCCTCAACGTGTGAGTCACTTGTCAAAATATCATATATGCTTGTCGGGAACACTATATTGGTCTGTGCCATAGAACCGTTTTCTGTAAAGATTTCCACCGATGAACGGTCAACAAATATATCAAGTGTCACCTCATCTCCATCGGTATTGAGTGGTGATGATATCGCCGGAATGGAAAATGCCTGATTGAAATCTGTGGCTCCGGTGGAGGCATTACGCTTTACAAGCAGTTTGCGGCTCGCGGCATTGATGGCAATCTCAATCTTTTCACCGGCATTATTTCCGAGAGTGAATGATGAATTGGTCACCACGGGCAATTTCAGTTTAAGCTGATAAGCATCGCCGACAGGAAGTTTTCCAGAAGCGACATCACTCCATTCTCCCGCTATACCTTCAATTTCCGGCACAACAGTGTTGGCAAGCAGCACACCGCCGTCATGCTCGATGAGTTTAAGCTCGCGAGGCAGTGTGAATGCGCTGCGCCAAGGGTCGGCAGGGACATTGCCACAGTAGTTCCAGTTGTTCATCCAGCCGAGCAACACACAACGCTCACCGAGATTACTCCAGGTCACACCTGCATAATTGTCGGCACCATAGTCAAGCCACAGCGGATAATCAAGATTGTCGGCGGTAAAATTTCGTCCGTCAAAGTCACCGATGAAATACATCGTGCCTGAGCCTCCGGCAGGTCCGCCCGGATTGACGCTTACGAGAAGTACCCACTTGTCCTGACCGTTGACTTTCATGCGTATCAGGTCGGGACATTCCCATTGACCCTTGTTGCAACGGTCAACCGGGATATTGAATGTACTGAGTTTCGTCCAGTGTTTCAGGTCGGTCGAGCCTTGAAATTCGATACCGCATCCCCATCCGAGGGCAAGTGACATAATCCATTGACGACTCTCCTCATGCCAGAACACTTTCGGGTCACGAAAATCACTGTTTTCATTTACAATTACAGGATTGTTAGCATACTTTGTGAAGGTCTTTCCGCCATCGGTACTGTATGCGATGCTTTGCTGCTGCCATTGGTCGGCTGAAGTATATATCGCCACAATAGCGTTGGCGCCGAAACCGGCGGTATTATCCTTGTCTACGACAGCCGACCCGGAAAATATCATGCCGAGTTCATCGGGAGTGAGAGCCACGGGCTGTTCCTGCCAGTGGATAAGGTCGCTCGAAACGGCATGTCCCCAACTCAGGTTTCCCCAGTCGTTACCCGACGGATTATACTGGTAAAACGCATGGTACGTACCATCGAGATAGACAAGCCCGTTAGGGTCGTTGACCCAGTTACGCGCCGGAGTGTAATGGATCTGCGGTCTATACTGCTCGTTGTACGATGCAGCGACGGGACCGTCATTCTCCCCAGGTGTTTCAGGTGATTCAGTGACAGGCATCGGAGGCTGGTCGTCAAATGGCGATGTATCGCGACATGACACTGAGAGCATCATCGCCGGCACGGTGACGGCGGCAATAAATATATTACGTTTTATAATAGATTTCATTTTATAGCGGTTTTATCGTGTTTTGAGATATTCGAGAGAGTTTTTGGCAAGAGTCAGCACATTTGCCTGATATATATTGTTAGATGGATAGGCACTGATATCAGCACTTCCGTCAGCATTACGGAGCGAGAACTCACATCCGCCGTTACCAATACAGAGTACCGTTCCGGCAAATTCGGTATTACCCTGTTGCGCTTCCCATACGTTAAGCTGTGACACCCAGTCAATCTGAGAATCCCAGACACCGAGAGGATAGATACCGTATTCCTCGGTAATCTTATTATAACAAGCCTCTTCCTGATTACCGATTCCGGTAAGTACCGAAGGAATGTTAAAGAACAGGCAGTTATGGTCTTCTGTCCAACCCGGTCCCTTGAACGCGATGAGTTTCACACGGTCGTTTTCTGTCGTCTCCAGTCCCTTGTAGATGGGATGGGTGGAAAAATCTTTCTTGAAACGGCTTCCCGGATGCAGGCTGACAGCCATGCGCCATGTGTCACCGTTCCATCCGCCTGTACCGGCGTTGATGCTACGGTCATTGGTACGCAACATATCGGTGTCGAGTCGACCGAGAGCGGCGATGTAAGGAGTAGCATGACTCCAGAGTAACAGATTACCACCATTCTTATACCATTCCCTTACAGCCGGAGTAGCATCGAGCACAATCGACGGGAAATCCCACACGGCGTTTTCATCCACCCCTTCAAGGTCGCGCAACCAGAACAGTACGCGGTAAGCATCGAGATCAGCCGCAGCATGTATGTCGCCGAAATAGACAAATGATGCTGAAGGATATTCGCCCTGCAACCACAGCCATGCTGAAGCCTCGTCATCATCACCGTTACGCAATAAGTCGTCGGGGGTCGGATATATGCTGAGGAAGCCGATTGCCGTCTTTCCGATACGTAGAGTCGCGGTGGCGGGAAGCGATTTCCCTTCGGCATTTTCAGCAGTAAGGGTGACATTCCATTCCTCGCCATAGTTAACGTCGGAAATCAGATAACTCTCTTCCCCGTCGGTAAACACTCGGTCAATCGTGCGCGAGCCGTTGGTTGCGGAAAATATCACTGATACAGCATCGGCTGAAGGAGTCCACTCCACTTTTGCATCATAGCCTCCTTCCTTGTCGAGCTGTGACATCATGATTCCAGTCACCTGCGACGCGCCGAGACGTATATAATGCTTGACCACACCGGTCGAGAGATTTTTACCGTCAGTAAGCTTGAACACGTAGGTATATTCCACGTTAGTGTCAATATTACGATGCACGTATCTGCCGTCACTCACGATTTCCGATGCATTAAGAGTGCCCCCGATGTACACTGACACTTGCATGTCCATGCCGGAAACGGGGTTCCATGTCCACACATAGTCATTGCCTGTGAGCGCACCGGTGATGTCGCTCTCGCTTGCCGGGGCGAGCACAGCCTCGCTCACCTCGATATCTTTGTCCTGACATGCCGTAAACCCGAAAGCAAGCAGTGCCGATAAGAATATGGTCTTGTATAATTTCATGATTTAATCGTTTTAAATGGTTTGGAGAGTGGATTAGTTGTAGCCCTTGTTCTGTACGTAAAGACCGGGCACGTAATAAAGCTGGTTGTAGGGCACGGGGTAAAACTCGTTTTTACCTGCCGTATAATGGGCGTCCTGATAATACTGACCGTAGGACTGACCGTCGTAAGTAGAGTTTTTCTCCGAGTCAAAATAGGCGTTTAGCGTTGTCGAGGCGACACCCCAGCGGCGCAAGTCGAAATATCTGCCATTTTCCATCGCCATCTCCAGGCGGCGTTCCCACTGCAGGCAGCGGCGAGCCGACTCCTTGGTTGTGAAATAGGTGGTGGGATAAGGCGAAATCTGGCAGAACTCGCTCGCATAGCCGATGTGCTTGCTTATCGAATTGGCGGCACGGTCACGGATATCGTTGATGATAGTGCGCGCCTCGCCCATGCGGTCAAGCTCGATAAGTGCCTCGGCGCGCATAAGCATCACGTCGGAGTAGCGCAGCACGTAATCGTTCATTGCAAATGCCTGCCATGACCCGTTGAATGTCTCTCCCTTGGAACGCTGCGGTACCTCCTTCATTGAGGTATAGTAACCGTAGGTATTGGGGGTACGGGAGTTTTCCTTGGTCATTGTGTACTCTTCCTCATATTTGTAGGGGAAACTCGGCATACCTACCGTGTGAAACAAGCGCGGATCCCATTTCTGAGATGTGGCGACACCCTTCACCGGGTAATCGATGGAATTGTTGTAGTCGTCAAACATGGGCAGACCGTCGCGTGTCTTGAATGCGTTGACAAGATTCTGGGAAGGCTTGTGGAAATCCCATCCGCATGACCACATGCCCCAGCAGCCGTTAAGCATATTGGACCAGTTGGCACGTCCGAACTTGGTATTGTCTTCGGCATAGTCGGAAGTCTGCACTGCAAAAATCGACTCCTTGCTGTTTTTACATTCAGGAAGGAATATGTCACCGAAATCCTCCAGATAGCCGTATTGTGAGCTGACAACATCGTCGGTATAGTCCACCACTTTCTGCATATAGTCACGGTTGATGAAGTTGACGCCGTTGGATGCCTCGTAACCGTCGCCCCATGCAAGAGTAAGATAGCACTTGGCGAGATATGCCGCTGCGGCAATCTTGTTTGCTCTTCCTCCACCGTCGGTTAATTCCTCGGGGAGCGCATTGTAAGCGGCTTCAAATTCACCGATGACTTTCTTGAACAGCTCCTCGTAAGTATATTCATCGTTACGAACCTGCTCATGAGTGTTATTAGCAAACACCACCTCGTCAATCCAGGGAATCTGACGGAACATGGTCAGCAGTTTGAAATAATTGTGACCGCGGAGGAAATGCACCTCGCCCACACGCTGTGCGGCGGTCTTCTCGCCGAGTTTCTCTACACCGTGCTGTTCAAGGGCTATAAGCGCGCGGTTGCAACGCGAGATATTGCAATAGAGGCGATACCACAGTTCGTCAAGTTCACCGGGGGTCGATGTAAGGGTCGACCATATCTCCATCGGATGATAACCAGTGTCGGTCGTGCCCGAGCCGCCCTTGAGGCAGTCGTCGGAAGCCACATCACCGTAGGGCCATAGATTGAACGGATAGGTGTACCAGCAGTCGCCGAGCGACGCGTAAGCGGCAGTCACCATGCCTTCCGGCTCGCTGTAGGCAAGTTCGCCGTTAATGACGCCGGTAGGCGGCACATCAATAAAATCATCACAGGCAGCGGTTGAGAGAGCTATTGCGGCTGCTAACAATATATTGTTGAGTTTCATTGTAATATACGTGTTGTTGATTGTTGATATCAGATTAGAATCCAAGCTGTAGACCGAATGAGAGAGATGTCGGTATAGGATAAGCCCAGTTGGCGTTTTCAGGGTCGTTGCAAGTGAGGCTGCTGCTCTTGATGGTGAGGAGGTTCTGTCCCGACACATATACGCGGGTATTGCTCATGCGGAGTTTGGCGAGTATCTTGTCGGGCAGCGAGTAACCGATTTGAAGGGTGCGGAGCTTCGCGTATGATCCGTTTTCAACAAAGTAGGTAGATGCGCGGCCTTCGTCACCGGTATTGTTGGTAGTGAGCGCCGGGATGGTGGAACCGGTATTTACCGGCGACCATGCGCCGAGGAGTCTGTTACCCTTGTTGCTTCCTGCATCGGTGATGCTCCAGAAGTCGGTCTGGAATTTCTGATTGTTGTAGACATCCTGTCCGAGAACACCCTGCCAGAACATCGTGAAATCGAAATTCTTGTAGCTGAGTTCCACATTAAGACCAAACGAGAGGTCGGGCACGGGATTGAATATCCATGTCTGGTCATCGGCGTTTATCACCCCGTTACCGTCAAGGTCGGCATATTTCAATCCGCCAACACGTGCATTTTCCTGACCTGAGGCAAGCACCTCGTCGCGGTTCTGGTAGAGACCGTCGACCACATATCCTACAATAGAGCCGTAAGGTTTACGCGCTTGCACGAGATTTTCCTTCGTGGTGTGTACGTATGATCCGGTAGTGGTTTCGGGAAGGTAGGTGACATGATTGCGGAAAAAGTCGAAATTCAAGGTGGCATTGTAACCGAACCCGTTGGAGAGGCGGTCACGCCAGCCTATCATGAACTCCATACCCCAGTTGCGGAGCGACGGACCGTTGAGCCATGATGCGCCACCCTCACCCATAGCGCCGAGGTAGGCGGGAGAGATGAGCATGTCTTCCACATCCTTGATATAAGCGTCGACCGTACCAAAAAGACGGTTATTGAACATTCCGAAGTCGATACCGGCATTATATTGTATTGTGGTCTCCCATTTCAGATTGTCGTTGGCAGTCTGTGTGCAGATGTAGCCCGAGGGGAATATTCCTGACTGCTGAAGCATGAGGTCGTAGGCGGTGGAAGTGATGCGGTCGTTGCCGTAATCGGCGACATAGATGGCATAACGTGCGGTATTGGAAATTGCCTGATTACCGGTCTTACCCCATGAGGCACGTATCTTGAGGTCGTCGAGCCAATGCTTCTGAAGATTCTGCGAGATACGGTAACCGATGGTTGCAGCAGGGAATGTACCGTAACGGTTGTTTTTACCGAAGCGTGACGAACCGTCGCGGCGTATGGTGAAGGAAGCGAGGATAAGGTCGCGCCAGTTATAATCGACCTTGCCGAAAAATGACACCAGCGAGTAAGCCGATTTGTTACCTGTCGATTTCTCGACTCCGGTAGAAGCGTCGGGCCACATGTAGTCGGGAGTCTCAAGGTCATAATCTTCGTTGTAACCGGAGAAATCAACACGATTTTGCTTGAAGAGTTCCACACCGGCGAGCAGCTGGAAATTATGCTGGTTGGCAAGAGAGAAATTGTAGTTTATGGTGTTTGACCAAGTCCACTTGGAGTCATTTGCCTGAGAGAGTGTGGTGGAGTTGGTGTCATTGTTCACGATGTCGCTGTGGAAAGTATAATTGTAGGAATGAATGAAAGCAGCATCATAGTCAAGACCGAAATTGGAGCGGAACACAAAACCTTTGAAAGGCTTGATGTCAATGAAAGCGTTTCCGAAAAGTCGCCATACGTTCAGGCGGTTGTCGCGGTTGAAATAAAGCTCACGCAACGGATTCTGACGGTCACTCATGCCGCCTACGGGACCCGCGAAAGTGACACCGTCTATTTCATATACCGGCACTGTCGGAGCCATCTTGAGCGCATTTTCAAGCGGCTGGCAGTCCACCTGTGTGGTATGTGTAAGAGTGAAATTCTCGCCTACGGTAACGACCTTGCTGATATTGAACGATGTATTGACGCGAGCCGAGATATTTTCAAAATCGGTATGCTTGAGGATACCGGTATTTTTCTTATAGCCAAGGGAGAAGAGCATCGAGCCACGGTCGGAAGTCGATGATACGGAAGCATCATAATTCTGCGCAAAACCGGTGCGGGAAATCGCGCCGAGCCAGTCGGTATTGGAATACTTCATTGTACGCTTCGAGTTGATGTAACCGTCGTAAAGACCGTTGACCATATAGTTCACATAGTCGCCCAACGCGGGATTATACACTGTAATCGGAGTACCGGCGGTCGCGTTAAGATTAAGACCGTAGTTGCTTGCGTAAGCCACCGGGTCAAGACCATCGTTTAAAGCAGCCTGTGCCATCGCCGTAGCATAGTCGGAAGTGTTACAGAGATTCATTGTAGACTGCTTGGAGTAGAACTGTGCGGTCAGATTGGCGGAAAAGTCTACTTTCACTTTTCCTTTCTCGCCGTTTTTACCGCTTTTTGTAGTGATGATTATGACACCGTTGGCGGCACGGCTACCGTATATTGATGCCGAGGCTGCATCCTTGAGCACCTGCATCGACTCGATATCGTTCATGTTAAGGGAGTTGAGAGTGGCGGTCGTAGGTACACCGTCAATCACAAAGAGAGGGTCCTGAGAGGCATTGAAAGAGCCGATACCGCGGATACGCACCGTACCTGTGCCGCTCGGCGAACCGTTGCCGGTGATTGTCATGCCCGGCACCTTTCCCTGAAGTGCGCGCATCGGGTCAGTGTCAGGACTTGTCTTCAGAGATTTGGTAGATACCACCGATACCGAACCGGTAAGGTCAGCCTTGCGCTGGGTCGAATATCCCACTACCACGACTTCATCAAGAGCCTGGCTATTTTCTGAAAGCATAATTGTCATTTCAGGCTTTGCCTCGACTGTAGCGGTTTCATAGCCTATATAAGATACTGTGAGTTTCGCGCCTTGCGCGATGTTAAGAGTGAAGTTTCCATCAAAGTCAGTGGCAACTCCTGTAGAGGCATCTGAAACAGGAATTACGGTCGCGCCTATAAGCGGTTCGCCGTCAGTCTTTGAAAGGACTGTCCCTTGCACTGTGATGATTTGTGCTTGTGCGTTTAGCGCCATGATAAACATGAGAATCGCACTCAGGATTGTTTTTTTCATGTCTGTTGGTTTCGATTGGTTGATTAAAATTTCTGTCGCAAATTTAAGGTTGCCACTGTAAATCAGGTATCAGGGGTGTTGCATCGGCTATCAAAAATGATTCGATGAACGATTTTTGATATAAAAAGCGATAAAAGTTATAGCGGCACAGTCAACATTCGCAAAAGCTTTGCGACAGATATGGTATTAAATCGGGCGATGGTCAATCTCAGCGGGAGAGGCGGTCGCGAAGTTCGGTAGGTGTCTCGCCGAATGCGTCGCGGTAGCATTTGGTGAAGTACGCCGGTGTGGAAAATCCCACTTCGTAGGCGATTTCACTTATCGACTTGCCGGTAGTCGTGAGAAGGCTGCGCGCCTGCTTGAGGCGCAGGCTGCGGAACAGCTCGACAGGCGAATAATTGGTGAGCGCCTTTATCTTGCGGTAGAACTGCGACCTGCCGAGCCCCATATCGGCGGCAATCGTGTCGACACTCAGGTCGGCGTTGCCCATCTCCGTCTTGAAAAGTTCAAGGAAGCGATTGTAAAACTCGTTGTCGATATCGTTTGCCGTCCTGGTGACTCCGGTAGCCGGGACAGTGGCAGCCTGCGGTGCCGGCATCGTAGCGGAATTTCCCGCCCAAAGCTCCTTGATACGCTTGCGGTTGGCAATCAGGCTTCTGCAGCGCGACTTAAGTACCGCACTGCTGAACGGCTT
Source organism: Bacteroidales bacterium (assembly GCA_003150235.1). Classification (GTDB taxonomy): domain Bacteria; phylum Bacteroidota; class Bacteroidia; order Bacteroidales; family Muribaculaceae; genus Muribaculum. The sequence continues at coordinate 25,143 of QAMW01000047.1, forward strand.
GGCGATATACCCGTCGGCACCGCTGTCGTAGCCCTCCACACGCTGCTCGTCCATAGAGCAGGCGGTAAGCATAAGCACGGGGATATGGGATGTCGACACTTCCTCCTTTATTATACGGCAACATTCGAGTCCGTCAAGCACCGGCATCATGACGTCGCACACAATAAGGTCGGGCACGTACTTGGCGGCGAGACGCACTCCTTCCTTTCCGTCGGGGGCGGTGATGATGTTGTATTCATCTTTCATAAGTTCGCTTACCAGCTTGCGTATGTCGCTGTTGTCATCGATTATAAGCAGCAAGGGCTTGTCGGATTCCGGAGCGATTGCCTCTGTATCTATCACATCAAGCTCGGCACTTACTTCCTTAGCGTCAATCAGACAATCGGGCACCACCGGCGCCACATCGAGATGACGCACGGGAAGAGTGACGATAAACACAGAGCCTTTTCCCAATTCACTCTCTACTGAAATGGAGCCTCCGTGCAGCTCGACAAAGGCACGGGCAAGCGACAGCCCAATACCGGAGCCTTTGGGATGCACCTTGTCGACCTGATAGAATCGCTCGAATATGCGGTCGAGGTCTTCCTTGCTGATACCCTGACCGTTGTCAGCAACTGAAAAGGTGAGCGTGTCACCGCTCACACTGCATGAAAAGCGGATAGTACCGTTGTCAGGAGTGTGTTTGAATGCATTGGACATGAGGTTGAAAAACACCCGCTCGATTTTCTCAGGATCAATCGCCAGGATTATGGGTGTGTCGCCGGGTACATCCACCTCAAGATGTATGTCGTGCTTCCGCGCTATCGAGCGGAACGACTCCGCCCATTCGGTGACCATCCTGCCGAAATCGACCTCTTCAAGGCGCAGGTCGAGTTTGCCGTTTTCATATTTACGGAAGTCAAGTATCTGGTTGATAAGGCGACGCAATATCTTGACATTTTTATTGGCTATCTGCATAAGGGTGTGCTGCTGAGGTGTGAGATTGGCAGCGTTGACCATCTGCTCGACAGGCTCGGCAATGAGAGTGAGCGGTGTGCGCAGGTCGTGTGACACATTGGTGAAAAACACCAGCTTGGACTGCGTTGCCTCACGGAGCTGCTCATTGAGCGACTTCTGCATGTCGCGTTGCTCTTCAAGCAGCCTGTTCTGCTCCACGAGCTGCCTCTGGTGATTGCGATTCTGCCAGAATGAGCGGAGCAGAAGGAATATCCAGCCGAAGAGGAGCAGAAGTATCACTCCGGCGGCATAAAAAAGCGATGTCTGTGCCGAGTGCTTCGACCAATAATCGTCGACCTGCGATTTCAGAATCTTGATCTTGTCGGTCTCCTCTTTCAGCGATTCATTCTGCAGCAGAAGTATATCGGCATTGGTCACATCGACAGGCGATGACACAGGAAGTGAGGTGATGCGCTCATAAGGCTCACCGTTGAGTATGGCAAGCGCGGTACGTATAAGCTTGTGTCCCTCGGTAGGGTAAAGAAATGTCGCGTCAATCACCGTGTCGGCGACAGCCTTTATGCCTATTTCAGGGGCTGCGTCTATACCGATTATTTTCGGGTTGATACCGTGACGGCGAGCCATCTCTGAAGCGCCGATAGCCATACGGTCGTTGTGGGCGTACACTACATCCACATCGGGATAAATTGTAAACAGCGAATCGGCGATACGTGCCGCGTCGTCATAGTTCCAGTCGCCGTACCCCTCAGCGATGATACCGGAGGCACCTGCCTCTCGCAGCCCTTTGACAAATCCCTCATGACGGCCGGTAGCAGGTGTCGACCCTTTCAGCCCGCGTATCTCGATTATCTTCGCCCCGTCGCCGGCGATATGACGTGCATAGTGAGCGGCGGCTTTTCCGATAGCCTCGTTGTCGGCGCCCTGAAAAGCAGTGAAATAGTCGCCGTTGATGTTACGGTCAAACACGATGACCGGCGTACCCGACTCATACACTTCCTTTATCACCGGAGTGATTGCATCGGCGACGAGCGGCGCCGCAATTATTATGTCAAATCCGTTGTCGGCAAAATAGCGAATGTCGTCAATCTGCTTTTCATTGTCATCGTCGGCAGAGCGTATCTCGACAGTGACATTTTCATGAAACATCACTTCGCGGTTTATCTCGTCGTTCATCTTGTTGCGCCAGTCATCCTGACTGCACTGTGAGACACCTATCTTATATGTCTTCTCTTCATGGCATCCACAGGTTATAACTGCCAAAATAATAGGCAACACCCACAACCAAAAATTTTTCATTACTCTATTCGGCATTGATTTTGTTCCGTAAAGTTATTCATAATATCATGAAAAACACTGCATTTCATTATAAAAATCGGTCAATGCAACAATTTTAATACAGAATGAGCGATTTTTGATAATTACTGATTTTTCAATATATTAGTTTTGCAATACCAAACCGGATGAACCGGTGTACATATTTCCCCACAGGGTAAAAAAGATTGTTTAAGGCTTATTTTAATGTTAACCAATTATTAATGTTTTCATAACAACGACATGAAAAAACTGATTAAGACAGGAATTTCAACCATCGCCATTACAGTGGCATTTTTCGCAGCGGCAAGCGCAACGGAAGGAGTGAAAATCGAGCATCTCGGCATCAACAACACTCTCGTACGCGTTACCCCCGACAGCCGTTATCTGCTCCTGCCCGTCCAGGAGTCAAACGACGATGCCCGCATCAATGTACTGGTCGACGGAAATGTCACCCGTACGATATATGTGCGTCTCGCCAAGACAAAAGTGGATTATTATGTACCTTTCGACCTCGCGCCTTACAAAGACTGCAATCTTTCAATGATTGTGACTACATCGCAGGACCGCGCATCGGTAAGAGAAGCGAAAGATGACGCATGCTGGACCAATATCAAGACAAGCGACACATTTGACACCACAAACCGAGAAAAATATCGCCCGGCATATCACCACACCCCGCTTTACGGGTGGATGAACGACCCTAACGGCATGGTGTACAAGGATGGCGTGTGGCACCTCAACTATCAGTATAACCCCTACGGGTCGAAGTGGCAGAACATGACATGGGGTCACTCCACCTCGACCGACCTCGTACACTGGGAGCACCATCCCGCTACTATCGAGCCTAACGGACTCGGGTCGGTGTTCAGCGGAAGCAGCGCCGTAGACCCGACAGGAAGCGCCGGCTTCGGAAAAGACGCGATAGTGGCGATGTACACCTCGGCAGGCGAGACCCAGCAGCAGAGCCTCGCGTGGAGCGACGACAACGGCATGACCTACCATATCTATCAGGGCAATCCGGTGCTTACACTCGATTCCGAGGCGCGTGACCCCAACATGTTTTGGGATGCGGCAAACAACCGTTGGGTGTTGACGCTCGCCCATGCACTTGAGCATGAAATGCTGTTTTTCACGTCGCCCGACATGAAGGAGTGGACCCTCGAAAGCTCTTTCGGCAAAGGCATCGGCGCACAGGGCGGCGTATGGGAATGCCCCGACTTGTTTGAGCTTACCGTCGACGGCACGGGCGAAAAGAAATGGGTGCTTCTCTGCAATCTCAACCCGGGCGGCATATTCGGCGGAAGCGCCACACAATATTTTGTCGGCGATTTTGACGGCAAGAAATTCACCGCCGACACCGACAGCGACGGCAACATACCTACTAAATGGCTTGATTTCGGAAAAGACCACTATGCGACCGTGAGCTGGAGCGACGCGCCCGACAACCGTCGCACCGCTATCGGCTGGATGAGCAACTGGCAGTATGCCGCCGAGGTGCCGACGATGCAGTTCCGGAGTGCCAACACGCTTCCCCGCGAGATAGGGCTGTTCAAGGCTGCCGACGGGCAGATATACGCTTCCTCGACCCCTTCACCTGAGCTTATCGCGCTGCGCGACCGTCTCGTCGCCAAGAAAGATGGATTCAACATCGGTACCAAGCCACGCCAGATAAACCTTCCATCTGCCAACGACGGCATTTGTGAAATACTTGTCAATCTCAGCACCGGAAAAGCCGACAGCATAAACCTTGTACTGGGCAACGCGAAGGGCGAACACGTGACCTTGACCTACAATGCGGAAAGCAAGAGCCTCTCATTTGACCGTCGCGAAAGCGGCATCACCGATTTCAGCCAGGATTTCCCTGCCGTAACCGCCGCGCCCACATTTGACACTGACGGCAAGCTGAGCCTGCGCATATTCATCGACCGCTCGAGCATTGAGGTATTTGAAGCCAACGGCAAGTTTGCCATGACCAACCTCGTATTCCCCACCATCCCCTACTCAACCCTTTCCATAAGTGCCGACGGCGGCAAGGCACGTATTGACAGAGTGGAAATATATTCAATCGCCGCAGAATAGTTCTATTGCATTAATTTTAAACGATATAACACCAATGGACAATACCACCACATTCACAGCACCGCGCAAAAGCTCGCTCATGCAGATTGTGCCCGTGATGCTCTGCTTCTTCGCCATGGGCTTTGTTGACCTCGTGGGCACGGCATCCAACTATGTGCAGAAAGACCTCGGACTCACCGACTCACAAGCCAACCTGTTTCCGTCGCTCGTATTTTTCTGGTTTCTCATCTTTTCGGTACCCACCGGAATGTTGATGAACAAGATAGGTCGTAAAAAGACCGTGTTGATAAGTCTTGCAGTCACCGCCGTGTCGCTGATACTCCCCGTTACAGGCGACAACTACTGGATTATGCTCGCGGCGTTCTCTCTGCTCGGCATAGGCAACGCCATAATGCAGACATCACTCAACCCGCTCGTGACCAACCTTATCAGCGGCGACAAACTCGCGTCGACGCTCACTTTCGGACAGTTTGTGAAAGCTATCGCATCTTTCCTCGCCCCAATCCTCGCCGCATGGGGAGCAACCACCCTAATGCCTACATTCGGACTCGGCTGGCGTATGCTCTTCCTTATCTATGCCGCCATCAGCTTCCTTTCGATAGCAGTGTTGGGCGCAACACCAATCGAGGAGGAACGACCCGACAAGGCATCGGGCGTAGGTGAATGTATCAAACTGCTCGGACGACCTTTCATACTGCTATGCTTCCTCGGCATAATGTGTCATGTAGGCATCGATGTAGGCACCAACACCACCGCCCCGAAAATCATCATGGAACGTCTCGGACTGCCGCTTGAAGAAGCAGGCTACGCCACAAGCGTATATTTCATCTTCCGCACGGCAGGATGTTTCCTGGGCGCGTTCATACTCCGCTCCGTATCGCCACGATTGTTTTTCGGTTTCAGTGTAGTGCTGATGCTGGCGGCGATGGTGATACTTTTCATCGGACAATCACTCACACTGCTCTATGTGGGTATCGGAATGATCGGATTCGGCAATTCCAACGTATTCTCCGTAATCTTCGCCCAGGCACTCACCGCATCGCCCTCGGAGAAAAACGAAGTGTCGGGACTTATGATAATGGGATTGTTCGGCGGAACAGTGTTCCCCCTCGCGATGGGATATGCCGCCGATGCCATAGGTCAAAGCGGAGCAGTCGCCGTAATGACGGCAGGAGTAATCTATCTTCTCTATTATACCATTAAGATAAAATCAACAAAATAATCAAAAACTCATAACATCATGAACGACATTGTAGTAGGAATGGGAGAAGCCCTGTGGGATGTGCTCCCCGAGGGAAAGAAAATAGGAGGCGCTCCCGCCAACTTCGCATACCATGTATCACAATTCGGCTTACCGAGCTGCGTTGTCAGCGCAGTCGGTGACGATGCCCTCGGCAAGGAGATTGTGGAAAACTTCACATCAAAAGGTCTCAACCAGCTTATAGCCGAAGTGCCTTATCCCACCGGCACCGTACAGGTGGAAATCGACCCTGCCGGTGTGCCGCAATACGATATCAAGGAGAATGTAGCATGGGACAACATCCCTTATACCGCACATCTTGAGGCGCTTGCAGAACGTACAAAGGCGGTATGTTTCGGCTCCCTCGCCCAACGTAACATTGTCTCACGCACCACCATCAACCGTTTTCTTGACGCGATGCCCCATGACAACGACAATCTTGTGGTGTTTGACGTGAATCTCCGTCAAGGCTTCTATGACAAGGAGATTCTGTGCAATTCGATGACACGCTGCAACATCCTGAAGATAAACGATGAGGAATTAGTAACCGTGAGCCGTATGTTCGGCTATCCGGGTATCGACCTACAGGACAAATGCTGGATTCTGCTCGGAAAATACAATCTGAAAATGCTCATACTCACTTGCGGCATCAACGGCAGCTATGTGTTCACTCCCGGCAATGTGTCATTCCAACCGACACCGAAAGTGGAGGTAGCCGACACAGTAGGTGCAGGTGACTCGTTTACCGCCGCTTTCATAGCAAGCATCCTGAAAGGGAAACCGGTTGCAGAAGCACACGCATGTGCCGTACAGACATCGGCTTTCGTATGCACCCAGAAAGGAGCTATGCCGGTATTGCCTAAGGAATTGACCGATTAGATGCTTTTGCGGTTTTCATTTTTCTTTTTTTAGATTGTATTAACATTTCATCGGAGAGTCATAATTGTTATTATTGAAAATCTCAACTTAAAATAACTTATTATGACTTACGATGAAGCAATAAAACAAACCCCGGTAGTACTTGTCGAGTTTTTCGCAAGCTGGTGTCCTCACTGCAGGAAAATGATGCCTGTAGTTGATCAGGTAAAAGAGCTGCTCGACGGCAGCGCAGCCGTTATACAGCTTGACATCGATGAAAACAAGGAACTTGCCCAACAGGAAGAAGTCGAGGGCATACCTACATTCATCATCTACAGCAACGGGGAAGAACAGTGGCGTCATAGCGGCGAGATTGACGGAAACGCGCTCCTTGCCAAAATCCAGTCATATCAGTAAGCCGCCATGTCCGTTCCTACCATTTTCTCACGATTTCTCGGCGGAATGGGTGTACCCCACACCAACACCTATTCCGACCGGGAATTCTATACAATGACGTTTAAGTCACTGTACGGATTATCGCATCTCCTAACCACGTATGGAATAAAGAACGAGGGATTGAATTTCACCGACAAGAACGAAGTCAAGCAACTTGCCACGCCCTTTCTTGCCCAGACGAAATCAGGGGTATTCGTGATAATCAACGAGATTGACCCCTCGGCAGGCACAGTGAGATATGACTCGCGCGGAGAGAATCTGTCCACAAGCTACGACAATTTCATAAAGGCATGGAACGGTATTGCACTTCTTGCTTTTCCCGACAAAGATTCCCGAGAACCCGGATATGCTTCCCACAGGCTTACGGAAATTATCTACTCGCTGACTAAATATGCCCTCGCGCTTGCAGCTTTGTTTGTGTTTGCCTATTTTTTTGTCACGCGACATATTTACGCCCATCTGTCAACCGTGCTTCTTACGGCATTTGACTGCATAGGTCTTTATTTCTCGTTCCTGTTATTGCAGAAATCACTGAATATACATACCGCCGCCTCAGAGCGCGTGTGTGGCATCCTCGAACAAGGGGGATGCGACTCTATAATGCAACTGAAAGTGTCGAAACTTTTCGGTGTATTCTCATGGAGCGAGGTGGGCTTCGGATATTTCGGTATCTCCCTTGTCACGCTGCTTATATTCCCGCATCTGCTGCCGCAGCTTGCGCTTTGCAACGTGTGTTGCCTGCCTTATACAGTATGGAGCATCTGGTACCAGCGCTTCAGGGCGCATCACTGGTGTACATTGTGTGTGGGAGTGCAAAGCACCCTGTGGGCACTGTTTTTCTGCTATCTTGCCGGAGGATGGCTGCGTCACGCTTTCCCTCTCCATATCGATTTTCTCACGTTGATAGCTGTCTATGTGTTTGCGGTGCTGTTTATCAACTACACATTGAGGATATTTAAAAACTTGCCGAATCATGAAAAAAATACCGGAACCTGAAAATATAACCGCCATCAAGCTTAAGCCTGCCGACATGAACAAGATTCACTTCGGAGGCAACAGCACGCCTGTCACACCGGAACAGCTTGCCTCCATTGCCGACGACGGAAAATAAAGCTCTCCACCCGATACGCGAAGTTGTCAGTTTTCAGATGCCATCGCGTAGCTGTAGGGGCGCCTGGGATGGCGCCCACATTGCAATGATGGTTTCCCGTAGGGATAATCAGTGTTTAGCCGGGTGTTGAGCGTAGCGAAACCCCCGGACAGCATTGCATTAGCTATTGTTTCCGCAGGAATCATCTCGGAGCATTTTTGATGATTCCCTGACGGGAAACATTATGATTTTGCTTACTTTCCGTGGGTTTCGCTACGCTCAACGCCACGGCTAAATTTGGATTATCCCCTGCCGGGGAAAGAACGACAGTCCACGGATTTCAGATGCTATCGCGCAGCTGTAGGAAGTGTGCGGGCGAGTTTCCACTCAATGTCACTAACTTAAGGCGCAGGAAGCCATAATACCGCTGCCATCCCCTCCAATGTACAAATGAGAATAACGGGTCAAATTACACTGCTCGGATGTCTCAGGGATTAAATAAAAACAGCCTCACCGATTGGTGAGGCTGCCTTAGGGAAGGGATTGCGCTTCAAGATGGACTCGAACCAACGACCCTCTGATTAACAGTCAGATGCTCTAACCGACTGAGCTATTGAAGCTTTTTATATATTTCCTTCCCCCTTTTGCGCTTCAAGATGGACTCGAACCAACGACCCTCTGATTAACAGTCAGATGCTCTAACCGACTGAGCTATTGAAGCAATATGAGGTTGCATCTATACGGCTCTCCGTAAATTGCGATGCAAAATTACAGCGTTTTTTTGAGATATGCAACTTTCCGAAGAAAAATCTTTGCAAAATTTTTATGCCTTACGTGCAATCACGTAATCAAAAAGTGCAATAAAAGTGCGTCGAATCTCAGAATCAGGAAAACCCGACAGTATATCGACTGCCTCGGCACGAAACTCTTCCATGCGGCGATAGGCATAGTCGATACCGCCTGCCTCCTTGGCATAATCGATAAGCGCAGCTATCTCCCCGCTGTCAAGCGACTCCCTGCACACGATACTGCGCATCTCCCCGCAACGCGGCAGCTCTGTGCGTGAAAGCGCATAAAGAAGCGGCAGCGTCACCTTTCCTTCCCGCAGATCATTTCCGGTAGGCTTACCGATTGCAGTGTCCTCGAAGTAATCAAATATGTCATCCTTTATCTGGAAACAAAGCCCGAAGAGATATGCAAAGCGGCTCAAGCGCTCTATGTCGGCATCGGAGGCGCCTACCGAATAGCCGCCCATCCTGACACACGCCACAAACAGAGAAGCCGTCTTGTCACCGATTATACCGAGATAAGATTTTTCATCGAGGTCATGACCGCGAGCCTTATCTATCTGGTCAATCTCACCAAGCGACAAAGTGCATCCAAGACGCGATATAGTGTCAATCACACGGAAATCACCTGTAGTGACAGCCTGTCTTAGCGATGACGACACGAAAAAATCGCCCACCAACACCGCTATATGATTGTCCCATACGGCGTTGATTGTAGGGCGGTTGCGTCGGGTATGGGTATCATCGACCACATCATCATGGATGAGCGACGCATTATGAAGCATTTCAATGGACGCAGCGGCGGCGATAGTGCTCCCGGTGACTTTTCCAAACAGCTTTGCGCTGAGTATGACCAATATGGGGCGGATCTGTTTACCTTTGGTTTTCAAATAATTACTGACAATCTCATTCATCATTGAGTTAGGTGTGGCAAGAGTGTCAGCCATGCAAGTGTTAAGCTGCTCGATTTCGGATGAGATTGTCTTTTGTATGTCGTCTAAAATGGTCATGTCGGCAATTTGTGGTGCAAAATTAGTAAAAGTTATAATTTATATCTAAATTTATGGTGTAATTTCTTGTTATAATAACCAAAATAGAGATTCATGGTTGAAAAAAAATTATTTCTGCTCGACGCATACGCACTGATATACCGCGCCTATTATGCGCTGATACGCGCGCCGCGCGTCACATCCAAAGGGCTCAACACCTCCGCGATATTCGGGTTTGTGAACACGCTGGAAGAGGTCCTGAAAAAAGAAGCTCCCACCCATATAGCCGTGTGCTTCGATCCACACGGACCGACATTCCGTCATGAAGCATACGCCGAATATAAGGCGCAGCGAGAGCAGCAGCCTGAAGACATATCCAGGTCAATTCCTTACATAAAGGATATAATACGTGGATTTGGCATCCCCATCATAGAAGTACAGGGGTTTGAGGCAGATGACGTGATAGGCACTTTGTCGCGCCACGCCGAAGCCGCCGGATATATCACTTACATGATGACACCTGACAAGGACTACGGACAGCTGGTTACCGACAGCGTATTTATGTACAAGCCGTCGACACGCGGCACGGAAGCAGAGATACGCGGTCCGAAGGAGATATGTGAAAAATACGGTATATCATCCCCACTGCAGGTAATAGACCTTCTCGCGCTTGAAGGGGATGCGGTCGACAACATACCCGGCTGCCCCGGCGTAGGCGAAAAAACCGCGATAAAACTCATCAACGAGTGGGGTGACATTGAAAACCTGCTCAATCATACAGCCGACCTGAAAGGTGCGCTTCAGAAAAAAGTCGCGGAAAACGCCGAGCAGATAAGATTCTCAAAATTCCTTGCCACCATTCGCACAGACGTACCTGTCGACATCGACATAGCATCATTAAGCCGCGGGGATGTGGACACCGAAGCGCTAACCGCCATATATACCGAGCTTGAGTTCAGAACTCTGCTCAAACGTCTGCCCAAATCAGCAACCGCAGCCGAAACGGCAGTACCCGAACCGGCGGCAGCACCATCGGTAATGGGCTCCCTGTTTGATGACATCCCTGACTCACCGGTATCCGACGTCGCAACCTTTGACCGCGAAAATCATAGCTATATGATGCTGAACGATAACACCGCCATACGCGCCGAAGTAGCCAAGGCGACAGAGTGTCGTTGCATCGGCGTTGCCGCCTACTCCGTCGGTGCTGAGGACATGACATCTAAATGGTACGGGCTTGCATGGTCGACTGAAAAAGGCAATGCGGTATATGTCGCGCTTCCGGCGATGCCCGATGAACGGCGTGAACGCCTCGACATACTCGCCCCGCTGTTTAATTCGGCGGCGACCGTCGTGAGTCATGATGTAAAGCGGGAAATACTCCTGCTGCGCCGTGAAGGCATTGATTTCACGGCATCATATTATGACACCTCTGTGGCACACTATCTGGTTGAACCGGAGATGAGTCATGCGCTTCCGCGTGTTGCCGCCGCTTATCTCGAATATCACACCCTCGACTATGAGGAGGGCGACCGCCTCCGCAAAAAAGGAGAGCCGCTGCCACAGGGCGAAGAGACCATACGCCTTTGCGAGATTGCCGACATCACGCTTCAGCTTCACGACGTGTTGACACGCCTTGTGGATGAAAACGGTCTCGCCCACCTGATGACCGACATAGAGCTGCCCCTCATCCCGGTACTTGCCGACATGGAATGGACCGGAGTGAGAATCGATGTGCAGGCACTCGCCGAACTTTCCCGCAAATTTTCGGCTCGTCTCAGGGAGATGGAGCAACACGCCTATGAGCTTGCAGGCGGCCCCTTCAACGTAGGGTCGCCCACGCAGGTAGGAGAAGTGCTGTTTGAGCGTCTGAAGCTCGACCCGAAAGCGAAGCGCACCAAACGCGGCGCATACTCCACCACCGAGGAAGTGCTTGAAAAATACCGCGACGCCCATCCGCTCGTCGACCTCATACTTGAGATACGCGGAATGCGCAAGCTGCTGACGACCTACGTCGACGCCCTCCCGCAGCTTATCAATCCCTCGACCGGCAAGATACACACCACCTACAACCAGACAGTCACTGCCACCGGACGCATATCGTCGGCAAACCCGAATCTACAGAACATACCTATCCGCACCGAGGAAGGACGCGAGATACGCCGCGCTTTCATCGCCGACAAAGGCGACCTTTTCATGAGTGCCGACTATTCGCAGATTGAGTTAAGGCTCATAGCCGACATCAGCGGAGATGCCGACATGATCGACGCGTTTCTTTCCGAAGCCGACATCCATCAGGCGACAGCGGCAAAGATTTTCCACAAGTCTATCGGCGAAGTAAGCGAGGAGGAGCGGCGGCGCGCGAAAACCGCCAATTTCGGCATCATTTACGGCATATCGGCATTCGGGCTGTCTCAACGGCTCCGCATACCGAGAGGCGAGGCGAAAGAGCTCATTGACGGATATTTCCGCTCCTATCCCCACATAAAGGAATATATCAGCGAGGCTATCGCCAAGGCACAACGCGACGGATATGTATCGACAATCATGGGGCGCAAACGCCTTTTGCCCGACATCAATTCAGGCAACGCCGTCGTGCGCGGATATGCCGAGCGTAATGCCGTCAACGCCCCCATCCAAGGGTCGGCTGCCGACATCATAAAGCTCGCCATGGTCAACGTGGCGCGCGACTTCAGGAAAGCGGGGCTGCGTTCAAAAATGATCATGCAGGTGCATGACGAACTTATTTTCAACGTAGTGCCTTCCGAACTGGAGGCGGTGCAGAAAATAGTAGCTGACGACATGATGAACGCCTACAAGGGTCGTGTACCGCTCGTAGTGTCGGCAGGCACGGGCGCCAACTGGCTCGAAGCGCATTAAACCGCCGCCTAAACTCTTGACTTACAACGATTGTTTTTATTATACACTAACTCTCTAATTTTTAAAATCATGAAGTACAACATCATTGACATCGAAGGCGTGGGCGACGCATACGCCGAGAAACTGAAAGCCGCAGGAATCAAGACCGTGGATGGTCTTCTTGAAGCAGGAGCCACTGCAAAAGGCAGAAAAAACCTCGCCGAGACCACCGGGATTTCCGAAAAACTCATACTGCGCTGGGTCAACCATGCCGATCTTTTCCGCATCAACGGGGTAGGTCCGCAATTTGCCGAACTTCTTGAAGCAGCAGGTGTCGACACCGTGAAAGAGATGCGTCACCGCAATGCCGAAAACCTGGCGGCAAAAATGGCGGAAGTCAACGAGCAGAAACATCTCACCCGTCGCTCCCCGACCGCAGCAGAGCTTCAGAAAATGATTGACGAAGCCGCCACGCTGGAGCCGATGGTCACCTATTGACCCGCCTTATGCTGAAAATGTATAAGATTCGGCATAAATTATGTGAAATTTAATTCATTCAGTTAAGAATCATCAAATATCGCCGTTTACCTCAGGATAAACGGCGATATTATTGTTATAGTATCAAAACATCGACCCATACATTTAGATAATTGCTAAACTATGAAATTGCACATGTAAAAAGGCAGGCGAGTCATCCCCTTGACGCGCCTGCTTCTTTTATCGCCTGAATCCCGCGCCCCGATAGCAAAAATACAGAATGACATAAGGTCAGAATAAACAAAGCCCTTTGACGGTTGCCGGGGGTAGGGCTGCACCACGGTGCAGCCGCCAAATATTATTAAAATATCGCGTAGCCGTAAGGGCGAGTGGAAGCTCAATGTCACTGACTTGGGTGCCGGAGCCATAAATCCCCGAAAGGGGGATTCATCCTGTTATCCGCGGGTAATGCCGAAGGCATACCCGTGGCTCCAGCGCCTCTCTCCTCGGTTCAACCCCAGAGTGGGTTGAATAGACATCTGATTAGCACATACTTATACAACCCGTTTCAGGGTTGCGTTATTGTGGGGCATCGCTCTCCACGGGCGCCCACTTCGGGGCTACCCGTGGCTAACTCTATCTTGCCCGTTCCGGGCAAAATCCTTAGGTTAGTGACATTGAGTGGAAGCTCGCCCGCGCCCTCCCTCGCAACGCGGGCGCCCCTACAGCTACGCGCTGACAACTGACGAACTCTTTTCCCGTAGGGAAAAATCCAAATTTAGCCTGGCGGTTGAGCGAAGCGATACCCCCGGACCGCGGGCTCTCCCCCATATCGTTTCCCGACAGGGAATCATCAACCGTGCGCCAAGATGATTCCTACGGAAACCTCTGATTTTACATCTATTTCCGGGGGTTTCGCTTCGCTCAACGCCCCGGCTAAACAAAGAT
>QAMW01000047.1:42803-111741 GCA_003150235.1 Bacteroidales bacterium
CATCTATTTCCGGGGGTTTCGCTTCGCTCAACGCCCCGGCTAAACAAAGATTATCCCTGCGGGAAACAATTCCTCTTCCAATCACCTCACTCAAAGAAATTTCCCAAAATTTCTTGCAAAAAGCTTGCAATCCGGCATCGCAATCGCTATATTTGTGAAAAACCAATCATCACATCATGAAAACGCCTCTCCCCGCTATATACGACTTCCACGCCCGACTGCAAATCCCCGACTTCGGTCGCTTCCACCGCCCCGACCACTTCTGCCACAAAACCTCGCATCTCTCCTCCTATCGACAAGATCCCACATGGTTTCTTAAAAAAGAAGATGATAAAAATCCGTAAATATGAGACTTACAATTTTAATTACCATCCTTAGTTTAATGTCTATAACCGGATGGTCGCAAAACAAAGAGAATATACGCTTCCTTGGAGGGTATTCAAAAGATGAAAAAAATTTATATGTCGATTTTTTGAGAATTGACAGTGTCGTTATTGAAACAATTGCCCCCTTTGATATGGTATTTGGAGGTTTCAGCGTGAGCCGAAAACATTTTTCTGAGGTATTTGATTACCTTACTGAACAGGGGGTTTGGGAAACCTATAAGTTTAAAATTACTGCCGAAAAGGAAAGAATGTATTTTTCTGTAATCCTGAACAATCTTACCCCGTATGAGAAATCCGAGATTTCTATTTATCCGGATGAAGTGCAGGACAATCCGGATCTTGATTGGCTTCATGTATTTAATCAAGGGAAACATTTATCAAATGATCCTCTTGAACTAAGAACCCGTATCAGGATATATTTTCGAGACGGGGATATAGTGACCGGTTTCGCTTCGTCGACCAGTTTGGACATCTTGAACTATAGGTATTATGCATCCACTCTTACCAGCTTAATTTGGGATTATGCTGCATATTTCCCGCAAGATAACCTGTTACGGAATAAATAATGTGGCTATTCCATGTCAGATCGATACAACTCTGTGGCGGTTAAGCGGGTGATGTTTGACGGGGGCTACGCCACCTTCGACGCGAAGGGTGTGCCCGGATGGCACTACTTCCTGTGCGACCATGCGGGCAGTGTGCGCGTGGTCGCCGACATGTGGGGGCGCGCCGAGCAGATAAACCACTACTATCCCTACGGGCTGACTTTCGCCGATGCCGGTAAGGCTCCCGACCACCAGCCCTTCAAGTTCGGCGGCAAGGAGCTCGACGCAATGTACGGGCTCAACCTCCATGACTTCCATGCCCGGCTGCAGATCCCCGACCTCGCCCGCTTCGACCGACCAGACCCCCTCAGCTGGAAAATCCCGCACCTCTCCCCATATCTCTTCTGCGCCAACGACCCCGTCAACAACACCGACCCCACCGGAAAAATTGTTGAATATCTAGGTGCTGATCCAGAACGTGAGGACGTAATTAAAACATGTATACAAACTCTCCGTAATAATAGTACGGTTTTTAATGAGGTTTACGATTGCCTGGAATCTCTATCCGATGTGATAACTGTCGGACTTGGAATCACTTCTGATACTGGGAACGGCGAAAAGGCTCCTGGAGAATACAGGGTAGACGAAAAAGCCATAGTATTCAACATGTCGAATGAAAATCCATCCTATTCTGTAATCTCTGAAGAGTTTTATCATGCTTACCAGGAAGCGAACAAAACCTTTAACATCGGTGAGTGGAATCGCGAATTTGAAGCAAAAGTCGCAACTTCAGTCATATGCGGAGAAGCCGGAGCGCCATTAGGCGCATATACGAATACAGACAACTTTTTTCTTGACGTATATCACAATAAGCCTAATGTGTTTTCAAGCGATTTCGCCTCTAAATATATGTTTCATGGCAATAAATTTGCCAATTCATATAAGAATCTCACTCATTATAATGTCACTATAAATAGCGTACCTAATACATTAAAATTTATACTACAAAAATGAAAAGAATTGTAATTCTCTTAGCATGTCTTATTTTCATGGTTGGCATTAATGGTAAAATCAGAGTCTATACTCGTAATGACCAAGCTATCATGGACATATATAGTGCCTATTTGGCGTTAGCCTTACTAAAGGAAGAAAACAGGTATTTGCTATTTACATTACTTGATCGCCCAAATGAGAGATTAACAATAAAATCGCTCTTAAGGCCTGACGACAACTTAGAGATGATCAACGTGTCCAAAAAACCTCTTTCATTTACTTCAGAAGATGCTGACTCTCTTTTTTTAAGAATTAAAAAAGAGTTTTTTAAATCAGACACTATCGTTTGCTATGGAGTCTATGGTTGTTACAATCTTAATCCGCAAGAAGATTTTGACTATCTTAACTGCGTTCATACGGCACCTTTCAGTTCTTACCCTTTTCAAGAAGCAGTCAAAAAATCTGGGGCAAAGACTGATGATGAGAAAATTGAAGTCTTAAAGGATTGGATAAATGAAGTAATTAAACAGAAAAGGATGATGTCAACCAATCCAAGGAAATATTTGAAATGATGCTCTTCTATACAAGACAGACTTTGATTGTCGAATCATTCTTCGTGAACTATATTGAAAACCCTCATACCGGGAAAGTTCCCGACCACCAGCCCTGCAAGTTCGGCGGCAAGGAGCTGGACGCAATGTACGGGCTCAACCCCCACGACTTCCACGCCCGGATGCAAATCCCCGACCTCGGTCGCTTCGACCGCCCCGACCCCCTCTGCTGGAAAACCCCGCACCTCTCCCCATACATCTTCTGCGCCAACGACCCCGTCAACAACACCGACCCCACCGGGATGGTAGTAATTGCAAATAGCAAAAGAGAACAACAACTATTGTTATATACCTTAACGCCACGAGATGCGGCATTTGTCAAATTTGAGAATGGAGTCATCGACCAATCATTGATGAACTCACATAGTTCGGAAAGCACTAATTTCAACATGCTAAAAGAAATGTCAAATTCAGATTTTGAAGTCAACATTAATATTTCTTCCGGATTTGAATATAAGGATGATAACGGTAATATTGGATATCGTTCAATGGGTGAAATTGATTATGAACCTGACTTCGCGGATTTTGCATTCAAAAATTGTGACGGGAATACCACAGGAGAAACCGGATTTTTGGGCAAGGCATTGCTCCCTGGAACCGGTGGAGGAGGTCAGAACTCAATCGATGAAAATATCTCAGTACATGTGAATCAGAATGTAAGTACCATTGGTGGAGCCGAGACTTTAAGTCATGAATTGTACGGACATGCCTTGATATATGTCAGAACACAGGACCGAAAATTATCGGGTCACGATTCCCCAAATTGGGTAGAAAACAATCATTATTTAGAAAAAATGATACTGAAAGCTCGTGAAGAAACTATTGATAACATGAATCTTTGGAAATGTAATTAGGAGTATGAATAAGATTTTGATAAATATTTTATGTATATTTGTTTTTAGTATGACAATGTCAGGGCAAATGCTTAATTCCGACAATACTAAAATCATAGAAAACAAGAATTTCACAGAAACCATTGAATCTTCCAACTATATAATAGAGAGAGATACTATATGGTCAAAAATATGCAGTATTAATAATACCTCTAACGATACTCTTTGGGTGATGTTTGAAAAGGACGACAGACTCTCCAATGACTATGACATGGTACATCATAGATTTTTTTATTCAAAGCCTGAGATAGGAAGGGTTAGAGCCTTTTCTTATCTTTTGGATGGCAATGTGAATTTCACGTTGGACCTATTTAATGTATTCTTTAAATTAGTCTTACCGAACCGATTTTTTAATATCATAATCGCAGGTGAATCTGTGACAGAAATAGATTTTTTAATATCTAAAATAAGGATTATCCCACAATCTTTTATATTCGATAATTTCGGATTAATAAAACGCCATTGTAAAGATTTTGACAAACAGGTATTCTATACAAAAGATAATCTGTTAATTACTCGCCAAATGCTGAAACATGCTTTACAGGAATAAATTGCAGAATGACAAAATGCTGACCTCAGTGTCCCGTATCTACGAAAACGGGGCGGTGAAGCGGATGATGTTTGACGGAGGCTACGCCACTTTCAGTGAGGCGGGTGTGCCCGGGTGGCACTACTTCCTGTGCGACCATGAGGGGAGTGTGCGCGTGGTCGCCGACATGTGGGGGCGCGCCGAGCAGATAAATCACTACTACCCCTACGGGCTGACATTCGCCGACGCCGGGAAGGCTCCCGACCATCAGCCCTTCAAGTTCGGCGGCAAGGAGCTCGACGCAATGTACGGGCTCAACCTCCACGACTTCCACGCCCGGCTGCAAATCCCCGACCTCGGTCGTTTCGACCGACCCGACCCCCTCTGCGAGAAAACCCCGCACCTCTCCCCATACCTCTTCTGCGCAAACGACCCCGTCAACAACACCGACCCCACCGGAATGGATATCTGGGATGTTGATCAATGGGGTAAAATCCTGAACCGGACAGAAAATAAGGACATGGACCAGATTAGGCTCGTGAACGAAGATCGCAGTCAACGTCAGGACAAGGATGGCAACGACCTCACCCTTGAATTTGACTACGGGACAATTGAGAGTCAGGAGACCATATCGACCGGAAAAGAATCCAACTTTGAGGTCTATAAGGTAAGGGGCGACGCAAACGCCACAAAGCTCTTCGAGTTCCTCAGCAACAACATATCGATCGAGCCAAACCAGGTCGAGTTCAGCCATATTATGACCGGTATGGCAGGCGACCAAGGTCTCAATTTCATCTCGACCGGTCACATGAAAGGCGCCGAGCCCGGAATGTCATACCTGTATGCAACCCAGTTGCAATATTACTACACCATCAGGGAAATGAACCACAGTCATCCGGTGGGAGACGAGTTTGACAACATCGATGAAACTTTTATCAAGCAAGTAACAGAAAACCAAAGAAATAATAAATTTTTAATTCCTAAATTTAGTATATATCATGTTCCCACTAAAAAATACATTAAATATTAAATTCATGCTTATGTTGTCTCTGTTATCCGTAGCATATCCTGTTTCAGCATGGCATTATAATGAAAAAACGGATAAAATGCATACAACACTTAAAAAAGTGGATATTTTAGACACTAATTTCATAGTTCAATTAGATTCTCTACTAAAGACTACTCATCTAAAGAATGCGCCATATTTCAAGTTCAATTTTGGAAGAATAGATTCATGTATTCCTCTAGATGATGGAACTAAGTATTATCTTCTAAAGACTACTCCTCCTTTTAATGAATTGGATGAGTTATATATTAATATCTGGGGGGACGATTATCCTGACGATGTTTTTGGAGAGTGGGGGCTTAAATATAAGACCAAATATTTCATTTTTCCTCGCAACTCTCCACAGGGACTTATTCAAGAAAAAAAATTACTGCAAGATTTCGATTTTACCGCTGACTTGGTCATAAAAAGTATGACACGGCAGCCCATTGTTGTTAAATGGATTAAAGATAAGGGATTTGTCATAATGAATAAAGACACATTTGTCTTCATGTGACAATATCTGTGGCAATGTGGTGGATACATCATGAAAACGCCTCTCCTCGCTATATTACCGGCTGCATCAATAACCGCCACTAAAATTCGCAATCATGAAAGATATTTTTGACGGAATTAATTACTGGATTTATTGGTACGAATACAGGATATGGGGCGGAAGTTGGAACATCTTTCTTCATTTAGCTATAATGTTTTTAATGTTCTGTATGTTGCTTTTCGGCATTATGTTCACACGATATAATATAATCCTTCACTTAAGGACAGGTGCACCTATAAGACTCATACCGCTAATTTCTCTTGGTTTAACATTATGCCTGGCGATATATTTATTATGGAAAAGGAGATACAAGGTTATTTTGTCTCAACATGACAAATTTCGTAGACCTAAATATATAATCTGGACAATATCCATAGTCGTGCTTGCAGTGATTGGGGGGCTTGGTCCGTGGCCCTATCTCGCACTTACCGAATGAACCGATTTAAAAATCTTGATATGAAGCGATTATTGGTTTTGATTTTGGTGATTGCGGCGATGACGCCGGTGTATGTCGACGCGCAGCGGCGAGCAAAGGGAGCCGTGCCGCCGCTCAAAGAAATCGTAAAGGAGGTTTTTGTAAAGGAATTTGGCATGGGAAAGCCCAATACAGTAAGAATCACCCACATGTATGACGCGTTGACCAAATCTAAAATTCTCGAGCTGGTCGATACCCAAAAACGTCCTGACACACTATATATCAAGTTCTCGATGCCCAGTGATGGTAGTATCAATGGGGTTGAAGCATGGCACAAAGGAGGGAAAGAATATGTGAGTCGATTGGAGGAAGACATAAATAACATAAATGAACGGCGTCGCAAACGCTACGAGAAACTCAACATTAAATGGTATTATGAGAATTCATATTTTGTTATGGAATCATCATGGTTGGAGGACAAATCGAAGGTAGGAATATACGATTTAGTTTATTCTTGGGACAAAACGAGGTTAGACAACTATTTCAAGGAAAGGTTCAATAGAGTTTATGACATTGATAGCGAAACCTTTATCAGGATAATCCGGAATCGCAACAGTTACAGTTTCGACAGCTATACGGGGTATTATCGCAAAGGCGGTGTAAATTATTGACTCTTTTACCGGCTGCGCTCACCCCATGAAAGGATTGAGCATAAGATGTTTCCGACAGGAATCATCCCGGAGCAGGATTGATGATTCTCTGTCGGAAACCTACGGAATTGCTATTTATCCCTCTCTTCGTCTGTATCTCGCCATGCAGACGGGATAACTCGTCAGACTGAGGTCATCTTGTCGTCGTCGGTGGGAGCGGGCACGGTGTCCACGTCCTTGAATAGTTTGCCAAGCACATTTTCCTGGAATTTCTGCATGAGTTCCCAGAAGTTCGGGACAAACAGTGTGCCGAGTATTGCGTTCATAAGCATACCGAACACCACCGCCGAGCCGAGAGCCACGCGGCTTTCCGCGCCTGCTCCGTGGGCAAACATCATAGGCATCACACCGAAGATAAACGCTATCGCCGTCATCATGATCGGGCGGAAACGTATCACGCCGGCATTCTGCGCCGACTGCCGCAGGTCCATTCCCGTGCGACGGAAATAAGTGGCATACTCCACGATAAGGATGGCGTTTTTAGCCGACAATCCGAGAAGGAGGATAAGACCTATCTGGGTATAGATACTGATGCTCTGACTCATGAAAATCGAGCCAAGTACCGTACCAAGTATGGCGACAGGCATTGACAGCACTACTGCTATCGGGTCGGTCCAGCTCTCATATTGCGCGGCAAGCACAAGCAGCGTCAGGATGATGGCGAATATAAACACTACAGTAACCGTAGTACCGGATTGGGTCTCCTGATACGCCTCACCGGTCCATGCGTAAGAATAATTGCTTCCGAGAGTCTTATCCACAAGCTCCTCCATCGCTTTTATACCGTCGCTTGAGCTTACGCCCTTGGCAAGGTTGGCGGTGACCGCCGCCGTGCCGTACATATTGTAGCGCGACGCCGTAGGCTCCCCCATCGAGGGACGTATTGTGGTAAATGATGCAAACGGCACCATCTCCCCGTCGGCGTTACGCACACTGAGCCTCATCACATCGTCGATATTGCCTCTGGCATTGGCATCGCCCTTTACCGTCACCTGATAAACCCTGCCAAATTCAGTGAAGTCATTTACATAGCTTCCTCCCATGTAAGCCCCGAGTGTGGAAAATATATCTTCCATAGTCAAGCCCTGCAGCTTCACCTTGTCACGGTCTATGTCAAGACTATACTGAGGCACTACACCCTGATACAGGCTCGTGATTGATGCTATGCGGTCATCATCCTTCGCCGCTTCCTGGAGGCTTGCGATGGCTTTCATCATCTCCGACGCACCGAGATTGTTTATATCCAGAATCTGCATTTCAAGACCCGATGACATGCCGAGACCCGGAATCGTCGACGGGTTGACCGAGAAGATAATCGCCTCCTGATAACGTGACGCGATACTGCTCACGCTATCTATGATGGCAAACACGCTCTGCCCCGCCTTCTTGCGCTCCTTCCACGGTTTCAGCACCACGAAAAGCGAGCCCATGTTTGACGATGCGCCGCCACCCATAAACGAGAAACCCGATATCGCCATAACATCTGCGACTTCCGGAAGCTCCTTGCGTATCTGATATGACAGGTCGTTGACCACCTTTTCAGTGCGTTCAAGCGACGCACCTTCCGGGAGTTGGATAGATGACATGAAATATCCCTGATCCTCCTGAGGCACATAGCTTGTAGGCCACATCAGGAACGCGATGACGCCCGCTACTGCGATTACTACATACACAGCCAATGACCAGCCGGCATGCTTGAGCATCTTCCCGATGGAATTTTTGTAAAAATTCTCTACGGCATTATACCCCTTGTTGAACACACGGTAAATGACGTTTTTCGTGTTCTTGTTGCGGGGGGTGAGGAAAAGCGCACACATCGCCGGAGTGAAGGTAAGGGCGTTGAAACCTGAAAATGCGGTCGACACGGCAATGGTCAACGCAAACTGCTTGTAAAGCTGCCCCGTGATACCGCTTACAAACGCCGTAGGGATAAACACCGAAAGCAACACAAGCACCTCGCCCACGACAGGACCGGTCAACTCGTTCATAGCCTTTTCCGCAGCCTGCCGCCGTGACAGTTTCCCCTCATCCACAAGACGGGCACAATCCTCCACTACCACTATGGCGTCATCCACCACTATGGCTATCGCAAGCACCAGTCCGAACAGCGTAAGTGTATTTATCGTGAATCCCATCAGCTTCATCACCGCAAACGTGGCTATCAACGACACCGGGATAGTGAGCATCGGTATTATCACAGCCCTCCAGTTCTGCAGGAATATCAGTATCACAATCATCACGATAAGAGCCGTCTCCACAAATGTCACAAGCACCTCATCAATCGAGGCTGTAACGAAATCGGAGGTGTCGAGCACCACATTGTATTTCACGCCCGGCGGGAAATACTGGCTCAGGCGGTCAAGCTCGGCACGTGCCGCCTTCGACACGGAGAGCGCATTGGCTCCCGGAAGTTGCTTTATGCCAAGAAGAGCAGCCTGCTTTCCCGACACAAGCGTGGTCGCGGTATAACTCTGGCTACCCAAATCCACTTTCGCGACATCCCGCAGACGCAGTATGCCGTTGCCGTCAGTGCGTATCACGATGTTGGCAAATTCCTCGGCGGTCTGCAGTTCGCCGCGGGAAGTAAGGGTGAACTGAAACGCATCGTTACTGTTATTAGGCGCGGCACCTACCTCGCCGGCCGAAACTTCCATGTTCTGTGACTGAATGGCGGCATATACATCGGAAGGTGTAAGTCCGCGCAGCCTCATCAGTTCCGGGTCAAGCCACACCCTCATGCTGTAGTCACCGCCGCCAAACGCTTCCACTCCGCCGACACCCTTGACACGCGACAGTGCGTTGACAAGGTTGATATTGGCGTAATTGGTAAGGTACAGCGCGTCATATCTCCCGGTGCTGTCCCCCTCAAGCGAACAGAAAAGCACGATGTTGGTCGACTCCTTGTTGACTGATATACCCTGCTCCTTTACCGACTCGGGCAAGGTTGCCTCCGCCTGGCTCAATCGGTTCTGCACGTTTATTGCCGCCTGGTCGATATCTGTACCAAGCTCAAAGGTGATGGTAAGCATATAGCTTCCGTCAGAGCCGGAATTGGAGCTCATGTAGAGCATGTTCTCCACACCGTTGACCTGCTCCTCGATAGGGACACCGACTGTACGGGCTACAGTCTGAGCATTGGCACCCGGATATGATGCCATGACACTCACCGTTGGCGGAGTAATGTCGGGGTACTGCGCCACAGGCAGCGATTTTATGGTAAGCAGACCGGCAAACACCATCAGTATCGCAAGTACCGTGGCAAATATAGGCCGGTCAATAAAAAACTTTGAAAACATCGGTCCTACTTTTTATTTTGTCATGACTGTCTTTACCGGCATACCGTCGCGCACTTTCAGCAACGCGGAAGTAATGTAACGCGACTCTGGTGAAATACCTTTTGTCACCACACGCATCGAATCGCGGTACAATCCTCCCACCTCTATCGGAGTATAGACCACCTTGTCGGAATCGTTGACCACATAGAGATACTTGCCAAGCTGGTCGGTGCCGATTGATGCATCCCTTACCAGCATGGCGTGGGAATCGTTATCGTACGGAAGATTTACCGTCACGTACATTCCGTCGCGCAATTCCCCGTAAGGATTGTCGACCTTGACTTTCAAGGTAAGTGTTCCGGTCTTTTTGTCAATTGACGGCGACGTATAATAAAGGTCGGCTGTATAGCTGTGAGGCAAGGATTCTTCAAACCGAAGGGGTATCGCCCGGTATAATTCCTTTATTTCAGGATTTACTCCGGCACCCATCATTCGCTCATACTGCGAATCCTCGATGGCAAACGACACGATCAGCGATGAGTCGTCATATATTGTGGCGAGTTTGAAAGGCGCACCCTCGCCGTTGATATAATTACCCACATCGACAGTCGACGAGGTTATGTGACCAGTAAACGGGGCGCGTACCGTACAATAGGCAAGATTGGTATTAGCCGTACTTAGGGCTGCACGTGCATTTTTTATCGCAGCTTCCGCCTGTTGCATATCGCTCTCCGCCTGGATTACCTCCATCCGGGATACCGCATCGCTCTCAAAAGCCTTTTTCATTGCCTGACATTGCTTGGAGGCGTATTCATATTCACTCTCTGCAGTGGCGAGTGCCGCCTGCGCCTGTCTTACGGCATCATTGTATTTCACCGGCTCGATAGTAAACAGCACAGCTCCTTTCTGCACAAGACTGCCGCTATCATAATTTTTTGACAGCAACTGCCCGTTGACACGCCCCACGACATCCGCCGAGGCTTGCGCCGAGGCATATCCCGGATATGTCTTATACAGCGTAATCGAGTCAATCTCCGGTACAGCGACACTGACCGTAAGCTCGCCCTCTTCCGTCGATGATTTCTTATGGCTGCATGAAGCCGTCGTCACCAGCATTGCGGTGACGAGAAGAAACCCATACAAAGAATGATTATTCATATTATGCAGTTTTTTTAATTATTTTTCATTCATCATATCCACGTCCCAGCCTCCGCCAAGCGCACTGTAAAGGGATATAAGCGCGGCAAGCGCATCGCCTTGTGCCGTGACGAGCGAATTGGTATTTTCAAGCAGATTCAGTTGCGCGGTCACCACGTCGCTAAACGGATTAAGCCCCCTCTTATAGAGGTCAAGCGACAGGTCAAGCGACTTACGGCTCTGTTCGACAACATCATTTAACACATTGATTTTACGCAATGTGGAGAGATAACCCGATATCGAGTTGTCGACCTCTTCTACTGCGGTCATCACAGTAAGATTGTAATTGGCTATACCTATCTCCATCTGTTCGCGCGCAGAAGCGACATTATATTTACGCGCAAGTCCGTCAAATACGGTCCAACTCAATGTGGGAGCAATAGAGTAGGTGAAGCTGTTGTTCTTGAACAGATTGTCAAACTTATGGGCACTCGTGCCTATCGAGCCTTCAAGTGTGAGCGTAGGCAGAAAATCTTTCTTCGCAACTCCGAGAGCCGCCGCATAAACCGCAAGCTGCGATTCAGCCTCGACGATATCGGGACGGCGACGAAGCAACTGCGCCGGAACCCCTACCGGCACAAGCTGATTGCACGACGGGAGAGCCTTTGCCGAGGCAAGACGCCCGTAAATCGCCTCAGGATATACCCCAAGCAGTACGGCAAGCCCGTTGATGGTCGTATGAATCGCCGATTCCAGCCCCGGTACAGATGCCTGCGTGGAATAATAGACCACTTTCGCCTGGGTGACATCGAGCATTGACGCAAGCCCTGCCTCATGACGCGCCTCAGTAATCTTAACTATTTTTTCCTGCGAGGCTATATGCTCCATAGCCACCTGCCATTCAGCCTGCCACACCCGCAGCTGTATATAACTTTTGGCGATATTGGCGCAAAGAGTCGTCATTACAGCCGCGTATTCGGCACGGGTGGCGTCGTATGCCGCCTTCTGCCCCTTTGCCTTCGCCGTGATTTTACCAAACACGTCAATCTCCCAGCTCATGTTAAGTCCGAATGAGAAATAATCATTGACCGTCGCGTCAGTCACGACCGGACCTACAGCACCCGAGTTACGCGCCTTGGTCCACCCGGCATTAAGCCCTATTGTCGGGAAATATGCCGCTCTCGCCGAATTAAGCGACTGCCGGGCTATATTTATACGACGCGCCGCCATCAATACATTATAATTGTTCTGAACACCTTCAGCTATAAGAGAATCAAGGAGGGAGTCGTCAAAACGCGCCCACCAGTTATCCTCGGTCGGTACCGACTGATTGAAATGCTCATTATACACCCAGTGCTCCGGCAGTGAATCGTTAAGCACCGTAGCTGCGGAAACAGGAATCGCGCCAAGCACGCCACACACCGCCAATAGTTGAACCATGAAACGTCTGATTGTCATATATAATAATTTCAGTCATTATGTATAACCCTCCACACGCAAAAGTGGTTTACACCCTTTCACAATCATTTAAATAAATTTAACCGCCCACTCCGAAACGGCAGCTATTCAATGATTCAAACAGCTTGATTGCAAGCAAGTTGTAGGGATGTTTCCCGAAGCATCCGCCGCTTTTATGGTTCATTAACCCTGTTTTCGGATGCACCAATGTGCATCCCTACGCTGAGGATCAGGTGCTTATATTGACAATATTCGCTGAATAGTTACTGTAGAAGGTGTTGCAAAACCATGATTTTGCCCGAAACGGGCAAGATGATGTTATCCGCAGGCAACAAAAGTGTAGTTTTTACACTTATTTTTGCAATTTTCGGTTACGAAAGTGTGTATTTTGCTGATTTTGGGTTATATTTGCAGATATTACAACATTATCCACACAGACTAACCATCATGAATATCACATCACGTATGCTCGCTTCGGCGATTGCCTGCATAGGCTTATCGGCGGCAGCGGCAACAACCGTAGAAATCGACCTTGGCAAAAAAGGCGCGCCGGTGTCACCGACTATGTACGGATTGTTTTTTGAGGATATCAATTATGCCGCCGACGGCGGTCTTTATGCGGAAAAGATTAAAAACCGCTCGTTTGAGTTCCCGCAGCCCTTCACCGGATGGACTGTCGCCGGAAATGTCGAACTGCTTGACAACGGTCCGTTTGAACGCAATCCCCATATTGCAAGGCTTAAACCGGCGGGGCATCCCCACAAGCATACAGCTCTCGAAAACGAAGGATATTTCGGCGTGTCATTTGAAAAAGACGCGCAATATCGCTTTTCCGTGTGGGCGCGCGCAGTGAACTCTCCCGCCAAGATTCGCGTCGAGCTGGTAGACCCCGCAGCCGACGGCGAGACCCACGTGATGTCACAGCAGGAAATCACCGTCGCCCCCGGAGAATGGAAAAAATACACCGCAATACTCACCCCGACCGCTACCGTGGAGAAGGGACGTCTGAGAATATTCCTGTGCCGTCCGGAAGCGGAAGTAGATGTCGAACACATATCGCTGATGCCTGTCGACACGTGGAAGGGGCGTGAGAACGGATTGCGCAAAGACCTTGCACAGGCTCTCTACGACACTCATCCGGGCGTATTCCGCTTTCCGGGAGGATGTATCGTCGAGGGCACCGACCTCGCGACGCGCTACCAATGGAAAAATACGGTTGGACCGGTCGAAAACCGCCCGTTGAACGAAAACCGCTGGCACTACACATTCCCTCACCGTTTCTACCCCGACTACTATCAGAGCGGCGGTCTCGGATTTTTTGAGTTTTTCCAGCTTTGCGAGGATATGGGAGCCGCACCGCTTCCCGTTGTGAACGTCGGACTTGCTTGTCAGTATCAGAATAACGCCGACAGCTGTCATGTACCGGTGACCGCACTTCAGCCCTATATCGACGACGCGCTCGACCTCATCCAGTTTGCCAACGGTGACACTACGACCGTATGGGGTAAACTGCGCGCCGACATGGGACACGCCGCACCATTCGGACTGAAATACATAGGCATCGGCAACGAGCAGTGGGGCGAAGAATTTACGATGCGTCTTGAACCGTTTGTCAAGGCAATCCGCAAAGCATATCCCGACATAAAGATTGTAGGCTCCTCCGGCCCGTCACCCGACGGAAAAGAGTTTGATTATCTCTGGGGCGAGATGACCCGCCTCGGCGCCGACCTTGTCGACGAGCATTTCTATCGTCCGGAAAGCTGGTTCATTTCTTCTGCCGACCGTTACGACTCATATTCTCGCAAAGGGCCTAAAGTATTTGCCGGAGAATATGCCTGTCACGGTGCAGGCAAGAAGCGCAACCACTTCAATGCGGCTCTGCTTGAAGCTGCATTCATGACGGGACTGGAGCGTAATGCCGACATAGTGGAGATGGCTACCTACGCCCCTCTCTTCGCCCATGTCGAAGGCTGGCAGTGGCGTCCCGACATGATATGGTATGACAATCTGCGCTCGGTACGCACGGCAAGCTATCATGTACAGAAACTTTACTCCGACAACAAGGGCACTCACACGGCTCTCCTGACTGTCGGGGGCAAACCGGCTACCGGAGGCGACACCGGACTTTATGCCTCGGCAGTGCGTGACAGCCGCGACGGAAGCTACATCGTGAAAGCGGTAAACATCACCGACACCCCGATTGACCTCAATCTGAAAGTGAAAGGGCTGAAAAAAGGGGTTATGCCCGACTCGGTGACCGTCACCACCCTTCATGCCGATGACGATGCTGAAAACACGCTCGACAATCCTCATGCCGTCATTCCCGTGACCGAACGGATGGCAATCGACAA
The DNA here is from genome assembly GCA_003150235.1 of Bacteroidales bacterium. Lineage (GTDB taxonomy): Bacteria > Bacteroidota > Bacteroidia > Bacteroidales > Muribaculaceae > Muribaculum. The sequence continues at coordinate 57,708 of QAMW01000047.1, forward strand.
TGCCGCCGACTGGACCACTGTGTTGCCCGCAAAGACATTTGCCGTCTACCGTTTCTCGAAAAAGTAATAACACGATACAACCAATCAACCAAAACAACCAAAACATGAATAACATGCTTAAATCATGCGCCGGAGTGGCTATAATGGCAGCATTTGCCCTCCCTTCAGGCGCGAAAGAGAGTTTCACAATCTCCCTCAACCCACAGGAGTCGGCACCGGTAATCGCCCCTGAAATCTACGGTCAGTTTGCCGAGCATCTCGGACGCTGTATATATGGCGGCATCTGGGTAGGCGAAGATTCACCCATTCCCAACACTAACGGCTACCGCAACGACGTGCTTGAAGCATTCAAGGCTCTTCAGATTCCGGTACTGCGCTGGCCGGGCGGCTGCTTTGCCGATGAGTATCACTGGGTCGACGGTATCGGCCCGAAAGAAAACCGTCCGCGCATGGTCAACAACAACTGGGGCGGCACAGTTGAGGACAACAGCTTCGGTACACATGAGTTTTTCAATCTCTGCGAACTGCTCGGCACAGAGCCTTATCTGAGCGGCAATGTTGGAAGCGGCTCCGTGGAAGAACTCGCCAAATGGGTGGAATATATCACCGCTGAAGAGGGACCGATGGCGAAAGTGCGCAAGGAAAACGGCCGCGAAAAGCCCTGGAAGCTGAAATATCTCGGTGTCGGCAATGAAAGCTGGGGCTGCGGAGGCAACTTCACCCCCGAATATTATTCCGACGTATATCGCCGCTATCAGACTTATTGCCGTAACTTTGACGGCAACCGCCTTTTCAAGATAGCATCGGGTGCAAGCGACTATGACTATAACTGGACCGAGGTGCTTATGGACCGCGCCCGCAACAATATGGACGGTATATCGCTTCATTATTATACCGTGACAGGCTGGAACGGCAGCAAGGGCTCCGCTACACAGTTCAGCGACGACGATTATTACTGGACTCTCGGCAAATGCCTTGAGGTAGGCGACGTGATACGCCGTCACTGCGACATCATGGACAAGCATGACCCCGACAAGCGCGTAGCGCTTCTCGTCGACGAATGGGGAACATGGTGGGATGTAGAGCCGGGCACCAATCCCGGACACCTGTACCAGCAGAACACAATGCGTGACGCCATGGTTGCAGCACTCTCGCTCAACACTTTCCACAACTATGCCGACCGCGTGAAAATGGCTAATATCGCCCAGATAGCAAATGTGCTTCAGGCGATGGTGCTCACAAAAGATGACAAGATGGTGCTCACACCGAGCTATTATGTGTTCAAGATGTATATCCCTCATCAGGGAGCCAAGCTCATACCGCTGACAGTAAACACCACCTATCGCCAGACTTCCGACAAGCGCCTCGTACCTGTCGTTAGCGCTACAGCCTCGGAAAAAGATGGCAAAGTGACTGTGTCGCTCGTCAACACTGACCTGAAAGAGGAGTGCGATGTGGCTATACCGCTCGGCTCGATAAAGGGAGGAAAAGTGACAGGCGAAATCCTCACCGCCGCCGATGCCCGCGATTTCAACGATTTCGACAGCCCGGAGAAAGTGACTCTTAAGCCCTACACCAAGGCGAAACTCAACAAGGGCACTCTCAACGTGCAGCTCCCCCCGATGTCAATCGTCACCCTCACCATCCAATAGACCACGCAATTAAACACAATACGCGGGAGCATCTTTATAAGGATGCTCCCGCGCTTTTATTTTTATGATTCAGAAAGCTACCCGGTGCCCATTATTTTGTACGGGTGAAAGTATATTTTTCACCACCGTTATAGCGAGTACCCTCATCAACTTCTGAATAGCTGTTTTCAAGCACAAGAGTTGTCGAGGTAAGCTGTGAGATAGTCATAGTGGCACGCTCGTCGTCTTCATCAGCATCATCCAATTCCATGTTCAACTGATTTCCGCGAACGACATATTTTCCGGTTTCGGCGCCGTCATATCTGTAGTAAATTTTAAAAGTGCCATTGTCATTAAATTCAAGAGCCGTTACGTCTGCATCGCTTACTGAATTGGTTTCCCATCTGTCGCCGTCGCCCTCTTCCCATGCTTCAAAGCCGACAATATTCCATTTGCCTACAATCTCGGAAGCACTCACTTCATCATCATCGTCATCACCACATGATGTAAAACCTGCACAGCAGGCAATCACCAACATTACCGCAAAAAATTTAAACTTTTTCATTGTTAAAAAATTGATATTAATATAGTTAATAAATAAAGTAGCCAAATTCACAGCGCATGGTAAAAAATTGTGTTTACCATGCGCCCTTATTTTTATTCAAATTTACTTTGTCTATTATTGCCTTTTAAGACGATAATCAGAACCATCAAAAGAAATTACCAGTTCGTCACCCATAATATAACATGGCTCCGGCTCGATATCATCATCATATAATTCATCAGGATAATCTGAATGACGACCAACGATAGAAATCATAAAGACTTTTGTCCCGGAGTCGAAATCATCATCCTCATCAAAATTATATGTAGTCAGCTTATAGGTACCGGAGAAGCTCCAGTCATCCTCAGGGTCATCAGCACTCTCACCCTTAGCCGTCATCTTACCATCAGCTGCAAATGTCATTGTCACTATATCATCGCCATAGTAACCGCCATCGTTGTCAAAAGTGCCAACCCAAGTGCCGACGAGGGCATTGGAACCTGCATTATCATCATCATCATCGTCATCACCACATGATGTAAAACCTGCACAGCAGGCAATCACAAGCATTACTGCAAAAAACTTAAACTTTTTCATTGTTAAGAAACTGATATTAATATAGTTAATAAATAAAGTAGCTATTTACCAGACACGGTGTTATGCGCTTATCGCACGGCGATTTTCTTCATATAATTGCCTTGCCGGACAATGTAGAAACCCGGGCTGAGCGAATCTATGTCGTTACCGACACGCACACCGTTGAGTGTATATATATCGTAAGGTTTATCAGAATTGAAAGTTTCCGGAGAGTTAATGGTTACGTCCTCGATTCCGCTTGAGCCATCATCATAATCCGCCTTGAACATTTCATCTATATCGGTGAAATCAGTCTCTATTATCCTACCGAATTGACCCCAGGGATATTCGTGTTTCCGATATTCATCCATTGAGCCTTTCGGGACATAGAGCGTCATCTCATAGAAATGGGCATAGGCAGCTTCAAAGGAACTTCCATCAGCCACCGGCGGTTCGGGAGTCATGGAATACACCTCTTTCAGATTGCCTCCATAAGCAAACGCCCAGCTGCCTATTTTTTTAACATCAAGACAAAGAGCCGATATAGCTGTCTCATAGAATGCATAGTCCTTTATTTCGTCAGCTTTTATACGCACTTTATCCAAAGCAAGACAACTATAGCACCCGTTATTAACTATCTTTGATGCCGGATTAAGAACAAGGTTCTTAACTTGAGATCCGTCAATATATAAATCAGCATTCGACATTGGAACTCCAAGCTCATTATATACATTACACCAATCATTAGCATTGTTAATATGAAGGAGCACCACGTGATTGAAAGCGTCTGCGCATATCGTTTCGGGAGCGCCCTCAAAAGTTACGTCCTTAATAGTAGGAAATGCATCGCTTCCAATTGTGGCAACAGACTTAGGGATAATTATTGAAGAAAGAGCATTACAATCTTTGAATGCATAAAAATCAATAAATTCAATGGAAGTGCCGAGAGTAACCGAAGCAAGACGCGAGCAGCCGTTAAATGCCGACGAACCGATTGAAGTGGCGGAATTCGGGATTTGGACTGAGGTCAGACCGGAACATCCGGAAAAAGTAGCCTCCTTGATAGAGGTGACTGAATTGCCGAGTGTGATTGACACCAGACCGGTACAGCCCTTAAAAGCAGACATGCCTATTTCAGTGACAGAATTGGGGATTTCAATAGAGCCCAACACGCTACAAGCTTCGAAAGCATGATCATTGACACAGGTTACGGAATTGCCGAGTATAACTGAAGCCAGACCGGCACAATCCTCAAAAGCCGAGATGCCTATTTCAGTGACAGAATTGGGGATTTCAATAGAGGTCAGTCCACTGCAATTCCTAAAAGCAGCTTCATTAATAGAGATGACGGAATTACCTAATGTGATTGATGTTAGACCGGTGCAACCATCAAAAGCCGAGATGCCTATTTCAGTGACGGAATTGGGGATTTCAATAGAGGTCAGCTCGCTACATTGGCGGAAAGCATAGTCATTAATCCAGGTGACATAATTTGAGAAAGACAGTTCCTTGAGAGTATTACTAACAAAATAGAACGGCGATCTAAAATTTGGAGTCGTATAACTCAGATTTCTTCCAATATAGACTGTCTCTAACGGATTATCGGCGAAAATAAGATGGAAAGCACCACCCATCCCATGTTCGAGCCTCAGAGTTTCTGTTCCATCTAATATCCGCAATTCTTTCAGGGAGGTACAGCCATCGAAGGCACCGCTGGTGATTGAACAAGCTAAATTGCCGATTGTCACACTGGTAAGATATTTCTGATTATATAGAGGCGAACGATTAGTATCATGAATATCACGCCCTATATATGCGGTCTCTATATGACAATTCTCAAAAGATCCCCAACAAATAATGCCATTTGTACTATCCTCCAGTATCAATTCTTTAAGGTTTTCACAATCTGCGAAGGCGTCAGATCCGATAATATTTACCTTACCCGGAATTGTAAGTGAGGTTAAGTTACAACCACGAAAAGCCCCGATTCCGATTGTCTCGATGTTTTCAGGAAGAGTCAGAGAGTTCAGAGCGCATCCTTTAAAGGCATTTTCGGCGATATAGGTGATGGAATTACTGAGAATAACAGAGTTCAGACTGCTACAACCTTCAAAAGCCGACGAGCCGATTTCGGTAACAGAATTAGGGATTTCAACGGATGTCAGACTGCTGCAGTCTTTAAAAGCCGACGAGCCTATAGCAGTGACGAAATCAGGGATTTTAACCGCCGACAGACTGCTGCATCCCTCAAAAACCGACGGGTTTATTATAGTGACGGAATTGGGGATTTCTACGGATGTCAGACCGCTACATCCCTTAAAAGCCGACGAGCCTATAATAGTGACGGAGGCGGGGATTTCTATGTATGACAAACTGCTGCAGCTCTCAAATGCCGACGTATCTATAGTAACGACGGAATCAGGGATTTTGACGGATGTCAGAGATCTTGCACCCTTAAAAAGCTCAGGACCTATGATGTTTACAGAATTACTGATTGTCAGGGATGTAATAAAAGTACTCGGTATCGGACGTTGACCTGTCTCATAGTCTAAATTTCTTCCGAGGTAGAGTTTTGAAAAAAACACATTTCCAAAACACGCATCTTCCAACATAAGAGTTCCCACGCCATCCTCTATTGTCAGTACAGTCAGATTTTCGTTATTTATGCTCCGGAAGAAACAATATTTACCAATAGAGGTGACGGAGCCGGGAATGGTGATTGAAGTGATATCGCTGCAACCGTAGAAAGAATATTCTCCCAAACGTATGACCGTATAAGTTGAACTGCCATCAGAGACTGAAGAGGGTATTTCCAAGGAACCGGATACGGCATTGCCGGGTGTTGTCCCCCACCAGCCGGTTTCACCGGGTTTCACCATACATGTCTTCTCCCGCTCGTCAATAACTGTATATGTCAGTGTCTGTCCTTCATGTGTATAGTTAAAATTTTTAGCCGATACCGGAATAGTGATGAACAACATCAACAGAAACATTAGTCTTGTTTTCATGCATTTACTTGTTTGTATCTTTGTTAATAAATAAAGTAGCCTAATTCACCTCACGGTAATCATGCGCGGCAACAAATATCAGTCGACACGAGAAGATACAATTATTCCCGGCATGAAAACCAATATTCGCATCGCCGGATGACCGGCAACACAAACACTGATTCTGCAAGACGGGACACAGAAAATAAATCACACAAAAAAGTCAAGGAAGAAGAGCCGTCCCATCACTTTCCTCCCGGAACTTCCGGGCTGAATTGCCAAGGTGATGTAATCTTCCTATCGGAGCCGCCAAAGACTTTTCCGATTTGCGTTGCAAAATTATAAAATAGCTTAATTTTAGGCAACGACGCACTGTTAAAATTCATTAATACATAGCCAAGAGCCGTCAGCTGTCAGACTTCAGCAGGGGATACGGCATAGCGTTTCCCGAAGGGATAATCTGTGCGTAGCCGTGGGTTGAGCTCAAGCGATACCCACGGACAGCAGGCATCTCTCGTCATCGTTTCCCGCAGGGAATCATCAAAAAAACGATCCGAGATGATTCCTATCGGAAACATCTTATTTTTAACCCTTTCCCGGTGGTATCGCTTCGCTCAACCACCGGCTACATAAAGATTATCCCCTAACGGGGAAGGAATTTGTTTTTTCCTCAGGGATAGACAATCCTTCAGCCAACAATTTAAGTATTGCCTCAAGCTTATCTATCACCTCGGTTTTATGCTTGTAACGCTTAAGGTCCTTTTTAAACTGAGATGTGAGTTTAAGCGTATTCATAGCGAATCGACAAAACTGCGAAATCGATTTAAATCGAGAGTTTCCAGAGAATCTGAAGATTCTGCTTCCTTCATCGCAGCGATAGTGGTTTTATTAGGTCGCTCCAACACAAAAGCTAACAACACACTTTCTACAAGATTGTTCAGACTGCGATTATGGCGTTTCGCTTCAGCCTGCAATCTTACAAGAAGATCCTCATTTAGGCGAAAAGAAGGCTGTTTGCGTATAATTGATGATGTGCTCATAATTTAAATATTTAAGTAGCGCAAATGTAATACATTTGTATAACACACAAAATGTAAAAGTTAAAATTATATTAGTCACTCGAGGAAACTCTGCCTAATCAACAAGTATAAATACGAAAAGAGGATGCGCCATAAATGACGCATCCTCCATAATTTATTCTTAAGCTATCGTATTAGTCGATAAGTTCGTCTGCCTTGTAACCGCCCATCTCACGGATAGCGTTCTTGAGCATTACATACTGCTCGAAGAGGTTGTTTACAGGCACTTCGTTCTGAGTGTAATCGTGCATCGGGCTCTTGAGGAAGAAGCTCAGGAAGCGCTGGATGCCGTAACGGCCGCAACGTGCTGCAAGGTCAATGAGCAAGCAGAGGTCGAGACAGAGAGGAGCGGCGAGGATTGAGTCGCGGCAGAGGAAGTTAATCTTGATCTGCATCGGATAGCCCATCCAGCCGAAGATATCGATGTTGTCCCATCCTTCCTTGTTGTCATTGCGCGGAGGATAGTAGTTGATACGTACCTTGTGGTAGTAGTCGGTGTAAAGGTCGGGCTGCTTTTCTGGCACGAGGATTGACTCAAGGGTAGAAAGCTTGCTGACCTCCTTGGTACGGAAGTTGGCGGGTTCGTCAAGCACGAGACCGTCGCGGTTACCGAGGATATTGGTTGAGAACCATCCTGCAAGACCGAGGCAACGTACACCGATGATAGGAGCGAAACCTGACTTGACAAGAGTCTGACCGGTCTTGAAGTCCTTACCTGCGATAGGCATCTTGGTCTTTTCGCAGAGTTCCCAGATAGCGGGAATATCAACGGTAGTGTTGGGGGCACCCATCACGAAGGGAGCACCTTCGGTAAGAGCGGCGTAAGCGTAGCACATAGAAGGAGCGATGTGTTCGCGGTCGTCATCCTTCATAGCCTTCTCAAGGTCAGCGAGTTTATAGTGTACCTGCTCGTTTACGGGAACATAGACTTCGGTAGAAGCAGCCCAGAGCACGACGATACGATCGCAACCGTGAGCAGCCTTGAAGTCGCGGATATCCTTGCGGAGAGCCTCAACCATTTCCCAGCGGGTCTTGCAGTCCTTTACATTGTCACCGTCAAGACGCTTTGCATAGTTGTGGTCGAAAGCAGCCTTCATAGGCACGATCTTCTCAAGCTCATCCTTAACGGGAAGTATATCTTTTTCCTTGAGAACCTCACAGTTCATAGCCGATTCAAATGCGTTGGCGGGATAAACGTCCCAAGCGCCAAACACGATATCGTTCAGGTCGACCATCGGTACGATCTGGTTATATTTAAGGTATTTCTTGTCGGCACCTTCGCCTACGCGCATGATGTCGTACTGGGTCATTGAGCCGACGGGCTTAGCAAGTCCCTTACGAGTCATCAAAACACCTGTCATAAAGGTAGAACTAACTGCACCAAGTCCTACCACGAGAATGCCTAATTTACCTTCGGCTTTCTTAACGTCACTTTGATTCATGATTGTGATAGTTAAATTGTTTTGTATTTTTTACGGTTGTATTCTTAATGAATAATTGTCACATCCCTCAACCTTTCAAGGGAAAAACGCGTAAAAGTAGTTGTTATTTTTGAGATGTGAAAAGATTTTTCAACTAACTTTCTTTATATTTTGTGAAATTTAGCTAAAATTTATCGGGTTTAGCCAAAATAGCTAAAATAAGCTACATTTACACCAATATTATGTTAACAGGTCATAATGCTACCTCAAGCAAATCTGACAGTTTTTTAATGATGGCGGGATGCAATACGGCATCTTCTTCGGCAGTCCAGCCCTTCCCTTTCAGCCATGCAACCTTACACCCGATTGTCTCGGCAGGCACAATATCCTTTTTGTAGGAATCGCCGACAACGAGCACCTCCTCCGGTTTCAGCCCGAGAGCATCGACTCCAAGCTGAAATATTTTCGGGTCGGGCTTCCTTACTCCCACCACGGCGCTTTCGATTATCCTGCGGAAATATCGGAGCAATCCGAAATCGGCAAGCACACTCTCCACATTTCCGTAAAAATTGCTGACAAGCACCATAGGATAAGTCTCGGCGAGACGGTCAAGCACCGGTTTAGCCTCCTCGACACACTCGCGCGCCGCATCGTAACAATACATGGCTATGTCGGGCGCATATACCGTCACGCGGTCAGCGGCAATCTTTCCATTGTCGGCAAGCCACTGCAGCTCGATTATCATTTTCTTATAGAGGAGATTGTAGAAATTGTCATCGGGCATGATGTGGGGATGCTTCGCAAGTTCGCGCTCGGCAAACACGTAGGCATCGCGGAATGTGTCTTTATCCACCGCCACTCCTACCGACTGATAACCCGCCCAAATGACCTCGCTCCAATGAGTGCCACGGCTGTCAATCGTGCCGCCGTAGTCAAATATTATACCTTTTATACCTTTAATAGAGTCCATCTTTCAACTGTTGTGTAAATTTACGGCAGATGCGCTCATGACGCACACACATATATATAAGGAGTATGTTGAGCACCGTCAGCTCAAAAGCGAAGTAAAGCCAGGGCATCTGCAGGAACAGGGAAGTAAAAAGCGCGATAGTACGCCAGTTGAACGACAGGATGTTGGTGTACTTCATCAGCGGCAGGCTCTCCTTCCGGAAAGCATCGCGGAAATCCTGAGGAATCTTTCCCGACGGGAAACGCCGGTGAAGCTCTGCACGCAGACGCTGCATCCAGCGGGTATGCGCCTCCTGGCTGACAGTATAGTTAGTGTAGAATGTCATGGTGAGCTTTTTCCAGAAATTCCTGCTCCATGAGAGCTCGGCGAGTTTCTCCTTGAGGTCCTGTGCCGACTCAAGCTCACTACCCTCCTCTCCCTTCAGGAAATAGAGATGAAACTGACGGTAATAATCGGCGCTCGCCGCCTGCTTGGCGTGACATAGCCCGGTAACGACCGCAACCACCCATATCACCCAAGGATGTGCCGAGAAAAATTCCGACGTCACGTTTTCCCTCAGGCAGATGGCAACATAGATAGTAGCAAACCATATATCGCCCGACAATCCGTCAAGTATCCTTCCTATACGGGAATATTGCTTTGTCATACGCGCCAGCTGACCGTCGGCGGAGTCAAACGAATTGGCCCATATAAGAAGCAGCATGCCTATCACGTTGAGCCACATGTCGGGGTAATAGAACATCACCCCGGCGCCTATGCCGAGAAATATCGAGGCGATAGTAATGGCGTTGGGCGTGACACCGAGCTTTTTCGCAAGACACGCCCACATATAGCCGATGGGGCGATAAAACGCGAGGTCAATATGCTCCTCGGTGTCCATCGACTTCAAAGTATCCCGGTAACTCACCTTTTCAGGTACCGGCACTTTTATTTCGTTGTCCATAACTGATGATTATTTTCTTTCTTTTATTGCTGTGAGCACACACTTGGCGATATGCGGGGCAGCCTCCATGCGGCAGGGGGCGAAGCTGGGCCAGTCGTTGAAGTCGATGATACGTATATCACCCTCAGGACTTACGATGCAGTCGCCTCCGTAAATCTTTACATCAAGCACCTCGCTCGCCCGTTGGCAGATGTCGCGCATGTGCTTCTCGTCAAATACGATTCCGGTCGACTTGCCGTTAATTGCCTCGTGACCATACTTGGAATGTCCCTCGTCAAACGGATAGAACCAGAAGAAGAAAGGTGTGCCCTGCACGCCGTAAAACTTTATCAGGTCGCCTACCAGATGACGGTTAATCACCGCGCGCCTGATGCCACGGAGAAAATATTCCTGAAGCACTTCCTGCGCCTCCTCGGGATGACGCACATAGCTCACATCCTCCTTGTGCATGGCATGGAAATCACCGCGCTTTATCCAGCACTGGGTGAAACCCGCCTTTTTCAGCGCTGCGGTCACACCCTCGTCGGTGTTGACCATCAGGCTTTCCGGATAAGGGATATTGGAACCCATGAGTATGCGTGTCATGCGCTCGCGCGTACAGTTTTCTATGCCGTAGCCGGAGTTGACCACAAGAGCGCCGTCATCCTCACGTTTCTGAAGCAGATGAATCGATTTCATCTCTCGGCACATGTTCATGATAATGTCTTCCTTTACCTCTCCGGCGATAAACTGCTCCTCGCTGTAGATGTTGACCTCACATCCACGCTTGCGAAGCTGGTCGGCGGTGGCATTGAATATCGCGGCATCATTGCCTATATGATTGGGTGAATATGCACCCGCCCTCATTATGCCGGCTATCTTTATTTCAGCCATTGTATATTGAAAAATAATTGGTTTAATTATTAGTGAGAGGAATTAGTCAGTCTCCGGCGATAAACGCCTCGGCGGTGGCTATGTCGCCCGCATGGTCCACATCGACTATCTTTTTAAACGGATAGGCGCGCAGACGCAGCCCCGCGTCGACAAGCGCGCGCTGATAGTTGCGCATACGGCTCACACCCTCCTTCATGCATCGGTCAAGCACCCCGAGTGCCGGAGGCGTAAGACCGTAGACACCGCCCGATATATATTTCACGCCGTCAAAAGGCGCGTCGCGGAATGCAGTAATCCACATCCTGTCGTCAACATCGATATAGAGCGGCTTCTCGTCGTCGATAAATGAAGTGACAGCCATATAGCCGTCGGCATCATCACTTGCCTCGAATGCCTCCACATAGTCGCGGAACTCATCCTCGCGGAATATCGTGTCGACTGTCGTGAGCACAAACTTGCCCGTTGCCGGAAACGCACGGCTCACTTCCCAGAAAGAGTGCATCGAGCTGGGAGTTGACTTAACGACAAGATGTAAGGGTACAGGGAGCGTCAGTCCCTCGATGTATTCCCTCACCTCTGTCATCTGCTCGTTGACGATTATTGACAGCGATTCGGGATTGCACTGCATCATTATATCAATCAGACGTTTTATCATGGGAGTGCCGTTGAGATGCACAAGCGGCTTGGGGAGCGACACGCCTTCCTGGGCGAGACGCGACCCTTCTCCGGCAGCGATTATAGCGTAATTCATCAGACCGTTTGTTTTTTATGATTAATCATGGTCACTATCATCTTTTGACAGGTCAAGCACCACATTATCCTTTCCTTTCTCGAAATATTGCTTGCGGAGGGGATTGCGGTAGGCGCTGTTGTACTCCTTACGGTTGCGGAACACATCGATGGCAAGATATATGGCATGACGCATAGACACTTCCGAAGCCTCTCCCTTGCCTGCTATGTCGAAGCCGGTGCCATGGTCGGGGGAAGTGCGCACAAACGGAAGTCCGGCGGTGAAATTCACACCATTCTCCATGGCTATTGTCTTGAACGGGGCAAGACCCTGGTCATGATACATCGCAAGCACACCGTCAAATTTCTCGTATGCTTCCGAACCGAAGAATCCATCGGCGGCATACGGGCCGAACACGAGCATCCCCGTCTTGCGCGCCTCCTCTACAGCCGGGGCGATTACATCCTTCTCTTCAGCGCCGAGCAGCCCGTTTTCACCCGCGTGGGGATTGAGGGCGAGCACAGCTATACGCGGCGAATGGATCGCGAAGTCGCGGCGAAGCGACTTGTCAAATATCGAAAGTTTCTCAAGTATCGCCTCGCGGGTTATCGCACCGGAGATTTTGGATATGGGAAGATGCGTGGTCACGAGCGCGACTCTCAGCTTGTCGTTGCACAACACCATCAGGCTCTTGTCACCGTCGCCTATGGATGCCTCAAGATATTCCGTGTGACCGGGGAAGCGGAATGTGTCGCTCTGTATCGAATCTTTATTGATAGGAGCGGTGACAAGCACGTCGATATCGCCGCTACGCATATCGGCGACTGCACGTTCGAGAGCTATGAACGCCGCCTCGCCGGCGGCTTTTGAAGCCACACCCGGCTCTATCTTCGTGTCTTCCGGCACCACATTGATTATACTCACCTCTCCGTCGCGAGCCTCGGCAGCCGATGTCACAGTAGTCATGTTGACCTGGGGAAGATCGGCACCTTTACGGTAGTATGCGGCTATCTTTGCCGACCCGTATATGACAGGAGTACACAACTCGGTCATACGCGGGTCCTCAAGAGCCTTGAGAATTACCTCATATCCTATGCCGTTAATGTCGCCATGCGTGATGCCGACTTTAATCTTTCTATTATCTTTCATTTCAGAATTTTCAAAATTATCTCGCTAAATTACAAATTCTCCCCCACATACACAATTTTCACGCCCTCCCCGCCCAAATAACTGCCGAATTTACTATCTTTGCATACTTGATTACAACATTAACCACAATCATTTACCATCAGAAACAACGCAATCATGTCAAGACATTTCATCGTCTCAGCATTGGGTCTGGTAGCCGTGGCACTCACCGGTGCAACCCTTCAGGCACAGACTCTTGCTTTTCCGGGAGCCGAGGGCTTCGGAAGATTTGCCACCGGCGGACGTGGCGGAAGCGTGTATCATGTCACCAATCTCAACGACATCGGCGAAGGCTCGTTTCGCGACGCCGTAAGCAAGCCTAACCGCATCGTCGTGTTTGATGTGGCAGGTGTCATCCGCATTTCAAGCCGCGTATCTGTCGCCGCCAACTTGTATATCGCGGGACAGACAGCACCCGGTGAAGGCGTCACCATTTACGGCAACGGTATTTCATTCTCTAACGCCAATAACACAATATGCCGCTACCTGCGTGTGCGTCAGGGTGCGGTCGGCTCGTCAGGCACCGATGCAGCCGGTGTCAGCAGCGGTCACGATATGATTTTTGACCATTGCTCATTTGCATGGGGACGAGATGAAGTCTTTTCCATATCAGGCAGTAACCCCGCCGATATCACTGTACAGAACTGCATCATCGGGCAAGGTCTCATGGGACATTCCGCCGGCGGACTGATGCAGAGCGACCAAAACATCACCATCTACCGCTCACTTTACATCCACAACGACACCCGTAACCCTAAGTTCAAGGGACGTCACCAGTATGTTAACAATATCGTCTACAACTGGAAGACAGCCGCCTATATCATGGGTGGCGACTCGGAAGGCACAAGCTATTCCAACGCAGAAAGCAACCTGTTTATAACCGGGCCTACCGGACGTAAGAACGCGTTCAGCGGCGCCAACTCACGCTATAACATCTATGCCGACGACAATATGGTGGACGACAATCAGGACGGCATACTGAACCCGCGCCCCATCACAAAAGATGAATTTGGTGGCGGTCCTACTTTCCTGGAGAAACCAAACGACTACCCCTCGCTGCCCAAGGTGAAGGCAGCTGAGCTTTTCAATGAGATTTCAGACGGAGTGGGCGCATCGCTCCCCTACCGCGACCCTCTTGACTGGATGCTCGTCAGCGACTTGAAATCGTTTGGCAAGGAAGGCGACATCATAAGCAACGAGTCTACGCTTGACATCGGCGCACCTACCGATTGGGGACTCTGGACCGGCACTGACCGCACCGACACCGACGGCGACGGAATGCCCGACTGGTGGGAAAAAGAAAATGGCACCAATCCCGCCGTCGATGACGCTATGACTCTCTGCGACGACGGATATGTCAACATTGAGCATTATATCAACAGTATTACAAGAAGTGACTCACAGTATTTCCTGAAAACGCCCGTCGCCCTGAAAGCCAAGGATGCCGGACAAGACAATCTTACTATTGGATGGCGCGACTTCACCGACAACGAGCTGGGATATTCCGTCGAGCAGCTGATTGACGACAACTGGAAGGAGATAGCCCGCACAGGAGTTGATGAAAACACTTATACCGTAGGCAATCTCTCGCCTGAAACCTCTTACACCTTCCATGTGCGCGCATTTGATGCCGATGGATATTCCGGTTACAGCAACATGCTCACAGCCAAGACCAAGGCAAAGCAAGCGGAAGCTATCGATCCTGACACTTATACCCCGACTTCACGTGGACCGGAGCCGTTTCCGACAAGTGGGATTTGACTACCGCCAACTGGGCGGAAGGCATCTACGCCGACGGAAAATCGGTACTGTTTGACGCGGCAGCCGATGCTACGGTCACGATTCCCGCTGCAGTCAGCCCGTCGGCAGTCATGGTGAAAGGAAATAAAAATTACACGTTTGACGGCGTTATCGCGGGGGAAGGTTCAATGAACATCGCCGGCGAAGGCACTGTCAAGCTGTCGGATGACAACACTTATTCCGGAGGTACCGTTGTGTGGAGCGGCACACTTGAAATCGGCAAACTCAGCAACGCCGGTCAGCCATCATCCATCGGTACAGCGCAAAACTGGATATGGAACGGCGGTAAAATCAATTATACCGGTACAAGTGTTGCCACAAATCGCGAGGCTACACTGCAGCGTCCCACTACACTCAGCATCGAGAATCAGGGCGCAACCCTCACTCTATCGGGAGCCGTAAGCGGTGACGGCGATCTTGTCAAGGCGGGAGCGGGCACACTTTCCCAGGCTTATGGTCTACATACCTATACAGGCAACACCACCGTACTCGAAGGCACTTATGAACTGCGCGGCAAAGACCAGATCGGTAACGTCATGGCGTTGAACGGTTCGCTAATTCTTGAAGGCGGCAGATTCCGCACAACGGGCGGCGACAACAGTGCCGAAGGGTATCTGTCCGGATTCCCGATCGAGGTTAGAGGCGAAAAAGAGAGCTACATGCACATCGGCCCGCGCACTTACGTCAAGAATCCTGTATCAGGCACAGGTAATCTCACCTTGGAAGTCGAGTATCTACGCGAATTTTATCAGGGCGACTGGAGCAACTATTTCGGCACCGTGACAGCACGGCAGACCGGCACCCAAGGCAATCAGTTTTATCTTGACAACGCAACTTACGATGGGCTTCCAAACGCTCATTTGCATCTCGAAGGCAACCTTGAGATGCGTGCCGGCTCCAACAGCCAGACCTATAAAATCGGAGCGTTGAGCGGCACATCATCCACCACCCTCGCCTGCTGTTTCCTTAAAAAGGATGGCGGCAAGGTGACATGGCAGGTAGGCTCGCTTGGCACCGACGAGACTTTTGACGGCAAGATTACCGACGGCATAGAGCACAAGAGCCGTATCGGCACTACATCTCTGGTCAAGGAAGGCGAAGGATACTGGCGTCTTACAGGAGCACAGAAATACCGAGGCTCGACAATTATTGCCGAAGGCACACTGATTCAAAACGGCACTCACTCGAAAGATAAAGACCATACCGGAACATATTTCACTCCGGGGGCATACACCGTCGCCGACGGAGCGACCCTTGCCGGTAAAGGCTCGACAGTGGCACCGGTCGTTATCAAGCAGGGAGGGATGCTCTCTCCGGGCGACCACGGTATCGGCAATTTCACCGTCAACAATGACGTGACTGTAGAGGAAGGCGGCATACTGCGTATTGAAATCGACGCCGACAGCAAGAGTGCCGACAAGCTCACAGTCGACGGCACTGTCAAATTCAACGGCGAGCTGCAGGTCGACCTTGTCGCAGGTCAATACAAAATCGGTGACACCTACCCCGTGATAAAGGCAACCGCCTATTCCGGAGCGGTAGCAGGCATTATCCCGGCAATCCCCGGCGAGGGACTTAAATGGGATCTGTCAAGGCTGCTTACCTCAGGTGAGATACGCGTGATTTTGGAATCGGAGGCAGGTATTGATTCGGTGACCGACAATGGTCCCGTGACTGTCGAGACATTCACAATCGACGGGCTTCCCGCCACAACCGACACTAAAGGTATAGTTATCGTTCGCGAGACCTACCGCGACGGTACTGTGAAAATCTCAAAAGTTCAAAAATAACGACATCATAAAAAGAATGGGTTGTGTCGAAGTTCGACACAACCCATTCTTTTTATTTATACCGCCCCTCCCTTCACGGGAGGGACAAATTTTTACTCGGTTTTTACAAGGGAGTACATCCAGGCGATTTCATCAGCCCAAATGGTGTCGTCGGGGGTCTCGAGGATAAGAGGGATATTATCGGTGCGCGGGTCGTTCATGATTAGTTCGAAAAGGCGGCTCCCTATCGCTCCCTTTCCAAGACTTTCATGACGGTCGACATGCGATGCGAGACCCTTCTTGCTGTCGTTGATATGCATTCCGCTGAGATATTTCAATCCTATCACCTCGTCAAATTCCTTCCATACAGATTCATAGCCTTCGTCGGTAGCGATGTCATAACCGGCGGCGAAAGTGTGGCAGGTATCTATGCACACTCCCACTCTCGTCTTGTCATCCACCCTGTCGATTATATGAGCGATCTGGTCGAAAGAGAAGCCGAGATTGCTCCCCTGTCCTGCGGTGTTCTCTATTACCGCCTTAACGCCCTCCGTCTCGGCAAGCGTGACGTTGATTGACTCGGCTATGAGGTCAAGACATTTGTCAACATCCATCTGGTTAAGATGACTGCCGGGATGGAAATTGAGCATCGACAGCCCCAGTTGCTCGCAACGGCGGAACTCGTCAAGAAACGCATCGCGTGACTGCGCGAGCTTTGCCTCGTCGGGCGACCCGAGATTAATCAGGTAACTGTCATGAGGGAGTATGCAACCGGGGAAATAACCGTTTTCGGCACAATTCTTCTTGAATGCCTCAGCTTCTTTTGCGGAAATGGGCTTACTGGTCCATCGTGACGGGTTACGTGTAAACAGGGCAAAAGCCTTTGCCCCTATTTCAGCGGCATTTATCGGGGCGGAACTCACTCCACCGGCTACCGCCACATGAGCGCCAACATATTTCATATCTCTTTATTTTTTTGGGTTACTTATAGCTATTTGTCAAGCAAGCAATAACATCAGACTCCTGCAACTTGAAGAATCGGGACATCCAGAGCATTCTCAATCGATGAGATTGTCTCAATCGTGAAGTTGTGGGTTCCCCTCATCCATTTACTGATTTCTGATTCTTTCTTGCCAAGCATATTGGCGAGGTCTTTTTGTTTAAGACCTTTTTCTTCCAATATATTGTGAATCCTGTCCACTATAAGGAAGGACAGGTCAACACGCCGACGCACTTCGGGTGAAACTTTAGCCCGGCGAGCTTCTATGATGCTACTTCTTTTCATCGCGGGTAAAATTTAGGTTTCCTATAATCTCTTTATCTACAATATAAAGCGTACCGTTTGACAATCTGGACGAAATAAACCGGCTCGTATCGACGAGCATCTCCACATAATCCGACAACGTCTCACTTTCCTGCCACGCGGCACAGTCTTTGACACCTCCGTTACCAAAGATGAGTATCTTGTCTGAAAGCCGGATACAATAAAGGCGCAGATTGCTTGTCTCAATAGGTATCGCGCTGACTCCATCGCCAAACTTTCCTTCATAGCGGAAATATCTTTCTAAAGCACCGCTTTCACCAATCCTGTCCAGCCATGCGATTATCGTGTCAATATCTTCATCGTATTCGCAGCCTTCGGGAAATTTCTCAAAGAATCTTTCAAGTTCAGAGAGTTCTTCCTCGTCAAGATGAACACTGTAAAAATTCACAGCGTCATGCTCCTCAATCAGTTCTATGGAATATTTCCGTGTCATACTTAACTTAAAGATTAACTTCGCAAAGTTAATGACTCTTCTCCAAAATAACAAGTAAATTCACTCAAAAGTTAAGCGCATAAGACAGTCAAAGATAGTCACTTTTCACTAAATCGCCATCCCGGAAAATCAAAATGCCTGACAGCGGTGTTATAATAAATACTAAAAACATTATACTGTATGAAACTTGCCGAGAGGGATAAAAAATATATCAAGCGCATATTGTATATACTTGTGCTGGGATTGTCACTGGGATTGATTGTGTATATCTCAATCGACACATTTACAGGAGTCAATTTCTTGGAAAACAAGAATTACATGACTTTTCAGTTATGGGTATGCATCGTATTCATGATTGACTTCTTTGTAGAGCTTTTCCTCGCCGAAGACAAGTGGAAATATGTACGCCACCGCTGGTTTTTCTTTCTGTTGTCGATACCTTATCTCAACATCATAAACCTCTGGCACATAAATTTTTCTCCGGAAACGCTCTATTTCATACGGTTCATACCTCTCGCCCGTGGAGCCCTCGCGCTGTCGATTGTAATCGGCTACATGACCGACAACGCACTGTCATCACTATTGTTGTCCTACATATCAATCACGCTGTCAGTGATATATTTCGGAAGCCTTATCTTCTTCGAACTTGAGGCTCCTGTAAACAACATGGTGCCAAACTACGGAGCGGCATTGTGGTGGGCATTCATGGATGCCACCACGATAGGGAGCAATATATATCCGATGACGGTAATCGGGAAAATACTTGGAGTAGTCCTTGCCGGGATGGGCATGATGATGTTTCCGCTATTCACGGTGTATATCACCAACTGGGTACAGCGCTATAACCGCCGCCACGCTCCGGCTATCTTTAATGCCGAATTCAACGATGACGGCACCGAACCTGACAACTTCTGACCCATAAAATAGCGGCACGGATAGGGCAAATGTGAGCCAAAGTTGTTATATTTGCAGTTTAGATTGACCAAAATATAAGTAATATGGGAAGACTTGTAGCTATCGTAGGACGTCCTAATGTAGGCAAATCCACTCTCTTCAACCGACTGACGCAGTCCCGCACGGCAATCGTCGATGACACTGCGGGTACTACACGCGACCGCCAGTATGGCAAGGTCGACTGGTGTGGAAAAGAGTTCTCAATCGTCGACACCGGAGGATGGGTTGTAAACTCGGAGGATATCTTCGAGAGCGAAATCAACAAGCAGGTACACCTCGCAATAGAGGAAGCCGATGTAGTGCTGTTTGTCGTCGATGCGATGAATGGCGTTACCGACCTCGATGACCATGTCGCCAACATATTACGCCGCTCAAAGAAGCCGGTGATACTCGTCGCCAACAAGGTCGATTCAGGCGACTGGATGTACAATGTGCCCGAATTTTACCGTCTCGGTCTCGGCGAGCCCTTCCCAGTATCATCTGCAAACGGCTCCGGCACCGGCGAGCTGCTCGACGAAATCGTCAAAGATCTTCCCGAAGATGACACTGAAGAAGAAAACCTGGAAAAAATACCGCGTTTCGCCATCGTAGGACGACCTAACGCCGGCAAATCATCGATTATCAACGCCTTCATAGGCGAGGACCGCAACATCGTCACCAATATAGCCGGAACCACCCGCGACTCCATCTACACGCGCTATAACAAGTTTGGATTTGACTTCTATCTGGTCGACACCGCCGGCATACGCAAAAAAAACAAGGTCAACGAAGACATCGAATACTATTCCGTAATCCGCTCAATCCGCTCAATCGAGGCATCCGATGTATGTATCCTTATGATTGACGCCACTCTCGGAATCGAGAGCCAAGATGTCAGCATTTTCTCGCTCATACAGCGCAACAAGAAAGGTCTTGTGGTATGTGTCAATAAGTGGGATCTTGTAGAAGATAAGTCACAGGCGGCTATACGCCACTTCGAGGATGCCATACGCAAGCGTTTCGCTCCGTTTACCGACTTCCCCATCATATTCGGGTCGGCGCTCACCAAACAGCGCATATTCAAGGTTATAGAGACTGCGGTGGATGTCTACAAAAACCGCGAGCGCATAGTCCCCACATCCCAGCTCAACACTTACATGCAGGAGGTGATAGGCGCATATCCCCCTCCCGCCAACAAAGGCAAATACATCAAAATCAAGTATGTGACCATGCTAAAGGAGCAGAAAATACCTACTTTTGTATTTTTCTGCAATCTGCCGCAATGGGTCAAGGAGCCTTACCGCCGGTATCTTGAGAACAAGATACGCGAGAAATGGGATTTCTCCGGCACTCCTATAAACATTTTCATGCGTGAAAAATAACATCTTCACGCTCACTTATTTTAAATTACACAAATGAAGACATTTGAAGAACTGGGGGTCAGGGATGACCTTCTTAAGGCAATACATGAGCTGGGATTCGAGAACCCCATGCCGGTACAGGAAAAGGTGATACCCCATCTCCTGAATGAAGATGGCGACGTAATCGCCCTTGCACAGACCGGAACCGGAAAGACAGCGGCATTCGGTCTTCCCGTATTACAGCGTATCGATACATCAAGAGACGTGCCACAGGCGCTTATCATAGCACCTACACGCGAACTGTGTCTCCAGATAGGCAGTGACCTTGCCGATTTCTCTAAATATATCCAGGGACTGAAAGTGCTCCCCGTCTACGGCGGCTCAAGCATCGAGAGCCAGATTCGTGCGCTCCGCAAGGGAGTGCAGGTCATTGTTGCCACACCGGGACGTCTCATCGACCTCATCAACAGGGGGGTCGTGAAACTCGGCGACGTACACACTGTGATTCTCGACGAGGCTGACGAGATGCTCAACATGGGATTTGTCGATGACATCAACGATATATTGAGCCATGTGCCGGAAAATCGCAAGATGCTCCTCTTCTCGGCGACTATGCCACAGGAGATTGCCAAGATTGCGGCAAAATACATGCACGACCCGCAGGAGTTTGTCATCGGCACAAAAAACACCGGCGCGGAGAATGTGCGCCATATCTACTATATGGTCCATGCCCGCGACAAATACCTTGCGCTTAAACGCATCGCCGACGATACGCCAAACATATACGGAATAATCTTCTGCCGCACACGAAAAGAGACCCAGGAGATAGCCGACTGGCTGATTCAGGACGGTTACAACGCCGACTCCCTCCACGGGGAGCTGTCGCAGGCTCAGCGCGACATGGTGATGAAGAAATTCCGTGACCGCGTATTGCGTCTGTTGGTGGCTACCGATGTCGCCGCCCGCGGTCTTGACGTGAGCGACCTCACCCATGTAATCAATTACGGATTGCCCGATGACATCGCCACTTATACCCACCGGTCGGGCCGTACCGGCAGGGCTGGAAAGACCGGTGTATCAATCGCCATCATCCATTCACGCGAACGTGGAAAGCTACGCGACATCGAGAAGCGCATCGGGAAGACATTCGAGCGCAAGGAAGTGCCGACACCCGCACATATCATTGAGAAGCAACTCTATAACCTCGCCGACAGAATCGAACGCGTAAAGGTCGACGACGAGGAAATCGGGAAATATCTCCCCGGCGTGATGCGCAAACTCGAATGGCTCTCCGAAGAAGACCTTCTTAAGCGTATGCTCTCGCTGGAGTTTAACCGCCTGCTCGAATATTACAAGGATGCTCCCGAAATCGACTTCATCGACGAAAAGCCGAAAAAAGAGCGCAAAGAGAAGGAAAAACCCCGTTCTCCGGAGGAAAAAGACCGCCGCACAGCCGACCGCGGCATGGCACGTATATATGTCAACGCCGGAAAAAATGACGGATTTTTTGCCGGAAACCTCATTGACATCCTGAACCATGTAATCCAGGGACCCCGCATCGACGTGGGAAGAATCGACCTCATGCCCGGCTATTCGCTGTTTGATGTCAAGAAAGCCGATGCGCGCCGAGTGGTTGACGGGCTGACCGGCGCCGATTTCGTGGGCAGCAAGCTCTATGCCGAAATCGCCGATCCGGAGAAAGATTACTCCCGTGCATCGTCACGCCGTAAGTCGGAAGGCGATAAAAAGCCTAAAAAAGAAAAGCACGGCAATTTCGACAAATTCAAGAAAAAGAAAAAAGGCGCCCCTAAAAGCCGCTGATATAAAACAAAGATATCTCTGTCATGAAATTTATCCATCAACGATTATTGGCGGCTTTGCTTTTGCTCGCCGTCTGCTCTCCGGCAATGATGGCTCGTCTTACAGCCGCCGGTGCGTTTACCGATGCCCCGGCATCGCTTTTTCCGCTGCTTGACCGCAACACGCGCCTCGACATGATCGACTATTACAACAGCGGTTCGGCTACGGCTTCGCAAAATGCCATGCAGGGGAAATCACGCATCACCGCCCTCAACCCCGACGATATCAAAATTTCGATGACCGACGCGTCATCTTATCAGATATCGCTTCTTCCGACAGGTAATGACACTATCATAGCTGTTATTCAGACTGTCGCCACTCCCGCCCATGACAGCCACGTCAATTTTTACTCGCGCACATGGCAGGAGTTGAAAGGAAACTATTTCACCCCTCCGGTGATGAGCGACTGGCTCACTGATAGCGGCAAGAAAAATGACGGCGAGGTATCGGCAATGGTACCTTTCATGCTTGCCGAATATGTGTATGACCCCGCGACATCAACCCTTTCACTTACGAATAACCTGAAAGAGTTTTTGTCGCCGGATGTCTATCAGCTCGTCGCCGACTATCTGAAACCGTCGCTCATCTACAGATGGGACGGAAAGCAAATGAATAAGGTCAAATAGATTTCTGCGTGGAATCACTTACCCTTTTACAGCTTAACAAGCGCATAGCTACACTTGTCATGACTCCGGCGACATCCAACATTTGGGTGACGGCGGAGTTAAGCGATGTCGCAGTGCGTGGCGGTCACTGCTATATGGAGCTGCTGCAGAAGGACCCGGCATCGGGAGCCACGGTCGCAAAAGCGAGGGCGGCAATCTGGGCTAACCAGTTTGTAAGGATACGCTCCGATTTCTATGCCGCCACGGGACAGGATTTCTGCACCGGACTGAAAGTCATGGTAAGGGCATCCGTGTCGATGCATCCTGTCTACGGAATGTCGCTGGTGATAAACGCCGTAAACCCCGACTATACGATGGGCGACCTCATACGTCGCCGCAATGAGATGCTAACACGTCTCAAACAAGAAGGCATACTCGACCTTAACAAAAGCCTTGAATGGCTTGAGCCTCCGCTTCGCATCGCCATCATCTCGGCGGAAGGAGCCGCAGGCTACGGTGATTTCATGAACCAGCTTGCATCCAACCCGCTTCACCTGCGCTTCACCACAAGGCTGTTTCATGCCGTGATGCAAGGCGACAAGGCGGCACCGACCATAATCGCCGCTCTTGAGGAGATAGCCATGCAACAGGAAGCGTGGGATTGCGTGGTGATTATACGTGGCGGGGGCGCAACAAGCGACCTGCTCGGATTTGAAGATTACAATCTCGCGTCTCATGTGGCGCAGTTCCCGCTTCCAGTCATAGTCGGCATCGGGCATGAACGTGACGTGACCATCCTCGACTATGTGGCGTGTGTGCGTGTAAAGACCCCTACAGCTGCCGCCGAATGGCTTATCAACCAGGGCAAACTCGCCCTTGACCGCCTTGACGCGCTTGGCCAGCAGATTGTATGTATCGCGCGTGACCATCTCTCGGGATGTAAGGAGCAGCTTGGATTGCTTGAAGGGAAACTTCCGTCGCTTCCGGCAGCAATGATTGACCGCGCATCCGCCCGACTCGACCGATACACACTTGCGCTTCAACAGCTTGCATCGCATCATCTGTCACCGAAGATGTCGCGTCTTGACGCTCTGCACTCTTCGCTCGGAGTAATCACCGCAGCCATCGTGCAGCGCCGTGGCGCACGTCTTGACGCGCTCGCTCAGATGCTTGACGCGCTTTCACCGCAAGCCACTCTCCGCCGCGGCTACTCTATCACGCGTGTCGACGGAAAAGTCATGACTTCCGCCGCCGACGTGCCTGCAGGTGCAGTCATCACTACCACACTTGCCTGCGGCGAGATGACCTCGATAAAACAATGATTTAACACCACAACCGCTATGATACAGCAACCAACATTCTCACCAGTCACCGAACTGTCGTATAACCAGGCTGTAGCCGAACTTGAAGATATAATGCGACGCATGCAGAGCGATGCCCTCGACATAGACCTGCTCGCGGCATACACGCGCCGCGCCACAGAGCTGCTTGCCGAATGTCGCCGACGCCTGACGGCAACCGACGAGGAACTCCGTACCATTCTTTCCTGACCACGCCATGTCATCTGAAACAAGAAACGAAGTCGCGGTAATACGCCGTGTCACATGGATTGGATTCTGGGTCAACGCCGCGCTGATGCTGCTGAAATTGTTTTTCGGCTACTGGGGGCACAGCGATGCCCTTGTCGCCGACGGATTTCACTCACTGAGCGATTTCGGCACTGACTTCATCGTGCTTATTTTCGTAGGTGTCGCCTACAGGAGTGCCGATGCCGACCACCCTTACGGTCACGGGAAATACGAGACTCTCGCATCGCTCATCATAGCGTTTGTGCTGCTCGCCGTAGCTGTCGGAATCACCTGGGGCGGCATCGACGCCATAATCGCCTTTTTCCATGGGCATGAACTGCCGCGACCCGATGTGTGGACCATCATAGTGGCGATAGTCTCGATTGTGGCGAAAGAGTGGCTTTTCCGTATGACGGAGGCGAAAGGCAAGGAGATCGGCTCGTCTTCGCTCGCCGCTAACGCGTGGCATCACCGCAGCGACGCCATATCATCGGTGGCAACACTCATCGGCGTGTCGGGCGCCTACTTCCTCGGCATGAAATTCCGTGTGCTCGACCCCATTGTCTCGATACTTATCGGCATCTTCATCGCCGTGTCGGCTATAAAGATTGCGCGCCCGTCGGTCGATGAGCTTCTTGAACGCGCCCTTCCTCCTGAAGAGGTCGAAAAAATAAGGCTGATGATACTTGCCGTGCCCGGTGTGCGCGGGCTTCACAATCTGAAGACACGTCGTGCCGGTCACTCGGCTATAATCGACGTACACATAAAGGTAGACCCCGACATCACTGTCACCGAAGGTCACGACATAGCGTCACGCGTCGAACACACCGTCCGCACACGCTGGAACCCCGACATAATTATGTATGTCCACGTCGAGCCATTCAATCCCACCGCCACCTCCTGTCGCATCTAACTTAAACGTGATGTCTGCAAAGTTATTTTCTTCTGCCGTGTGGATAAATATCATTGAACTTTGCTTCGATGAAAAATATATAGAATATTTTACCGACTTGCAATCCTACAAAAGAACGGTTATCGCCAACTGCCCTGAACACATGTAAGTCAGCATCGGAACTTACAAAATCAGGAAGTTTCGACTTATAAACCATCTGTCTGACCGGGATTGGTTCCATTCCAAATGAATGAGGCGCGGATTGGCGGATACCGGCCCAACCTAATTCTGACAACTTCGCAAGTCTCGCTAAAAAATCCTTGAAAAATTTGGGATCGTTACAATCAGGATAGGATTCTTGACACAAGTATCGAAACGAAAACAATGGATAATCAATCTTGGCATATTCTTCAATTTCCTTATCAGAGATTTTATCCAATACCCCCTTTATACGAGAGAATCGGTCATCTACATTTTTAATCTTGATTTTTGTTGCCATCAAGAAAGTTGAGTCTTAAAATACTCTGTAAGTTTTTCCTTGGATATTATATTACCCTTACCAACAGGAGTTGATTTCCATGGTGCTTCACCGTGAGTCAGATTCATGAGACCATAAGCCGAATACTTTCCATACACTTCATAAACCTGTGCAAACAATTCCAAATCCTCATCGCTAAGTTTAAAATCTGACTCCATGTCAGGCAATATTCCGTTACGACCGAATTTCTCATATTTTTCATACACACTCGGAACTACCGGTCCGTACATCCATGCTTCTATTTCTTCATCAAAAAGTGGTGTACCGAAATAAGCCAGATGAAAGCCTTGCTGATAATAAAGCATTTTTTGTAGCTTCATATTAGACATCATATCTTCCGCACCTTCCGATGTATAGGCGAAACGCAGAAGAAGGTTAGCTATGTCATTTACGGGATATGCCATTACTCCATGTATTTAGGTTACAACTACAAAGATATATGCTTTTTTCTAAACCTCAAATTATAATCATCTAATTTCTATTCGTATAACAATCCGGGATTTAGATCAGGCGGAATGATGTGTAGAAAGTTATTCGGCATTAATATTTATTTGCACCGACGCGTAATGACCATGCCGGATTTTTTCGTAACTTTGCAGCGAAAAATTCACCGAGTGCTTGCTACCTCGTTAAAAACAAGAATCATGAAAGAATTGACCAAAGAGCGTTTCTCGCTCCCCTTCCTTTTGCTGACGGTGCTCTTCTGTGTGTGCCTCATCATCGCCAATCTGGTAGAAATCAAGACCGTGTCGCTCGGCATCGTCACCGTGACCGCCGGCATGGCTGTATTTCCAATAAGCTACATCATCAACGACTGCCTTGTCGAGGTCTACGGATTTCGCAAAGCCAGGCTCGTGATATGGCTCGGCTTCTTCATGAACCTTCTCGTCACTCTGCTCCTGCAACTCGCCATCATCCTGCCCGGCTCCGAGGCATGGACCGCCCAGGACGCCATGGTGACAATCTACGGCAATGTGCCGCGCATCCTCGCCGCATCATTTCTCGCCTTTATATGCGGCTCGATAGCTAACGCATGGGTAATGAGCCGCATGAAAGTGAAATCGGGAGGGAAACATTTTTCCGCCCGCGCCATTATAAGCACGCTCTGGGGCGAAGGTGTCGACTCCGTTATCTTCTTCCCCATCGCCTTCGCGGGCATACTCCCCTTGGGCGACATCATCGAACTCATCATCGCGCAGGCACTTCTGAAGACCCTCTACGAAATCCTCATCCTCCCTGTCACCATACGCGTCGTCAAGCGTCTCAAACGCATCGAGTCACTCGACACTTACGATTCCGACATCACCTTCTCCCTCTGGTAATCCCTATCCGTCTACTCCTCGCCCTGTATCAGTAGTCGAGTGGAAATTCACCGGTTGTCCGACAGGAGATAACGACATTCCATTCAAAGATTTGCCAATAGATTCGGGCGAACTTCCATTCAATGTCACTAACTTAAGAATTTTGCCCTGAAAGGGCAAGATGGCGGTAACCGCGGGCAGCGCCGGAGGTGCGCCCGTGGAGATCGATGCCCCCACAATGACGCAACCCTGAAACGGGTTGCATAAGGATGAATCCCCCTTTCGGGGATTTATGGCTCCGGCACCAGAGTTAGTGATCCCCCTTATCGGCGTGAAAAGGCTTACATCGGAAAAAGTTCCTCGTAGTTTTTGAGCGACGTGCGCAGCGAGTCGACCATCATGGCGCGCACTTCGGGCGGACTCAACACAGTGATTTTCGGTCCGTAGGACAGAAGTTCCTGGATAAAATCGGGGGTCACTTTTATCTTGTAGTAAAATATCGAATAGGAGTCGTGGATTACCTCCGACTGGGAGTGATGCAACGGTACCGACCGGAAATATTTCGCCTGACGCGCATCGGTACGTATCGCCACATGCTTTACCGTGCCCTCGTCGAAGATTATCCCGTAGCTGTCGCGGAAATAAGCCTCCGCGTCAAAGTCATCGGGTATGGAATAGGTCGAGGCAAGGAGCTTTGAATTGCTCATGCGGTCGAGCGCATAGGTCTTTATCTTGTCCTCCTTGACATTGCGACCGGTCACATACCACCGCTGCTTGAATATCTTCAGGAAGTAAGGCTCCACAATGATGTCATGCGTCGGGTTTATGCGTGAATAGGGCTGATAGCTGAACGTGACAGGCTTGTTCTCCTTCAGCGCATCGACCACTACCGGAAGATGTTCACGCGCCGAGGGCACATCCTCAAGAAATATGCGGTTGCCTATATTGCGCGCGTCGTTGAGCAGATTGCCTACCGACGCGGAGTTAAGCAGCCAGTTCATCACGCTCTCGTCATGCTCGTTGTCCTGCTCGATATAATATTCAAATGTCGATTGGTTACACTCAATATTTATCTTGAACAGCTCCTCTATGGCGGCGCGGTAGGAGTAAAATGTGCGGCGCGGCAGCGGCTCGCCGTTGGAATAGGGCGAACGCATCCACAGTTTGTTGATTTCTTCACGCGATATGGAGCCATATCGTTTAATTGTGTCGATTAGCCATATATAACGGCTGAAAAGATCTTTTGCCATAGTGATAAGACAAGGTTTTTGGGGTTAACATCACATAGTTGATTCGGCGACCGTCTTGCGGCGCCAAGTTTGGATGAGGGAAGCCACGGCAAGAAAAGCAAACGTGTAAAGAGCGTTCAGTATAAGAAGCTCAAAGCTCATTTCGTAGCCCCACACTTTGAAGAGGATATTGCGTGTAAGCAGGCATGCTATCGGAGCCGCCACGCAAAGCAAAGGCACAATACGGTCATTGACACGCAATGACGTGAACATTCCGAAGACAAACAGCCCCAGTATCGGGCCGTAAGTATATGACGCGAGTGTATAGACGGCACTGATGGCATCATCCTCGCTGATAAGATAAAACGCTACAATCACCACCCCCATTGTCACCGTCATTCCGGCATGCACAAGCCTGCGCATACGGGCGACACGCTCCTCGCCGGCTTTGTTGCCGTCAAGAATGTCGACCGTAAACGATGTGGTGAGCGAAACGAGTGCCGACCCCGCGGCGGAGTATGCAGCCGCCACAAGTCCGAGGATAAAGAGCACACCTACTACTGCGGGCAGCGAGTCGTGGGAGGCGACAAGACCGAATATCTCATCGCTCTTCTCGGGCATCGTCAGCGACGGGTTACTGTCGATATACACCATAAGGAGGGTGCCGAGCAGCAGGAATAGCGCAATCACGAAAAACTGCATCACGCCGCTCACGAGCATATTTTTACGGCTCTGTGCCGAGTCGCGGCAGGCAAGGTTGCGCTGCATCATGTCCTGGTCAAGACCGTTGATGGCAATAGCCATGAAGATACCGGCTATGAACTGCTTCCAGAAATATATGCCCTTTGAAGGATCGTCGAAGAAAAATACCCGCGACGACTCATGGCTGCTGATCGCACCCGCCACTCCCGCCATGTCGAGGTCAAGGTTGCGGGCGATGAACACTATGCAGAGCACCACCGAGAGTATCAGGCAGAAACTCTTCAGCAGGTCGGTCCATATCACCGACTTTACACCGCCGCGGAAGGTATAGAGCCACACGATACCGACCGTCACAATGACATTGACCCAGAACGGGATGCCGAGCGGCTCGCACACAAGCGACTGCAGCACGATGCACACCACGAAAAATCTCACCGATGCACCGAGCATCTTGGACACGATGAAAAACCATGCACCGGTACGGTAGGTGCTTATCCCGAACCGCTCGCCTAAATAGCCGTAGATTGATATGAGATTGCGCTTATAAAAGAGCGGCACAAGCACAAACGCTATTATCCAGTAGCCCACGATGAAGCCGAGCACCATCTGCAGGTAACTGTAACCTTTGTCGGCGACCATGCCCGGCACACTGATAAATGTCACTCCCGAGATTGCCGCGCCCACTGTCGCTATCGCCACCACAGGCCACGGTGCGCGACGGTTGCCGGTAAAAAATCCGGCATTATCGGTGCGCCGCGAGGCTATCTGGCTCACGGCAAAGAGCAGCACGAAATATACTGCGACGGTGATAAGTACTGTCAGCGGACTCATGACTCAGGATATAAAAGATATTTTTTGCGGAGCGTCTTGAACTGCGCTACCTCGCCTGCCCATGACGCTTTTATTTCTTCGGCGGGTACTCCGTCGGCAATCATGCGGCGCACCTTACGGTTGCCTATCAGCTTGTCGAAAAACGGCGTGAAAAATTTATGTTGCGCCACGGCAGGCATCGCATTGTACGCGTCGATTATGTAACTCAGGTCAACGCCCTTGGCTATCAGCGAGTCACTGTCGGAGCGACGCAGGTCAACGCCGTTGCAGCGCCGTCCGAGCAGCGGCGGATTTTTCGCCCCCGCCATGCTGCGCGGCGTAAACGTGAATCCGCGGTTCTTCATCGCCGGATGACCGTAGACCTTGAAGGGGAAATCGGTCCCGCGCCCCACACTTGCCGATGTGCCCTCGAAGAAGCAGAGCGATGGATATAAGTAGATGGCGGTCATGTCGCGCAGGTTGGGCGACGGAGCTACAGGGAGTCTGTAACGCGATGCGTGGGTGTAGCCATCACACTTCACTACCGTCAGGTCGACGCTTCGCCCCTCACGGAGCCAGCCCTCGTCGTTTGCCATCGTAGCAAGCTCTCCGAGCGTCATCCCGTGAAGCACGGGTATCGGAAGCCTGCCCACACCCGACCGGAGCGACATGTCGAGCACCGGACCGTCAACCATCATGCCGAGCGGATTGGGGCGGTCGAGCACCACCACCTTCTTTCCGGCGGCGGCAGCCTCCTCCATCACCTTTATCATTGTGATATAATAGGTATAAAAACGTGTCCCCACATCCTGAAGGTCGACCGCTATCACGTCGATACCCGCCATCACCTCCGGCGCAATCCCCTTCGATGTGCCTGTGTACATTGACGCGATCGGTATGCCCGTCACCTCGTCGACACTGCTCTTCACATGTTCGCCCGCATCGGCAGTACCCCTGAACCCATGTTCAGGAGAGAAAAGAGTCACCACGTCTATCCCCTCGTCAAGCATCACATCGAGAGTATGACGCTCGCCGACAAGCCCCGTATGATTTGACAGCAACGCCACGCGCTTACCCTTCAGCAGCGGGACATACACCGATGTACGCGCCGCCCCCACTGTAATCTCCTCACCGCGCATCGGGAAGAAACACAACAGCAACAACGCCCACACCATCAATATCTTAAAGCAACCGTGTCTATTCATTCAAGTAATCTTTAACATGACAGCGGCAATCCAACCCAAATTGTAGGGATGCACCCCGGTGCATCCGCCGATTAGCCATTAAACAGCCGCCGTACAATCCTACTTTTAGCCCGCTAAAAGTAGAATTAGGCAAAGATAATAATTTATTTGTAAAAACACACTTATTTTCAACCATTTCGCCATCCTCCACACCGCGTAGCTGTAGGGGCTGCTGGAAGGCAGCCCGCACCCCCGATGTCCACGCCCCTCCCTCATAAACCCTAAACCCTAAAACATTACCCCTAAACCATATAATTTCCCCGCCAGGGGATAATCCCTCTATAGCCGGGGCGTTGAGCGAAGCGACCCACCCGGACTGCAACCTCCACCATGAATCGTTTCCCGCAGGGAATCATCACAGTCCAAAATCGTCCCGCACCTCCCTATCCACCCTAACCTCCTTAACGGCCCTAATGACCCTAACCGCCCCTCCAAAAACTGAAATCTGACTCCCCGGGGATAATCCCGCCTTCATCAATGTGTTCGCTTCAGCTGAAGCGAAAAAATCCCCCCTTAACCCTCAACCCTATAATATCCCCATCGGGGAAATTCATCCCCTCAATTTCCGCTTGCGAAAATTGAATTTTTCAACATATTTTGCTTCAATTCTAAAAAATATTTATACATTTGCGATTGCAGACCGTTTCGCAGACCACGCCGGTAGGGTGAGGTTCAGCCGAATCAACCCCGCGCATCGGGGTCGAACGGAGCGGGATGTAGTGAAAATACATAAGAAAGCGTTTATCCGCGCTGAGTCTTGACAACCTGGAATTCTCGCAAAATTTCATATCAAAGTCAAGGATTGAGCAACGGTAGATGCCCGTGGATATGTAATTATCTTGCATTCGGCACAATATTTCGGGAGAAATATCGCCGGACGCACTGATTGCATATACTGGCGTGGGCTTCTGCGTTGCCGTCCGACTTTGATAGGGCAATGCGAGAAGCCTCAGGTTGTAGGACGGCAACAGATACAGATTCCCGCGCTCTTCTTTTATCTAAACCAATCAATCGCCAACGAGGGGATGACCGCGGCACAAGGATATGAAATATGACTGTCGCTAAACTATACGAAGAAAGTGATACGGGCAAAAAATTCATAGCCAATATACTCATAATCTACTTAAAACCATAGTTGCTTTGTCTCATTTGATTCCGTTGGAATTAATTCCTGCATTTCTTGCTCCATTTATTTGTGATGGGAAGTATTTAATAAAATTCCCGTCATAAGTAAAATGATATGAATGTTCAATAGTGAAGAGTCATACCTGATAAAAGGCGGAACCCGAAAAGCCGGAATAGAGTAGGGCAATTATTAAATTCTTATTATAGTATGTTACAAAACGAAAGTATTTATGCTGAGCTTGAAGCTCGTTTAGATGTGCGCGAAACACGCCCTGAATGGTGTGACCATTGCAACGAAGGTCATCCCGCTCCTTTGGATTAATCAAACTTAGGATTCACCGCCATGGATAATATTCAGAGCCTTTTTATTACATTTAAAATTACGCTAAAGTGCAATCTGGCATGTCAATACTGCTATGGAAGAGATAATAATTCTATTAAGGCTGAGATGACTGATCTGGAAATACGTAGCGGATTACAATTTGTCTATAAGTATGCTTTGGCGGTAGGTGCTAAAAGCCTTATGATATGTTGGCATGGCGGTGAACCATTGTTGTTGTCAGAACGATTACTTTCAATAATTGATTATGCCGACAAGTTATTTCAAGGTAATGGCATTGTTGTAAGGCACAGCGCACAAACTAATGCCACCCTTCTCACAACAAAGACATATCCTCTTATCAGAAAACATTTCAATGGGCACATAGGAGTAAGTATCGATTTATTCAGTTCCTATCGTACATTCAAGTCTGGAAAGGTTTCTACTCCCATAGCCATTGCCAACATTGATAAAGCTCTCGCTAATGGGATAAGATGTAGCGCTATTAATCTGATTACCAAGGACAACTTAAATTTCATCCCGGAGATTTATGAGTTTTACAAGAACAGAAGTATGAATGTACGATTAGCGAGGGCCTTTCCCATTTCAAAAGATGATGCTCTTGATTCTCCTATGTATGTCAGTGATGAAGAATATGCCGATGCCATGATTCGGTTCTTCGATTTTTGGGCTAACGATTCTGCCCCGGCTTATAACACTGACATTGTAAAACTTGTCGCCGACCTTCTTCTTGGAGTCCCGTCAATTTGCTTGCGCGAAAAAGCATGTCATCGGCGATATCTGGCACTTAGTCCCGGCGGTGACATATTTTCATGTGCTGAGTTTGATGTACCCGAAGCTGTAATTGGTAATTTCCTGACTGATATTCCTGAGCAATTTGCGACATCGGATGCGCGCGACCGCTTGGCTTTTCAGGCTCCGATTCCGGATGAATGTAATTCATGCCGTTATCTCCCCACTTGTCATGGTGGTTGTTTGCGGGAACGCTTCATGTTGGGTTATCCTTATCGTTGCCGGAGCAATAAGATATATTGGGATCATGTTGTAAAGTGGATAGAGGGCAAAGGGGCTGCACTATATATTCTTAAAGATAAGAATAGCGGAGAAAAGTATCGTATTATCAATGAGATTTTTCGTAGGTCATCTTGAAATATATTTTTATGAAAAGTGAATCTATGCAAATGAAATTGCTCTCTGTAAATTCTAGAATATGTGAATTGCCACTTCCGGGGAATAAACTAAAATGGTCAATCTGGAATGATATAATACCTGTCGATGATGAAAAATGTGTACTCTTCAACACAGTCAGCCGTAATGCGATTCTGACGACACGAAACCTTTCGCAATACCATATAGAAAGTTTGTCCGGACAAGATTGCCGAACGCTATACGAGCTTGGATTTATGGTCAGTGTATCTCGCGATGAAATGACGGAGCAATTAGAGCGATTCAATAGAGGGAAAGATGATTTTTCTTATCTTGATCTTACCATACTTGTTACTCATGATTGCCAGATGCGTTGTACATATTGCTTCGAGGGTAATAAGGAAAAAATAACGATGAATGCTTCCACCGGTCAAGCCATTGTAAAATTGTTAAAAAATTATGCCTCTGTCTGCCAAAAAGTGCGCGTTACATGGTTTGGGGGAGAACCATTACTCGCTTATTGCCAGATAAAACGGTTGACCGAAGAACTCATATCTTTCTGTCGTGCTAATGACATGGTATATTCTGCTGATATGACAACAAATGGATACGCACTGACCCCTGAAAGATGCGAGGAATTAATTGGAGAATTAATGGTAAAGCGATATATTATTACCATGGATGGTCCGGCTGGCATACATAATCATCGACGCCCTCTAATTACCGGATATCCGACTTTTAAGAGGATTTGGAGCAATATCTGCACATTGGTCGAGCATGGGGCTCACGTCACAATACGTATAACTATTGACCGGGAAAATCGTTCATATATACCTGAATTCCTCAATATGTTAGCAAAAAGTCGCTTAAAAGGTCGCGTCAGTCTTTCTTTTAACAGAACGATTGATTTTAATTTTACTCCTGACATTGTTAAATCCAACCTTTATGGTGAGCGAGAGTGGATAAAAGAAGAATGGGAGCTAATTCAAATGGCGCATCATTTAGGACTATGGTCATATCAATTTCCTCATGCTGCACCTGAGGGCGGATGTTTACGCCGAGGTGATTTCACAATAGCGGCAAACGGTCTTATATATAAGTGTCTAGACACTGTCGGTGATAAGCGATGGATTTGTGGTGATATTACTGTCCCGGATGGCTTTCATACACCCGAATGGTATCAGCAATGGTTAAAATGGACTCCGTTGAATAATGACAATTGTAAATATTGCGTATTGTTGCCGCTTTGCAATGGTGGATGTCCGCACAATGCGCTATATGTAGACAAGAGGCACGGTACAAATTTGCAATGTCCCGACTGGAAGGCTAACTATAGAAATCAAATCATAGAAATTGCAAAAATGTATGAAAAAGAAAATATATAAAGCTGATTCTCCGATAAATACTATCCGAAAAATCAGAGCAAAAATTATTCAGTTGGGCATTCCGTTTGAAGAAATAAATCTTGGTAATGGCGAGATGTTTTGCTCCTGTCGCATAACAATCACTCGTGATACTGATAATTCAATAGGTACCAACGGAAAAGGAATGAATACCGATTTTGCGCGGGCAAGTGGATATGCAGAGTTTATGGAGCGTCTGCAAAATCGGGCAATAGTCTATCCCAATCCGGCAACGATTGGTGCTTCTTGCCGTTTCTACCCCGATGAAAAAGAATATCATTGGACTCATGACAATGCAGAAATCCAGATTAAACGATTTGTACCGAGGGCCTTTTCACTTGAAGCGGGTCTAAGAGCACAAAAAATTGAAGGCAAGTCCATTCCATTTTACCATGTTAATACAGGAGAAATCGTAGATTTACCATATTCCTTAATACGTTGGACAAACGGGTCTAACGGCATGTGTGCCGGAAATATCAGAGAAGAGGCTTTGATTCAAGGTTTCAATGAAATATTTGAACGCTATTGCATTCAGGAAATGTATCTACGAAAAATCACACCACCGGATATTCCACTTACTGAATTTGATGGTTCGGAGGTGTTGAAACGCCTCGAATATGTCCGCGATATTTACGGCATGGATTTTCGCGTAAAGGATATCTCGTTGGGTGAAGGGTTTCCGGTGCTTGCCCTCCTTCTTTATAGTCCAGATAAGACGAAATACATCGTGCATTTAGGGGCTGACCTTAATGCTTGTGTAGCGTTAGAACGCTGTTTTACAGAAATCTTCCAAGGGTACACCGCTGAAACCCTCCGTTTTGACAACGATGTCAACGACTGCGAGAAATTGGACCTGTTTAATGAATTTAAACGAAGCCTTATGCACGGTCGAGGGCGCCAATATGCATCTTTCTTCAATGATACTCCTTCATATCCATATCAAGGTCATACTACCATACCTGTGGGCGATGATTTCCGTGAAGATTTGCATAACATCTATCAATGGATTATAAATAAAGGTTATGATATATATATTCGTGACAATTCATTCTTGGGATTTCCCGCTCTCCATATCGTTATTCCCGGATTGTCTGAAATAGAATCGACGTTCTTTGATTTAAACAGGAGAATTGATCACATGCAATTAACAGAAAACCGCATTAATCCGTTGTTCAGGCTGAATTCGTTGGGAATAGATGAATGTATGGAAACTATTGCCTATCTGGAACAATTGAGTGATGACGGAATCAATCTGTTTACACAAAATAGTAATCCGGGTAATTTTGTGAATCGTCACCTCCTTCTCATGATTTTGTGCGTAAGAACTCATCAAAACGATAAGGCTCTGCAGCATTTGGAGGCTTATGAAAAATCTTGCCGGCTTGCGGGAAAAGAAATGAAAGGATATTATCATGCAATCAAAGGTCTTTTAAAAGGAGAAGATGGTGAAACCGACTCTGTTGATATTCGAATAGCCCGTATGTTTCTTTCCGATCCGGAAAAAGCGCTTCATGCGATTGATGCGCCAAATTGTTTTGATTGCGAACACTGTAGAATAAATGAGGGATGTCGTTATCCGCTGTTGCATGAATTAGAAGACATTATGCAAGAAGCTATGTATAATAATATGATTGACCAACATACATTAAAAGAAATATTTGAATGACGCAATCTCAAAAGCCGCAGATAGAAAATTTACAGGTAGAACTGACAAGTAGCTGTAATGAGCGGTGTGTACATTGTTATCTACCTGATGAGATGAAAAATGTCAATGAATCATTAGATTGTGATTTAGTGATTGAGCTCTTACGCCAGTTTCGCGATATGGGTGGAAAGAAAGTTGTCTTTTCAGGAGGTGAGATATTGTTATATAAGGGATTATTCGATGTTCTTGAAGAGTGCCATTCTCTAAATTTAAAAATTTTGCTTCAGAGTAATTTGTTGACAATGACTAATGAGATGGCAGAGCGATTCAAGCAGCTTGATGTCTTTAATGTGCAAGTGTCATTATATTCTACGAATGCCAATATTCATGATAGTATTACCAAAAGAAAGGGTTCTTTGGCTAAAACAAAGCGTAATATTGAATTATTAGTTAAAACTGGTGTTCACGTCCTCATCTCATGCCCCGTGATGAAGCAGAATTTAAGTACTGTCAGAGACCTTAGGGCGTATGCAGATAAACTTGGCGTAGATATATATTTTGACTATGTGATGATGGCGCAGTGCGATGGCGAACGAAGCAATCTTGACACTCGATTGAGTCGGGATGAGATGAAACAAATGATTCAATTTATGTTAGACTCCAAACCGGAATATTTGGAGGCAATTGCCACTTCGCAATCAATAGACGAATTGTTGACAAAGAAATTTGCAAGGAGAAAAATCATGTGCAATATCTTATCATCAGGCATGTGCATTGATACCGATGGGAGTGCCTATCCATGTCCGGGATGGAATGGCATGAAACTGGGAAATATTAAAGATACCTCACTTTCTGAGATTTGGTATGATAATGAAATCGCCAAAGAACTACGGCATATTACTCCAGGGGATTTCAAGAAATGTTCAAGTTGTCAATTACACAACTTTTGCGATATGTGCGCAGTATATAATTACAATGAGAATAGCGATATGTTTCGCGTGTGCAAGAGTTTTTGTGATTGTGCAGAAATGATGAGGGATTGTGTCATCGCCAATTATTCGCGACTCTAATTTTACGGAAAGTTTTGTATCTGAAACACCAACGACAATAAGTAATTCCTGCGGGCAATCTTCTACACTGTATGCAGTTCAGGCTTGCTTCCCCACAATGTCACTAACTTAAAAATGAAAAATCACAATTTCATAGGTCCATAAATCGCAAATTTTCATATATTTGCGCATGGGAACAAACGAAATCATCCTCTATCAGCCAAATGAAACGATGAAGCTTGAGGTTCGCCTTAAGAACGAGACCATTTGGCTAACTCAACAACAGATTGCAGACCTGTTTGGAACCAAGCGTCCGGCAATCACCAAACACCTATCCAACAGATTCAAGTCCGGTGAGCTGGATAAAAATTCAGTGTGTTCCATTTTGGAACATACTCCAGCAGACGGCAAGATTTCGGCGCAACTCCGGCAAGATGTCGCGAGACACAATGCCCAATACCCCGGAGTAACCCTACACGCATGCGACAAGGCTCACGACCGCTTCCTGATAATCGACGAGGAGGTCTACCACATCGGACATTCCCTCAATTCAATATTTGAGGTATTGAGTAGGTCACTGTTTATCCGAATCAATATTGTTTTCATGGTTATATCGTTCCTCGTATTGGCGAATGATTTGCTCAATGTCCTTTTTAAGTTCAGGAATATGTCTTACAACCAATCCCCATAAAAATTCAGTTTCCACACTGTCATAACCGTGGATGATTCTGTTGCGTGTATTGATAATCTCCTTAGCATTTGGAATCTCAAATGTAGGGTCTTTCTTCCTTATACGGTTGATTGCTTCCCCCATTATCTCGGTCTTACGCTCAACAGCACAAATCCTCAATCTGTCTTTTTCAAACAAATCATAGCGGCGGGGAAAGTCCGTAAAAAATCCCTCCAATTCATTTATGGCGTCTAACACATCCTGAAGATATTTCAGTATATATTCCTCAACCATAAATCAATTGTTTTGTGCGGTTTACGTTCTGAATGAAGTATTTGTTTTTCAATCCTTTCTCAACGACCAAATCAACTTTCCTGCCAAAGATTTTTTCTAAGGCTTCCTGAAAATCGAAGTAGTTGGTGACATAATCCCAATTCTCATGGTCTGTCGTATCGAAATTGACAAGCAAGTCCACATCGCTCTGGTCGTTGAACCTATCCGTAAGGATAGAGCCAAAGACGGCTAAAGTCTTGACCTTATGTTTACGGCAAAGGTCGATGATTCGTTGTAGATTTAATTCGATTAACTTCATAATCAGAGGTCTTATTAGTGCAAATATAGTGATTCTTTCTAACAGATAAACGCTCCCGCCATGAAAATC
Organism: Bacteroidales bacterium; assembly: GCA_003150235.1. Classification (GTDB taxonomy): domain Bacteria; phylum Bacteroidota; class Bacteroidia; order Bacteroidales; family Muribaculaceae; genus Muribaculum. The sequence continues at coordinate 97,058 of QAMW01000047.1, forward strand.
GTTTGGATTTTGGTCATTCTCCCACATTGCTCCGATTTTCAAAGGGTAGGGCGTGTTAGCGCGGGTCGGGGGATTTGGTGTGGCGGGAGAGCATTTTGTGACCGATTCGGCAGTAGAGGCATTTGCGAGGCTCGCAGTACTCGCGGCGCAGCTGCAGCAGCGCCTGCGACGTGAACGCGTCGTCACACTTCACCCCATGTTTCACAAACAGCGCCACCACCGAGTTATTCTCCGCTCGCAACGCATGAAGCATCTCCACTGCCGCATCGCTCATCGAGGTATCGCCCGTAGCCGTGCCGTAGGCGTGGAGCAGCGGGATCACGGTGTTGATTGTCAGCACATCCTCCGCATTTCGCCCGAGTGCCACCGCCTGCGGGCTTTCCAGCGTGGAGTTAAATGTGTAGTGAGTGCTCCAATAACCGATAAGCTCCGCGTTAAACAGCTTCGCGACATCCTCCACCCTCCGCAGCTCGCATATACGGCTCATCAGCCGGAATCCGCCAAATGCCATCAGCGCAAGAAACGCGATGCGCCGGTGAGGGAAATTGGCGGGTCTCATCCGCGCCATCTTCCATCCGAGGCGCCCCGGCTTGGGAAGCGAAAACTTGTGGGACAGAAACACGTATTCGCGCTTGAGAAGCGTGATGTAGGGGTCGCTCTCAGCCACATTGTCGAGAAATCCCGCCTGACCGAAGAGTAACGCCTCCAGGCTCAGCTGCGAGTCGCTGTGCTTCCCGAGAAACTTCAGCGGCACGCTCAGCGCAAGCCGCTCAAACGGCTCGCTGTTGGTACCGAACCCGAGGGCACGCGCAAGCGTCACGAAACACACCGACTCCCAGTCGCCCGCAAAATGGTCGAGATACCGCTCAATGCGCTCCGTTTTCTGATACAGCCGCTCGTAGGCAAGCGAGTCGAGCCACGAATGGATATGCACCGGCGGTAGCGCGGCTATCTCCCTGTGACACGGCAGGTCGGTCGCCGCCTCCGCCACAAGCCGGCGGTAATGCTCGTGGAAATCGGGCGCGCAGTTCATGCGCAGCTGCGGAATCACACGCCCGTCGGAACGCGTCACGCGCCCGTCATCCTTGCCGACCACGTGGAGCACCACCGAGTCATACGCCTTGTCGCCCTGATGATTGTGACGGTACCAGTCGGTAGCCCTCACGTGTATCTCCACGTCGCCCGCCCACATCTGTCCGTTGATGGTCAGCTTGGCATTAAAGAAGTCGGGACCCGCGTCGGTGTTGAGCCGCCCGGGGTCAATCACGCTGACACGCTCCCCGTCGACGGTAGTCATGTCGGCTACCGGCCAGAGGCGATGCTGCCAGATATATTGCATCAGTCGTTCCATTGCGAGGCGAGAGTTATTGTGCAAACATAATCAAAAATATCGAAATTACTCTCACACTGCACGATAAAATTGCAAAAAGTCAGTAACTTTGCATATAAATACATGCCGTGACTCCCTATGAATGACAATAACCGACAACCCCTTATAGGAATGACCCTTGACGAGCTGCGCGAAGTCGCCGCCTCGTGCGGGCTTCCCGGATTTGCAGCCAAGCAGATAGCCGACTGGCTCTATGTGAAGCGTGTCGACTCCATCGACGCGATGACCAACATATCGCTGAAAGGGCGCGAACGCCTTTCAGCCTCCTACCGCGTAGGGCGGTTCGCCCCGAAAGCCGCCGCACGGTCGGTCGACGGCACGGTCAAATACCTTTTCGACGGCAAAGGCGGACGCGACATCGAGGCTGTCTACATCCCCGACCGCGACCGCGCCACGCTCTGTGTGTCATCGCAGGCGGGTTGCCGCATGGGATGCCGCTTCTGCATGACCGGACGACAGGGATTTCACGGCAACCTGACCACCACCGACATCATCAACCAAATACTCTCCATACCGGAGAGCGAGTCGCTCACCAACATCGTGTTCATGGGCATGGGTGAACCGATGGACAACCTCGGCGCGCTGCTCCCCGCGCTTGAAATACTCACCGCCCCCTGGGGATTTGCATGGAGTCCCAAGCGCATCACCGTGTCGACCATCGGCAAGCTCGACGAGCTGAAGACGCTGCTCGACACCACCAAGGTACACATAGCCATCAGCGTACACTCCCCGATAGCCGAACAGCGCGCGTCGCTGATGCCGGTCGAGCGCGCCTATCCGCTCAAAAAGGTGCTCGAACTGCTACGCGGCTACGACTTCTCCCACCAGCGGCGCCTGTCGCTCGAATATATCATGTGGGGCGGACTCAACGACAACCTGCGTTACGCGCAGTCGCTCGCGCGCCTGCTCAAAGGGCTGGAGTGCCGCGTCAACCTCATCCGCTTCCATGCCATACCCGACAGCGACCTGCACACCTCCGACGAGGCAACTATGACCGCATTCCGCGACCGCCTCAACGAACTCGGCATCACCGCCACCATACGCACCTCGCGCGGCGAGGACATCGCCGCCGCCTGCGGTATGCTCGCGGGCAAACAGAACAAACCGGACCACGATGATTCTCAAGAGTCTTAAAATCTGCAATTTCAAAAATATCTCCGAAGCCGCCCTCGACTTCTCGCCAAAGGTCAACTGCTTTCTCGGCAACAACGGCATGGGGAAGAGCAATCTTCTCGACGCCATCTATTACCTGAGCTTCTGCAAGAGCTTCACCGGCATGACCGACGCGATGCTCATCAGGCGCGGCGAGGAGTTCACCATGCTTGACGCGCGCTACGACCGCCGTGGTATCGAGGAGGAGCTTTCGCTCGGCATGGCGAAAGGACGCCGCAAGTCGCTCAAGCGCATGGGAAAGGAATACCAGCGCCTGTCGACCCACATCGGGGCGTTTCCGCTTGTGCTGTCATCGCCCCACGACATCGACCTGATACGCGGCACAGGCGAAGAGCGTCGCCGTCTTATCGACATGCTCATCTCGCAGGGCGACCCCGTATATCTCGACCGGCTCATACGCTACAACCGCGCCCTCGAGCAGCGCAACAAGATGCTGCGCGACCGCATAGCCGACCCCGCCCTTTACCTCGCCGTAGAGATGCAGATGGACACCGCAGCCGCCTACCTCCACGCCACGCGCAGCAAATGGATAGGGTCGCTGTCAGAGATATTTGACCGCTACTACCGTGCCATCGGAGGCGACGACGAACACGTGACCCTCACCTACCGCTGCTCACTTGCCGACGACGGCACCACCACACTCTGCGACGCGCTCGACCGCTCGCGTCACCGCGACGAGATAGTGTGCCACACCACGGTCGGGCCTCACCGCGACGACATCGATATGCTGCTTGACGGGATGCCGATGCGCCGTGCCGGCTCGCAGGGACAGTGCAAGACATTTGTCATCGCCCTGCGCTTGGCACAATACGAGTTTCTGCGCGACACCTCCGGGATGTTCCCGATGCTGCTGCTCGACGACATCTTCGACAAGCTCGACGCATCGCGCGTGGAGCATATCATGGAGATAGTGACCGGCGAAGGCTTCGGGCAGATATTCATAACCGACACCAACCGCACCCATCTTGACGAGATAATGTCGCGCACCACCGGCGACTACCGCATGTGGCTCGTGGAGTCGGGCACGCTGTCAACACTAAATCACCGGTAGCAATGAGACGCCCCGAACCGCAGCTGCTTGCCGACATAATAAAGGAGAAACTGATGACCGACGGCATCGAATCGCAGTTCAACGAACAGCGGGTGCTCTACCTGTGGTCGGAGGTCGTCGGTCCCGGTGTCAACCGCTATACGACACGTCGCTTCATTGACCGCGGGGTGCTCCACCTGTATATCTCCTCCGCATCGCTGAAAAGCGAACTGTCGTTTATGCGCCCCAAGCTCATCGAGGCGCTCAACAAGGCAGTAGGCGCACAGGTAGTCACCGAAATCCAGTTTCATTAAAAAAACGGCATGGGTCCGCTAATCATACTCTTTTCAAGCATCCTCATAGGCTTCCTGCTGCGCCGACGCCGCATACCATTGTTGCCCGCGTCCACCGTCAGCATAGTGATATGGGTGCTACTGTTCCTGCTCGGAGTGTCGGTAGGCTCCAACCGCAATATCATCTCCAATCTCTCTGTCTACGGACTGCAGGCTGTCGTAATCGGCAGTCTCGCCACCCTCGGGAGCGTCATAGCCGCCCTGTTGTTGTATAAGATAACGTCACGCCGACATAAAGATGAAAGGTAGCCTGATAGTCATAACATTTTTCATAGCCGGCATCGTTGCGGGTTATTTTGACATTATCCCCCGGCTTACGGAGATGGCGGGATATTCGATATACGTGCTCTATCTGCTCATAGCCATTATCGGCTTCGAGTTCGGTTACAAGAATCTTATTCCTACAATAAAAAAGCTCGACCTGACTTCCTTTCTGTTACCGTTGTTCACAATGGGCGGCACACTGATATTCACAGCCCTTGCATGGCTGCTGCTTCACTCCTATCCGCTCCATGACTATCTCGCCATCGGTGGCGCGGCAGGCTACTACTCGCTGTCGTCGGTGCTCATAATGGAATATAAGAAAGCTTCGGCAGGACTCGGCATAGCCGCTGAATTAGGAACAATCGCCCTGCTATCCAACATGATAAGAGAGATAATCTCCCTCACCTGCGCACCTGTATTCCGGAAATATTTCGGATGGTACGCCCCTATAGCCTCAGCAGGAGTAGCGTCAATCGATGTGGTGCTTCCCGTAATCGTGAGAAATTGCGGTCCCGGCGCAGTGCCGGTAGCGATAGTGCAGGGAGTCATTCTTGAAATACTCGTGCCGGTAACAATAATGCTTTTCTGCTCCCTCTGAGAGATTGTCTAAAATTTATATCACGATAAAAATAGGGGAATGTCTCGCGACATTCCCCTATTAACATGTTGTAAAGTGTATACAGGGATGTGATTTATCATTTGCATACGAAATTCATCGTTAACAGCACAAATGTATAACATATTTTTAATAAAAGCAACACTTTTACTATAAATTTTAAAATTTGGTGATAAATAGACAAAAATACGGGGCGCACCGGAAAGGATACGCCCCGTATGTAGGAATATGTCTATCAGCGATTATCTAAGATTAAATCTCTTTAATCCCGGGCGCAATACCATGGATTTCGCGCCTGACTTTTTCGCGTCAAAATCACCCATGCGGAAAGAATTGCTCTTTACCTTTGAAACTTTAGCTTTCGCCTCACCGGCGGGAAGAGTAATCACAGTCTCGTAACGTGCGGGCAGCATCGACGATACATCACCGTCAAACAGTATGCCTGCAGCTCCCGCCGGAATAGTGATAACACCCTCGGCAAGTGTGCCGAAGCCTATTTCAGCACCCGCAGCGACAATATCCTCGATTGTATAACCATGGTCGATATACATCGCAGCATCGCTATACCAGCCAAGTATTCCATCAACAGGCAAACCGGATGATGCATACGGCACATATACATGGTCAGGGTCAGTAGCATCTATCACGAGCGCACCGATTGCTGACGGTTCGTTAAGAGGCCAGTAAGGCACAAGTACGCGGTAAAGACCCGACTTATCATTATGCTGCTGTATGCTTACCTCCCAGCTCATCGGCTCAAACGGCTCCTCGGAGATATACGGAAGAAGCATACCGTCGGAGTATTCGCCATCGCCGAGGGAAGTCCAGTTGTCGTTGTCATAGTAGCTGATAAGTGTAGTGTAGGTCTCCTGAGCACCGCCTTCTTTGTCATAAGCGACAGCCACGATAGAGTAAGTGCCTTCTTCGCCAAGTGTGAAGTCGGCGGTCTGCGCGGTCTCGGAATAGCCGAGTGACACAACACCTTCAAGACTCTCACTCTCGATACCTTCGATAGCGGCATCAGTGTCAGCGCCGGGAATAACGGCAACCTTGACAGTCTTTACATCCTTGCCCATTGTAACCTCAACGACAGCCTTCTTAACTCCGCCGACATAATCGATTATGCCGGCAAGAGGAGCACTCACGCTGTAGTCACCGTCAACACCGCCGGGAAGCACGAGCTTGAACTTACCGTTGGAATTACAAGTGTACCAACCATCCGAACCGATTGCGGCGAGAAGCGAGCCTTTCGGGAATGTAATAACGCCATTCTTGACTGTACCATAATTACCTTCGGCAGCAGCAGGATTACCCTGTGCCACACGCAATCCGGCAATCGAGAAGAACACAAATTCACCTTCGCCCCAGTTCATACCGGTAGGCGACTGTTCAATATATACTTTTGTCGGATCAACAGCATTGATTGTCAGATAATAATTGTTGTCGGCATCGTAGTCACCCGGCTCATTATAAGGGAATGCCGCTCCATAAGGATTGACAAGTCGATAAAGACCCGGCTGAGTCATGCTTTCTTCAACCTCCACCATATAAGTCGGGACCTCCGGAACATTATACAACGAAGATATATAAGCATCTGTGTACTTGCACTCGCCGATTGACTTCCAGGGAGCGTAAAGCACTACAAACGATGTGGATGCGTCGCCATAAAGCGTAGCGTCCTTTTCATCGATTTTAAGCGAAATCGGATAGCGCACATTACCCTCGATATCGGCAAAATCATACGTGATATGAAGGTTAGCCGTAGCTTCAGTGTCGGCGAATGTGACGGTCGAAGGAATCGTGAATATACCCGACGGGTCATTAGCCTGAATATTGACCGTAAGCTCGCCCTCGGTGTCCTGACGAAGCACCAACACGTCAAACTCGGTCTGATCCTCGACGATATTAACCGTCGACTCCTGGGCATTGCTGAAATATACCTGGGCGTTGCCCGGCACCACAGCAGGCACATAATCATCGTCATCGGAACAGGAGGCAAATCCTGCCACTGTGGCGACAACCATGGTTGCCGTAAATAATTTATATAGCTTGTTCATGTGTAATCTTACATTATATGGTTATTATTCCGCAACGGCGTTCCATCCCTCAGGCATCACGAAGGTTTCTGTCCACTGATACTGCGAGGGGAAATATCCTGTGCCGTCAGCATTGGTCACTGTGTAAAACTTAAGCGTCAATCCATCGGCACCGACTTCTGAATCCTGACCACCCCATGTCATATACACGGGAGCCTTCGAGTCGCCGGTATTGAAGATAGTCTGTATATCGCAGAGAGTCTCGGTAGTCTCCCAGTCAATCATCTGCCAGTCCTCGTCAAGCACCAGGTCGAGCGAATGAGGGAGTTCCTTTGTACCGTAAGGATTTTCAATCATGAAATAAGACTGATTGTCGGCGCGCGCCCATATTGTCACTGAAGTGTCGACAGTTGCCGCTCCGGGAGTGCCGCCATCCTTCAGCCACGCAAGGAGCTGCGATTTAAGCTGCGCTGTCCCTACCTCGACAGAGTTGGCATAAGTGACACTTGCCGTCCATTTGCCTTTGCTTGAAGGAGCGATGCTCTGTGTGCCGAGAGCCACGGTTACTGATGCTTCGGGATTAAACCAGGGAGCCGCGTCAAAATCAGGCGCGAAATTTACAGTGACGTAAGCCTCGCTGCTGCCGTCGGTGAAATCGACGGTTGCGGGAGCCGTTGCCGAAAGATATGAAGCGTCGGTGGTCACGGTCAGGGGCACTGACACGTCACCGACAGTAGTGCCGCGGGTGACAAGAAGAGTGAAAGGCGCGATTGACTTTGAATCGGGGTTAAGCGTGTAGCTCTGGTTTGCCGTGATAATCGCATATTCCACCTCGGCGGGTACATACTCGTCCCAGTAGCCCTTGTCGCTGCAGGAAGAGAGGATAACCGGTGCGGCAAGAGCCGCGAATATAGCTAATTTATTCATAATATTGCTTGATGAATCTTTTTCGGTAGTTTATTAATAGTCAGCGACAGGCTGCGGAGAAGGAGTCGCCTCATCCTTATAGCCGAGAATCTTATTGGCGTTGGACTCCGCCTGCGGAATATGATAGAGCAGCACGGGATCGCCGGCATCGATATCAAACACGAGTGAAGGTTCAAATCCGGCACCGCGGCGGTCAAGACCCTCGTTCATACGCATCATGTCGAAGTAAGACACGCCCTCGCCCCATAGTTCCACGCGACGCTGCCAGTAGACCGCCTTGCGGATGTCATCGGCTGTGCCGACAGGATTCACATAAGAGGGGTCACGATAAGCGCGCACGAAGTCGCCCAGAGTAGCCGCGCCGGTCGATGGTGAGGTCATAGCCTGTGCCTCGGCAAGAACCAGGTAAAGGTCCTCGACGCGGAGCAGAGGGATGTCGTTGGCGTTGATAGTCTGACCAAGCACATCCTGATAGGGGGCAAATTTCACCTGAACGTAAGCCTTGCCTACATCCTCGCTGATAGCATCGTCGACATACGCCTGATATTCCTCGTTAAGGTTGGGCGATACACCCTCCTCGTTGAGGAACCATCCCTTACGCACATCGGTGTCGGGAATCTCATCGTAAAGTGCCTTAGAAATCTTACGCCATGAACCTACCTGCGCATAGCCGTAAGTGAATGTACCCATGTGAGAAGGCCAGTTACAGATACCGGTAGTCACCACTCGGTCACTCTCCTCGATGTCAACCGCCCACAGCCATGAGGCGTCGGCGCAGTTCCAGAAAGTAGGATATGACACCTCGGCGATGGAATAGGGCGTACAGCCTGAATTGTCGATGGCATACTTAGCGTCGTCGGCAGCCTCCTGCCATTTGCCCATGCAGAGATATACCTTGGCGCGCAGACCGCGGGCGGTAGCCTCGCTGATGAATTTCTTCGCGCCTACACGTACATGATTGGTAGCCTTGAGAGCGTCGATAGCCTCGCCAAGGTCGGAAAGAATCTGCCCGTAAACCCCCTCTACAGTCGAACATTCAAGACCGTCGGCAGCAGCGGCGAGAGCGTTTTTCTCGGTAATCACCGGCACACAGCGCTTGTCTTCATTACCGATATAGGTAAACTGATAATACTGTGCGAGCACGTGGTAGTCAAACGCACGGAAAGCGAGAGCCTGCGCGCGGTAATACATCAGTGTCGGGTCCTCGGTATCCTCGGGAATGCTGCTGAGCACATTGTTGCAGGCAAAAATCTGGTTGTAGGCGGTACGCCAGATAAGAACGGTGATACCTGCAGTGTTGGTGACATCCGACCAGCGGGTCGATGTGCTGTACCAGTTGTAGCCGGTATTCAGCGCCACCATGTCATATCCACGGCTGTCAGTGGCAAGCATCACTCCCGGATAGCCTATATCATAGTGGGCATCCTGGTTATTTGAAGCATTGGCATAGACGCTGAACAGAGTAGCGATACCGTTAACACCCGCCTCAGCCCTGTCGGGATTGTTTTCCAGCACAGTTTCCTTCTGGTCGGTGGTGATATGGTCACCGAGGGGGTAGGTGTCAAGGTCGTTGCACCCTACCGTCATTGTGCCCAGAAGGGCTATAGTCAATAATTTATATGATTTCATAACAATTTTCTGATAGGAGAACTTACATTATTAAAATACTACCTTTATACCACCCGAGATACAACGCATCGCCGTATATAGTGAAGTAGTGGCGACGGTATAGCTCTGACGCGGGTCAAGCCCCTTGCGGGCGCTGAATAGCGCGAGGTTATCGGCTGTGCCATAAACGCGTACCGACTCAATGCCGATGTGGCGTGTCAGACGTTCGGGGATAGTGTAACCGAGAGTAATGTTATTGATAGAGAAATAATTTGAGCTTACAAGAGCGCGGTCGGTGACATAATCGTAGAATGAGAAACTGTCACCGGTATCAAGACGCGGCACGGCAGTGTACTGGTTGGTCGGGGTCCATGCATCGAGGATGTCGACATGCCAGTTGTGACCGTAGGATGACGAAGTGCCCGAACCCATGAATTCCTGATAACCCTGGTCCCAGATTTTTCCGCCGAACTGATAAGCGCAGGCAACCGTGAGGTCAAATCCGTAAGCGCTCAGAGTAGTCGAGATACCTCCGTAAGCGGTCGGAAGAAGGTCGCCTGTAGGCTGACGCCAAGCGGTAGAATATACCGATGTGGGATAATCGCTGCCGGGAATGCGGTTGCCGTTCTCGTCATTTTTCCATGCCCAGAAAAGCGGTTTACCTGTAGCGGCATCGACACCGGCGTATTTCACCATGTCAAACTGATACATTGATTCACCTTCCTGATATATGCGGTTGCCCGACTTCAATTCACCGCCAAGCTCGGGAGCGAGCTTGAGCACCTTATTGTTGATGAATGTGATGTTACCGGTGATGCTCCATTTGATGTTACGGGTATTGATGGGGAGATAGGTAAGCTCTACCTCAAAACCGTAGTTGCGCATCGAGCCGATGTTCATAGGGATTGACGAGTAACCGATTGAGGGAGCCACAGGCTTGTTGTAAAGCATGTCGCGTGTCTCGCGGTTGAAATACTCCGCGCTACCTGAGAGCTTGCTCTTCCAGAAGCTGAAGTCGACACCGACGTTGAATGAGTTGGACTTTTCCCAGGTGATGTCGGGATTACCCTTGAAGTACAAGGTGCCGTCGCTCCAGCTGTCGGCGCCGCTGATGGTGTACTGGTCGAGGTATGCGTAATAGTAACCGTTGTTGGTGCTGTTTTCGCCCTTGAGGTCATCGTTACCCTGCTGACCGAACGATGCGCGGAGCTTCAAGCGGTCAAGCCATGTGGTAGTCGACTCCATGAATCGTTCCTGGGCGATGTCCCATGCCGCCGACACTGAGAAGAAGTCGCCCCAGCGTTTGTCGGGAGCGAAACGCGATGAAGCGTCACGACGATAGCTGAAGCTGAAGAAGTAACGGCTGTCAAAGTCATAGTTAATACGGCCGAATATACCGCGGGTTGCATAGTCGAGATAAGCGCCGTAGCCCTTGCGGTCATTATTTGCGAGAGTGTTGTTGACCGGCCATGACATCGGGTCGTAGAGATTGGCACCGAGAGCCTCGGTATATTCATTGTTCCACTCGTAGCTTTCATAACCGAGGAGGATATCAAATGTGTGATATTCCCAGAATGTGCGGTTATAGTTGGCAAGTGCTTGCAGGTTAAGACCTTTTGTACGCTCGGCTACCTGGATAGCCTCACCGCCCATGTCGGCAAACTGACCGTAAAGCGGGTTCAAAACCTGGTGTAGACGCTGGTTCTGCACGGTAAGACCCACGCTACCTGTAATCTTAAGACCCTCTACAGGAGAAATCTCGGCAAACCACTTGCCGTTGAAAAGGTCGGTAAGATACTCGGTCTTGTCATAAAGAAGCTGCGACATAGGGTTGGCCTGCGACATGAACTGACGGCTGAAAGCTGTACTCTTGCCGTCGCCATAATCGTAAACCGGATGACCGTAAGCCTCATCATATACGATGGCGCCCTGTGCGTCACGCACATAAAGCGGATAAATCGGGGCAATTGCATTTGCAATATAGAAAGCGTTGTCTGAAGAATTGGTGGAGTTTTCATCCATATCGTCGGGATACTGCGACTTTCCGAAAGAGTAAGCCATATTGGAGCCTATCTTCAACCAGTTGTTGACCTGATATTCGAGAGAACCACGGGTAGAAAGACGCTCATAAGATGAGTTCTTGATGATACCCTCGTCTTTCAGATAGCTTCCCGACACGAAGAAGTTCATCTTGTCGTTGCCGCCCGACACGCTCAGGTTATATTCCTGACGCAGACCGTTGCGATATGAACCGTCGGCCCAGTCATCGGGGATGAAGTAGTTTGTACCGTTACTATAGCCGAGCACTGCATTGGGATTGAGTTTACCGTCACGACCTATAAGATACTGCCCTTGCGGAAGAGTCCACACACGGTATCCGGTCATGTCATACAGCTGATTTGCAGCGGCATATTTATAAGCGGCATCGGGAGAGTAGCCGAGATTGTATTTACCGTTATTGTATTTTGCCTGATAGGCAAGCTCCATATATTGAGCCGGGCTCTTGATCACGTCGTAGTTGGTGATTTCACGCGAGTTGGCACCCCAACGGGCGTCAAACGTAACCTTTGCCTTTCCGTCATGACCGCGCTTTGTAGTGATAAGGATGACACCGTTGGCACCGCGGGCACCGTAAAGGGCAGCTGCAGCAGCATCCTTAAGCACTGTCATCGACTCGATATCGGCGGGGTTAAGACCTGTGATGTCACCGTCGTAGGGCATACCGTCGAGCACATACAACGGAGCCATCGAGGCGTTGATTGAACCGACACCACGTATGCGCACCTTGGAAGCCTCACCGGGCTGACCGTTGGCGCTCAGTGTCTGCACACCGGCAACCGTACCGGAAAGTGCATTTGTGATGTTGGAGACAAGACGGTCCTCAATCACTGAGGCGTCAATAACTGAAGCAGCACCGGTATAGGCGCTTTTCTTCGCTGTTCCGTATGCCACCACCATCACTTCATCGAGTTTGTTTTCAGAATCGGTGAGCTTGATGACAAGATTGTAGGGGGGGGTACCGACAATGTTTACCTCTTCCGTAGTCATACCTACGTAAGAGACTTTCAGTTTAGTCACACTTGACGGGACGTTCAAAGAGAAATTACCGTCAATGTCAGTAGCCGTACCCTGACCTGCGCCTACGGGAAGCACCGTTGCTCCCACCAGCGGCTCATCATCACCGGCATACAACACTGTACCTTTCACTGTGCGCGTCTGCGCCGACGCAATCGCAAAGCAAAACAGAGTACAGAGCAAGAAACATAGCTTTCTCATACTTGTAATTAATGTAAAACTAAAAATAATTTAACCTAATAATAGTTGCAAATACGTAACTTAAACGCAAAAGTATTAAAAAAGGTTTACAATGTCAAATAAATATTCATTAATTTGCTCAAAATGCAATAAAAATCCACACATAGCTGACAAAATTCACGTCTGAGGCGTGAGGATTATGGGGTTATTCCAAGCCTGACGGCTTGGAGGGTTTAAGGTTGAGGGTTTACGGTTTAGGGTAATGGCCGGGGAGTTTTCAGGTGGCGTTAAGGTCCTTAACAATGGTTCGGTAAAAAAGCTATGCGGCAGCTCCAATATATGTTGCGACAAGCTTTTCTAGCTGCAGAATTTGCCTCTTTTTTAGACGGACATCTCCTATGTCGAGTATTTTCAATGCGAAAACGGTGTCGGAAATTGCTTTTTTAAGCTGCCCCACACTGTTTTTTGGGAAAAAGAGGTCAATTTCGGATTGAAGCATGTTTCGAGTAAAAAAAGAGATGTTGTAAGCGAAGTCAATGCGTGCGGTATTCCTTGACTGATTGTGACTGAGACCTGTGAACTGTTTTGCGTCCCGTATCCCGAATTCAATCCTGAAACGCTTTCGGTATATGGATACGATATCGGCGGCAGATACCGAAGGGTCAGTGCTGAATAAAATTACGTTATCGCGGTCTCCGATTCGTCCTATTACAATACGCACATTTATCCGTAATGACGTGGAATGTACAACGGCGGTATGAAAGACGCCGATTCCATCAATACGGATTTTTTGACAGAACATCATGTCCGGATGTTTGATGTCCACCCGTCCGGCATAAGTCGGTTTGTACCCTTTGCGTGTCCCTCTCTTTTCCAGGTACGGCTCATTGGCAAGATAACTCAGGGATGCATTGCCAGGAAATTTTGAAATCAGGGTAAACCCCATTTTCACTGCCTCAAGGGCAAATGTCTTGCGGGAGAAAAAGGCGTCTGCCACTAATTTGTCGCTGATTTTCAGCAGTTCTTCACGCCTGGATTTCAATGCGTCAAGATAGCATTCAGTCATGGTCTTCCTCGTGCCTTCACCATCGCCGGGCAGTGTCTGTGAGGCCCCGAGCATGACACAGTCGCCTGAGACGTAGTCTATGGCTGCAAATGCAGTGAGTTCAAGCCCATGGACACTCTTACTAGATGCCCCGGACCAATACATCCCTATTCCGGGAGTACATCTGCCACTTTTTGAAATATGTGCCGGGGCCATGGCTATGACCAGGCGGTCCGGCGAGACCGTGCCGGAGATAAACATTTTGTTTAGCCTCAGCCAGTCAATTCCATCCCGGCTGAAATTGTTTCTGAATGTCTTTTCATTCAATCCTGAATAGCGTTGCAGCTGCAGGAAATTTACCCGCCCGCGAATGGCGACTATGGTGCCTGCAACATTTTCAAGAAAACGACTCAACACTTTGCCTATGCCAAGTGTTTTTGCTGAACGGGACAGTAAATCCCTCAACATGGATTTAAATATTTTCAAGGCGGTCAGGGCGTTCATATAGAATCTAATTTGGGAAATTATTCTATTTAACGCGTGACCGCCATTTTTGTTCCTATTTTTTACCGAACCATTGTTTAAGGTCTCTAAGGTCTTTAGGGTCAACCACCAGCGAATTTCGCGCCGCCAACTCCCATTCCCCTCCCGGACAATCACCCTCAACCCCTTAAACCCTCAACCTTAAACCCCTTAACCTTATAACCTTCAAAACTGCGGGGACGCAGTTTTGAATAACGAATCGCGGTAGCCGGAGGCACGGCGCAGCATGAAGCGGATGAAGGCGCGGCGGAAGGTTGTGCGGTTCAGGTTGATGATGAGATAGTTGGTCGAATGGTCGATGAACAGCTCGATATGGTCGCAGAGGTCGGAGCTACGGTAGAGCACCTTCCCGAGGCGCGCCACCTCGTCGGAGATATGGAGGAGCATCTTGCGGTCGTTGCGCATGATGCCACTGTAGTGGTGCAGCAGCTCTGTGTAGGACAT
>QAMW01000018.1 GCA_003150235.1 Bacteroidales bacterium
CGGCATTACCCGCGGATAACAGGATGAATCCCCCTTTCGGGGATTTATGGCTACGGCACCAAAGTTAGTGCCATTGTCCGGGCGCCCTTCCAGGCGCCCCTACAGCTACGCGATGCAATCTCAAATCTGACAACTGACAACTCCTTTCCCTGCGGGCAACCTCCTGTTGCAACTACATATTGATTTACTGACCGTTGTAGGGGCGAGTGGAAGCTCGCCCGCATCCATCCATGCAACGCGGGCGCCCTTCCAGGCGCCCCTACAGCTACGCGATGCAATCTAAAATATGACTGACAATTCTTTTCCCGCAGGGAAAAATCCAAATTTAGCCGGGGTGTTGAGCGAAGCGAAACCCCCGGACAGCAAGTCAAGGCGGAATGTTTCCCGTCAGGGAATCATCAAAAGTACTCCGAGATGATTCCTAACGGAAACATCTTATTATCAATCCATTCCCGGTGGTATCGCTCCGCTCAACCACCGGCTAAACAGGGATGATTCCCTGACGGGAAACGCCTCTGTGGTCGCCCATTTTCCGTAGGTTTCGCTACGCTCAACACTACGGCTAAATAGAGATGAAGCCCTGCGGGCAACCTCCTGTTGCAACTACATACTGATTTACAGACCGTTGTAGGGGCGAGTGGAAGCTCGCCCGCACTCATCCTTGCAACGCGGGAGGCCTCCCGGCCGCCCCTACAGCTACGCGATGCAATCTCAAATCTGACAACTCTTTTCCCGCAGGGAAAAATCCAAATTTAGCCGGGGTGTTGAGCGAAGCGAAACCCCCGGACCGCAAGCCAAGGCGGAATGTTTCCCATCAGGGAATCATCAAAAGTACTCCGAAATGATTCCTAACGGAAACGTCTTATTACCAATCCATTCCCGGTGGTATCGCTCCGCTCAACCACCGGCTAAACAGGGATGATGCCCTGCGGGCAACGCCTCGGGCTGCACCTGGTTTCTGTGGGGCTTCCGGTCGGGGGGCGAAATAAAGGGGGCGGCATCTCTGCGATGTCGCCCCCTCCCGATATTAAATATAAAGAGAATGTGTGGAACTTAGTTAGTTGTCTTAGCTTTTACAGTCCAGGGATAACGGTCGCTATCGCTATCAGTATTGGCTACATACTCAAAGCCTTGTGTTGGTTCAATGACTGTCTTCGTTTCATGATTGAATGCTTTTCCGCTAAATTTACCACCTTTTAGATAGATGGTTCCATCAGGATAATTTACATCATTATCACCACTTCTGATACATTCAGTGCCTTCCGCTAATTGATCTGTCCTCGGACCATAGAAATAGCCGTCAAGGACGGTGACTTGAGCTAAATTGGTTACATAAATTGCATCAAATGGATTACCGGTCTTTTTCTCCGCATCCAGCCAACGGGTTTCATATCTTCCACCATCGATAGTCATTTCAACACCCCATTCCGGTGAGAGACAACCTTGAATGCCTTCAATGGTACAGTTTGTCAATGTTGATTTCTTTCCACAGATGCGTACAGCATATGCCCAGTTCTCGGTCCCATAAGAAGAACTTGAACAGCTCCAGAAATAGCATTCATTGAAATTTGTTATTGATTGCGAAGTCGAGCGGTTGTAGCCACATATACAGAACAAACCTGAGTAAATCTTAGTCTTTTCAAGTTTTACGTTAGCAGTGCCCCAATATATGATAGCAGAACCATTAAGCTCCGGTCCATGATAGAAATGTTCGCGGTCATTAATTAGGGTTATTTCCCTCGCACTGAAGTTACCATCATAAACACAAATAAGAGTTTTGCCCGTCCCGATTGCAGGATTGTCATTTTCATACTCATTGGTGATTGTACCCTTTCCGGTTAGATTGAAATCATTGGAAATTGAGAAGTGATTGTCATTACCTAATGTGATAGTTACATTCTCATCGACATTAATAGTCTTTATACCTGCTACGGTAAGTTGTTCGACGGTTGCTTCAATAAGATTGAGATCAGCTGTGACATTGATTTTTTCTACACCTTCGTTTGTAAGTGCATTCAAGAAAAGCTCAGTGGTGTCAACGGTGATTTCAACTGCACCATCGAAAGTGATTTCACCTGCGTAATTTTCGCCTTTGGTGACTGACTCTACAGTTACGTCACCGGTTATAGCCGTAGAAGCGGCATTGGTGATAGTTACTGCGGGAAGCTGTGCTTTTTCATCGGCTGTTTCTGATGCACCTACAATCTCGACTTCGCCTGCAGGGAGGTTAACTGATACTGCAGGGAGTGACTTGGTTATTACAAGTGTGAACTTGGGCGTAGTGACAGTGGCTTGGCTTTCATCATATTTTACAGAGATGCCTGCTTTTGCCTCACCTGTGATTTTCAGCTTCTGATGTGCAGCCGCCTTGTTGAGAATAAACTCTACCAGATTTTCACCCGCACGTGAGGTGGTCTCGGCAGTAAGAAGCTCACCGTTAAGGGATACAGCAGGCTCACCCTTTGCAAGAAGTGTCTTGGCTTCATCAAGTGAAGTCGCAATACGGAAGCCATCCTTGTCAAATTCTACCGTGTGGGCATCATCATTGAAACCCGGTACGACTTCGATTGTGTAGTCGACGGTTGAAGTTAGAAGTGCGCCGTAGATGTTGGTGCGGTAGTTACGCTGGAAAGGCACAGCGGAGAGATTGAACTTGTTAATCTCATTGGCGTCCTCGTCATTGAAGAAAATGGTGATATCCTTGGTCTCCTTCTGAGCGTTGTTCACGTCACTCTCAACGGGGACTGAGCCGGTGAGCAGATAGTTCATGGCAAGGTAATCATAGGTAGCTACCGGGAATGACTCGCCTGTGGGGCGTTCTGCATGATCGAATGTTACTTCCGCTTCGTCAGATGCTTTGCCGTCAAGGAGATTAAGTGTTTTGTAGACATCCTTTACAACTACCTTTGTGGTTTTATGATTGATTCCGGCTCTGTCTGCCACCGTGAGGTCGTTGGTGCCGATGTTGAGCTGAGCGAAGGGACGGTAGAGCTGAACCGACTGCTGGCTTGCTCCGGTCACGGTGAAGTCCGTCACCGAGGTAAAGAAGGCGTCGCGTGACTCGTCGTTACACTTGATGCCGTCATAGTTGATTTTGATAGTCTGGTCGGAGGGAGTGAAAGTGTAGGGCGATGTTGCACCGTCTGGGGTCTCTGACTCTGCCCAGAATACGAGGTCGTAGGTCTGACCCTTTACAAGCGGGAGAGATAGGGTGAACTTCATCTCGCTATAGGTAGCTTCAGGTGCATCGGTCTGGTCGCTTGAATAGATTACGGTCTTTGTGCCGGTCTCATAGACAGCATACTTCAATACTTTGGCTTTCTCGCCGTCGTTGAATGCACGTGAGTTGATGCCATCGGGCAGCTGGGCGGTGAACACCACATTGCCGTCACCATTGACAGTCGGGGTTTCTAACTCTTCGGAACAAGAACTCATCGTGAGTGCCATCAATCCGATAGCTGCGAATAATAGTTTGTTACTTTTCATCGATTAAAATTTTGATTGGATTATTAAAAAAAAGTTAATATAATAGATTTAAAATAAGGCAGATAGGGGCGGTTATTTGATTTCGATGTTGAACTCGCCGTTGAATCCGGGGTTTATGCCCATTGATGCACCGGATGAGGTGGTGAGAAATGCTCCCGTGACAAGGGTGTACCTGCCTCGGATGAGGGGCACATCGATTACTCCGCTTGACGACAGCAGGGCGTTGTCGCGGCGCCGGTAGAGCTCGAGTGACACCTGCACGGAGGTCGCGCTGCCGTTGACAAACACATGGTCGAAGCCGAGTTGTGCGCTCTTGCCGTCGATTGACGAGAATTTGCCTTCATACGACACCCCGAGGCGCGAGTCGACCGGTTTGTCGGTGAACACACTGTAGGAACAGGGCATATAGCCGGTATAGCGCACCACCACACGGTAGTCGTCGAGATTTGGCGCAGCCGGCGCACCGATTCCCGGAGCATGGTCAACCGACGGTCCTGTAGCAGCGTGGCGGCTGATGAACTCATCGAGGTCGGTGGTGATGAAGTGGTAACGCGCCATGGGGCTTTTAAGCTGCATTTCCACTACCTCAGTCTCCTTTTCAGGAGAGTCGGCGGTGTAGACGGCGCCGTCGCTGTCGACTGTGATGCGTGTCATGCCGCGCCACGCTATGCGGTTATCATTGTTTGCACGGTGAGAATATGACATGGCGGCGGTCACACCCGCGAGAGGTATCTCGTAGAAATCAGATGTGTCGTAATAGTAGTCGCCCACGGTGCCTGAGGGTACATGCTCGACCCACGCCGCGATGTCGTAAGTGCCTGCGGCAAGCGACAGCGGGATACGCAATGACGTGTGGGAGTCATCTTTCGGCACGGTGCCGTCGTAACACTCTATTACGGCGCGCGATCCGGAGCGTCGTGCCTCGTCGACGGTATATGCCCTTACGATATAGCGGAGTGAATGGGTGTCATCCTCAACTCCGCGCGACTTGGCTCCGTCGCCTACCGTGATTGTCTGGTAATAGTCCATCTCATCGGTGTCGAGCATAAGGTGAAGCACAGCTTTCTTTTCCACGGGAGGCTCCGGCTCCTGGATGACGGAGGGGAACTCGTGGACATCGCAGCCGGTAAATGCCGCCATCATGGCGATGAGCAACGCCATTGCTGATAGGGATGGTGTTTTCATTGCCGTGAGATGTTGAAGTTATATACTATCGACAGGGCGAAATTGTCAATACCTGCCCATGTACGCGACTTGGTGTCGACCCGCTGTCCGTTGCGGCGGTTTTCAAACCGATCGTATTTCAGATGATATACACCTGCATCAATCTGGCATTCGAGTGCCCAGCGGCGTGACTTGCCGAGAGGGAGGCGATAGCCCACGCCTATGCCGCCGCCAAGTGCCGGATGCTTGCCGCGGGTGTCCTGGATGCGGTATTTCCACGCCGGGAGGGCGAAATTGTAGGAGCACATCTGCAGGTGACCGTCAATGAAGAGACCGCGGTGACTGTCGCGAGTCCAGTAGCGCACTTCGGGGCGTACAAGGAATAGGCGAAACTTGCAGTCGCTTGAAAAATAGTTCATCGCCGAGTAGTGAAGCGACAAAGCTCCCGACCAGCGGCAACCGAAGTCATACTCGCCCTTGATATTTGCGATGAACATCGCCCATTCGACGGCGTTGGTCGACAGGTACCATCCGCTGCATGGCATCGCCTCCTGACTTATGGTGCGATAGGGTTCAGGAGCGCTTGTCATAGTGTCGGCGGCTGAAGATATGAAGACTCTATGAATGGAATCGGCAGCTGTAACCGGCTGTGTCATCGCAGCCGGAGTTACAGCAGTAGGTCGCAGGGTGATGTAGAGCATCGCCGCACTGCGTATGGCGGGGAATGTGTTGAGACTTAGGTATTTCCATGTCTCGCCGTTATTGATTCTTTTTAATGAGTTAAGTCTGCGCTTTACCTGTCGCGCATCGTCGTCGCATCCCTGTGAGGCTATGGTTAGTATCTCGTCACGGTTGGCGAGTGGTGATTGTGCGACAAGATGGCGAAACTCTTCCCAGGCGATATAGCTGCCGTTGAGTTTTATTTTGTCAGCAGGTATGCCGTAGGTTGAGGTCATGTAGTCGCGCATGGAAAGCATGCGTCGCCGGGCGAGATTGCGGTTGAAGTCAACCGGTCCGTCGGGCGACGCGCATCCCTGTACCTGAATGCTGTCGACCAAGAGTGTCGAGTCGGCGCGCAGGCGTGACATGAAGAGGTCCAGCTCTGAGAGTGAAATGGCGTTATTGCCGAATGAGGCAATAATTTTGTGTTGGTTTATCGGGAAATCTACCTTGAAATATATGGAATCAAAATCAAGGGAGTCGGTGTAGCTTTTTAGAGGAGCGGAGTGTAAAGATTTACCCCCCTATTATAAAGCTGAATATCAATAATATAGCAGTCAGCCTCGGATTAGAAAGATTTAAGACTTGTGATAATGATTTCATTGTATATTTTTCATTCAGCGACAAAGTTATTAAAGAAAATTAGAATATGCAACATTTTTAGTGTTAAAAGTTGTCAGTTGTCAGATTTCAGTTGCCAGGGTGTACGGATGGACATAAGGTCAAAATAAACATATTATTTGAGTATGCATAATGGTAGGGCGCGTTGAGGCTCCCCCGCATCTGGGTAAGGATTTTGCCCGGAAAGGGCAAGATGTTGTTAACCTGCGGGTAGCCCCGAAGTGGGCACCCGTGGAAAGCGATACCACCACAACAACGCAACCCTGAAACGGGTTGCATAAATATGTGCTAATCAAGCGGCTATGCAACCACTCCGGGTTAAACCAAGGAGAGAGGAGCTTGCGCCACGGGTATGCCTCCGGCATTACCCGCGGATAACAGGATGAATCCCCCTTTCGGGGATTTATGGCTACGGCACCAAAGTTAGTGCCATTGTCCGGGCGCCCTTCCAGGCGCCCCTACAGCTACGCGATGCAATCTCAAATCTGACAACTGACAACTCCTTTCCCTGCGGGCAACCTCCTGTTGCAACTACATATTGATTTACTGACCGTTGTAGGGGCGAGTGGAAGCTCGCCCGCATCCATCCATGCAACGCGGGCGCCCTTCCAGGCGCCCCTACAGCTACGCGATGCAATCTAAAATATGACTGACAATTCTTTTCCCGCAGGGAAAAATCCAAATTTAGCCGGGGTGTTGAGCGAAGCGAAACCCCCGGACAGCAAGTCAAGGCGGAATGTTTCCCGTCAGGGAATCATCAAAAGTACTCCGAGATGATTCCTAACGGAAACATCTTATTATCAATCCATTCCCGGTGGTATCGCTCCGCTCAACCACCGGCTAAACAGGGATGATTCCCTGACGGGAAACGCCTCTGTGGTCGCCCATTTTCCGTAGGTTTCGCTACGCTCAACACTACGGCTAAATAGAGATGAAGCCCTGCGGGCAACCTCCTGTTGCAACTACATACTGATTTACAGACCGTTGTAGGGGCGAGTGGAAGCTCGCCCGCATCCATCCATGCAACGCGGGCGCCATTCCAGGCGCCCTACAGCTACGCGATATAACCTGATGACTCTTCCCACGATAAGGGGGAAGTCGGGAGTTGTCAGATTTCAGTTTTCAGATGTCGTGGGACGGGTGATGCCGAGGGAGGCGGCGGTTTTGTACATGAAATCGAGGGCGGCTTCACGTTCGTTGGGAATCACACCGTCGAGGATGGCGTTTTTTATGCTTTCCTTGATTATGCCTACTTCGCGCGACGGGGGAAGACTGAATATCTGCATAATTTCCTCGCCTGTAACCGGGGGCTGGAAGTTGCGGATGCGGTCACGTTCCTCAAGCTCCGCCATCTTATTGCGTACGAGTTTGAAGTTTTCGATGTAGCGACGCACCTTTTCCTGGTTTTTTGAGGTGATATCGGCTTCGCAGAGTGTCATCAGGTCCTCGATATCGTCACCTGCCTCAAAAAGCATACGTCTTACGGCAGAGTCGGTCACCTCCTCCTCCACGAGGGCGATGGGACGCATGTGTAGCTCGACCATTTTCTGCACATATTTCATTTTCTCATTGAGGGGGAGACGCATGTTGCGGAATATGCGCGGAAGCATCTTTGCCCCGATGAAGTTGTGGTTGTGGAATGTCCAGCCGAGGCGGTCGTCCCAACGCTTTGTGACGGGCTTGGCGATGTCGTGGAACAGTGCCGCCCACCGGAGCCATACATTGTCGCTTGTGCGCGCCACGTTGTCGAGCACCTGAAGGGTGTGGTCGAAATTGTCCTTGTGACCGCGCCCCTTTACTGTCTGTACCCCTTTCATGGCGGCAAGTTCGGGAAGTATGTAGGGAAGGAGCCCGCAGTTGTCGAGCAGATACCAGCCAATCGAGGGAACAGGTGATGCCATGATTTTCATAAGCTCGTCGGCGATACGCTCGCGCGAGATTATCTCGATGCGCGACGCGTTGCGGGCGATTGCGTCAAATGTCTCGTCGTAGATGGTAAACCCGAGCTGTGTGGCGAAGCGGATGGCGCGCATCATGCGCAGAGGGTCGTCACTGAAAGTGATATCTGGGTCAAGCGGTGTGCGTATCAGCTGAAGGTCGAGGTCGCCCACTCCGTCGTAGGGGTCGACAAGCTCGCCGAATGTGGCGCTGTTGACCGAAATCGCCATGGCGTTGATGGTGAAGTCGCGGCGCGCGAGGTCGTCGTCAAGGGTGCCATCCTCTACTATCGGCTTGCGGCTGTCGTGGGTGTATGACTCGCGGCGCGCCCCGACAAATTCGAGTTCGGTGCCGCGGTGTTTCACCTGCGCGGTGCCGAAATTGCGGAACACATTGCAGCGGGTGCCTTTGCCGAGTTTCGCGGCAACCGCCTCGGCAACCTCGATGCCGCTCCCTACGGTGACGAAATCGACATCCTTGGAATGACGGTGAAGAAACAGGTCACGTACATATCCGCCCACGACATAGCAGGGGCGCGAGAGAGAGTCGGCGGTGTCGCCTACGGTATGGAAAAGCGCTGAGTCTATCCTTTCGGCTAAATTCATCGGGCTTAAGTAACTCTTAAAAATCAGTTCAGACTAATAATATCTTCAGGGGCGTTGGTGATACATTCAAGTCCGCGGTCAGTGACGATATAGGTGTTTTCAATGCCTGTAGCACCAACGTGGGGAACTACAAATTTGGGTTCCAGTGCTATCACATTGTGGCGGGCGAGCACATCACGGCTACGCGGCGCGATGACGGGCAGCTCGTTAATCTCGATGCCCACGCCATGACCTATGAAACCGGCTTTCTGCGCGTGACCCATAAAATAGCGTTCCAGTCCGCGGTCGTTGACAATGGAAATTGCGAGCTCGTAGAGCTGTGATGCGGGAGTGCCCGGAACACCGGCTTTCTCGACGGCACGGCAGATGTCGATGGAACACTGATGGGTCCTTCGGGCGAGATCGTCGATTTCGCCGAGGCTGAACACACGGGTCATGTCGGTCATATAGCCGGTGAAATTACCGTTGGAGTCGACCATCACGGTCATACCGGGCTTGATGACTGTGCCGTTTGCCCCGACGGGCAGCGACGGGTCGAGTCCGGCACCTCCCATGGCGAAATCATAGGGAGTGGGTGCATCGGCGTTATCGCCGGTGAGGATATTGGACATGAAAAGTTCCATAGACTCACCCGCTATGCGGAACTGTCCGAGGCATCCTTCAAGGCGCGACACACGCTCGATTTCAATCTGAAGCTCGATGTCGCTCATGCCGTCTTCGTAGAGATGGGGGATGCGGCGATAGACGCGCTCATGCTTCACGCCGGAGCGGCGGAGCATGTCAAGCTCGAAATCGGTCTTTACCGAGCGGGCGGTGCGCAATACCGCAGAGGCGTTGAGCGGCTTGACACCCGGGAAAGCCTTGGTGAGACGCTCGAAGGTCATCACATCGAGGAGCGATAGCTCGAAGCCCATCGCCTCGGGAATGCCGTAGCCGTGTCCCGCAATCAGGTTGACAATCTGCTCGGGCTTGTGGATATAGATGACATCAGGAGCTTCTATGCCGGTAGGGCGACGCACGAAATACAGGGGTGCACCCTCGGCGGGGATGTAGACATAACCGTTGATGACCCTGCCGGTAGTGTAATATATGTTGGCGTTGCTTGTCACAAGCATAGCCGGCATCGAGGCATCAGCCATCGCGTGTTGTATCTTTTCGATGCGTCGGCGTATCTCGTCGGCGGGAGTGAGAGCGTGTAAGTCCATAATTGAATTTCGGTTAATTATAACATAGTCCTATTCAGTCGAAACGAACAGGATGCCTAATTGTTCAATGTCGTGAAGGGTGTCGACGCGCATGATGTGACGCAGGGTGACGGTCTGCCCCGACGGTATCGGCGCTACCGTCACGAGTGTGTCGGCATATTGGTAGGAAGCGCCGAATCCGTTGCCCTGCCAACGGCCGTAGATATCGGCGAGACGCACGTTGACTGTGTCGCGCGTCACGGTGCTGTCGGCGTTGATACGGGAAAGTTCAAGCCACAGGTTGCTGTAAGGATAGGAGTTATTGTGGCGCAGGGCAATCACGGGCACTGACGTGACCGTGGAGTCGGCAAACTGCGGGGTGAAGCATAGCGTGTCGCCATACGCCCAGCCTTCTTCGGGGAGTTGGCGGAACTCACAAAAGTCATTTTGCCCGGGCACACAGGCGCCCAGGCATAATGAACATAAGATTGTTGATATGTGATATTTCGCTTTCGTCATTGTCAGTTTTCAGGTGCCGGCGCGGAGTCCTTAGGCTTGTTGTCGGCTGAAGGGTCGTGGCGGAGCTGTTTTGCCTGACGGTTGCGTGGCGGCTGCTGCTGTTGTTGCTGCTGTCGGGGCTGCTGTTGGGCGTTGCCGTTGCGGTTGTCGGGTTTCGAGCCGTTGGCATCGGGTTTCGTTCCCTCTTTCTGCTCGCCCTGCGGCTTCTTTTTCTTCTTTTTCTTTTTCGCCTTGTCAAAGCGGGTAAGGCTGTCCTGACCTACAATCTCGACAAACTCCTTGCGCTCCTTCGGCTTCTCGCTTCCTTCGGCGGCAAGCTTTTCGGGCTTTTCACCGCGCTTGTTCATGGAGATAACCTCAAAGGCACGGTCGGCAGGGATGGTCACCAGGTTGGCGGGCATCGCCTTGTCGGTCGAGTAGGTAATCTCGCGCTTGAAAATGTCGGTCTTGAAGTGATAGAATGTGCCGTCAACGGTTTCCAGTGTGGCATCGCGCGGAGGCATTCTCTTCACGCTTTCCACGTAGGTGTCGACTTCGAAGTTGAGGCAGCATTTGAGCTTCGCACACTGTCCGGCAAGTTTCTGCGGATTGAGCGAGATGTCCTGGTAGCGCGCCGCACTCGTTGCCACCGACACGAAATTGGTCATCCAGCTTGAACAGCAGAGCGGCCTGCCGCAGGGACCGATACCGCCTATGCGGCCTGCCTCTTGTCGCGCGCCTATCTGCTTCATCTCGATTCTTACCTTGAAGGTTTCGGCAAGCACCTTTATGAGCTGGCGGAAATCTACGCGCTCGTCGGCTATATAATAGAAGATAGCCTTGTTGCCGTCGCCCTGATACTCCACGTCGCCTATCTTCATGTTGAGCTTAAGGCTCTCGGCGATTTTGCGTGAGCGTATCATGGTGTCGTTTTCCTTCGCTTTCGCCTCCTCATATTTTTCAAGGTCGGCAGGTTTTGCCTTGCGGAATATGCGGCGTATCTCCGCATCTGGCTTTATGTTGGCTTTCTTCATCTGAAGCGCCACAAGCTGTCCGGTGAGGGTCACCTGCCCGATGTCGTGACCGGGCGATGCCTCGACAGCCACCATGTCGCCAATAGCGAGCTGAAGATTGGAGCTGTTTTTATAAAAGCCTTTGCGGGTGTTCTTGAACTGCACCTCCACCATGTCGAAATCGGCAAATCCTCCGGGAATGTCGCCAAGCCAGTTGTAGCAGTGCAGATTGCCTCGGGGTGTCTTGTGGCTACAACCGCCACAACGCCCGCAGGAGTTTCCACATGAGCCACCCTCCCCGGATGATGCGTTTTCGTTATGGCGCGGTGTTATGTCGTCAGTATCTTTTGTCATGACTCACCGGCTGATTATTTTGCGAAACTTACTGAACGGGTCTCGCGGATTACGGTGATTTTTACCTGTCCCGGATAAGTCATTTCATCCTGGATGCGCTTTGCGATTTCAGAAGAGAGCTTTTCGGTCTCCACGTCGTCAATCTTGTCGGCGCCAACAATCACGCGCAGTTCACGACCTGCCTGGATGGCGTAGGTCTTGATCACGCCCGGATAGGAGAGGGCGAGCTGCTCAAGGTCGTTGAGGCGCTTGATATATGCCTCGACGATTTCGCGACGTGCGCCGGGACGTGCGCCGGAGATGGCGTCACACACCTGTACAATCGGGGCGAGAAGCGTGGTCTGCTCGATTTCATCGTGGTGGGCGCCGATGGCGTTGCATATCTCGGGCTTTTCCTTATATTTTTCGGCAAGCTTCATGCCAAGGAGTGCGTGGGGGAGTTCGGGCTCTTCATCGGGCACCTTGCCTATATCGTGGAGGAGTCCGGCGCGACGTGCTTTCTTGGGGTTGAGACCCAGCTCCGATGCCATGATGGCGCAGAGATTTGCTGTCTCGCGCGAGTGCTGCAACAGGTTCTGTCCGTAGCTGGAGCGGTATTTCATCTTACCTACCAGGCGGATGAGGTCGGGATGCAGACCGTGGATACCGAGGTCGATAGCAGTGCGCTTGCCTGTCTCGACGATTTCTTCTTCTATCTGCTTGCGCACCTTTGCCACGACTTCCTCGATACGTGCGGGATGGATACGTCCATCCGCCACGAGCTGATGCAGGGCGAGCCGGGCGATTTCGCGGCGCACGGGGTCGAAGCCTGAGAGCACGATTGCCTCGGGGGTGTCGTCGACAATGATTTCGATGCCGGTCGCTGCCTCAAGGGCGCGGATGTTACGACCCTCGCGACCGATGATGCGTCCCTTGATTTCATCGGAGTCGATGTGGAACACGGTCACGGAGTTTTCGATGGCGGTCTCGGTGGCGACACGCTGTATCGACTGCACGACGATGCGCTTCGCCTCCTTGTTGGCGGTGAGCTTCGCTTCATCCATGATGTCGTTGATATAGCTTGCCGCAGCGGTTTTTGCCTCGTCTTTGAGCGACTCCACGAGTTTGTTTTTAGCTTCTTCAGCCGACAGCCCTGAAATATGCTCAAGTGTATCCTGTGCGGTACGGGTGAGCTTGTCAAGTTCAGCTTTCTGACCTTCGAGCACGACAGCCTGGGCATCGAGGTTGGCTTTAGTCGCGTCAATCTCGTTGCGGCGACGGGCAATGTCGCCCTGTTGCTGGTTGAGCTGCAGTTCGCGCTGCTTTATGCGCGCTTCCGACTGCTGTACCTTCGCGAGGCGCGCATTTGCCTGTTTCTCCGCCTCTGCCTTGATCTGAAGCTCCTCTTCCCTGGCTTCCAGGAGTTTCTTCTGCTTCAGCACTTCGGCTTCCTGCTTCGCTTCTTCAACGATGGTCTTTGCCTGGCTTCTACCGATTGATTTTTGAACTATGATTGTGGCGGCAACACCGATTAATGCTGCCACTACGCCTACTACAATGGTTAGTATGAGTGGTCCCATGATATGTTAAAAATGTGATATGATAATAATATTAAACAAAAAGCACTCATAGACCATCCTTTCGCCGCAGGGAACGGCGCGGTTTTGGTTATAAGTGCAGGTTACTTCTCTCAAAACGCCGGGGATATGCTCCCCTGAATAAATGTCGGGTGGAGAGCCTTTTACGGAGTTACTCGATGTTTAACAAAATGTCATCCAGCTTCTCCTCAAAATCTCTCAGCGTATCGTCGATACGCTCGTTTTTGCGCTGCTCTATCACGTAAAGCTTTGCAAAGTGTAACGCCACCATGCCGAGTACATCCTTTGATGTCTTGTCGGCAGGCTTAGATTCCATCCACTTGCTCCACACGCGGTTGACGTATCGTTCGGCAAGCCTGACTTCTTCTTCGCCTTCAAAACTGACTACCATGCCAAGCGGGGCAAGGTCAGCCAATTTTACTTTTATATTCAGTTTATCTTTCATCGCATCATTCGCTTAGCTCAGTGATGCACTTGTCGATTTCCCGCACTAATTCGGAAATCCTGGCTCGGCTCAGCTCGACATCGCGGCGGTCGGGTATTGCGGTGGTCACTACGGTGAGATATTCCACCCTGCTTTTCAGGATTCGTATCTCCTCTTCCTGACCGGCAATCTTTTTCTCCAACCCGGCGATAGTCTCGTCGGCTTCTTTTTTTGCCTGATAGAGTGCGTTGTAACGCTCTGTCAGGGACTCCGCCTTACGGCTGATACGCAAAAGTGTCTGCTGTAAGTCGCCTGCCATTTATCCCAAATTTTTACAAAAGTACGATAAAAATCTTATAATGCAACATATTTCTCCCAAAAAATTAGTGGCTATTTATCTTGATTTGGTGAAATCACCGGAGATTTCCTTCGGGAGTAGGGTCGGTGACCACGACGGGCTTTGAGGTAAGAGCCGACAGCATCGCCGTGAGGTTTTCCGCCGCCTCTGCGCGGGCGCGCTTTACGTAACCTTTGCGGTAGATGCTCTTTATGGCGTTTTGCTTCACTTTTTCCTTTATTTTGTTTTCCTCTGCTGTCGTAAAGCTGCCTGAACCCATGAAGCGGTCGTTCCAGGTGTCAATGACTATGTAGGAATCTTTGTCGGTCGACTCAAGAATTTCAACTTTTTCCGGCGGAAGCTGCACACGCAGTGTGTCGCCCGACATTTTCAGGACGATACGTTCGAGGTCGAAGGTTATCGACCCTTTGAGCGTTATGCGCCCGAAGAGATGACGGTTTCCTATGGTGGCTTTGACCGGCGTCTCCTCGTAGATGTCCATCGAACAGAGTCTCACCATTGATTCAACTTCTTTCACCATTGCGCCGTCAATGGTAAGGTCGCCCGACTGCTGGGATGACTTGCGGTTGAGGCTCACGATGAGGAGGATGCCCCCAAGCAGAATGGCGGCTGCAATAATCGGGAATATCTTTTTCGTTTTCATCTGTGTCAGTTGGATTTAAAAGATATGTCGGCTGTATAGCCTTCTCCGCTTAAAAGCGATTCAAAATAGGCGATTGCTTTGCGGCGCGCCTCGGCTTTGATGTGGTTCTGAAATGCCGGATTGCGTCTGACCTCCTCTTTGAGCGACTCGTTCATCTGCTCCTTTATTGCCGCACGTTCTTTGGCATCGATGCGTGAGCGTAGCCCGGTCACGCGGTAATGATTTTCGCGTATCGGGAGGTCTCTCCCCTCAAATTCAGTCTTTATCGCAGGAAGAACTACCGAAACGGTGTGAGCGTCTTCATTTACGGTTATATCGCCCGGCTGAAGTTCCGACATGTCCATGTAGGCGCGCAGATAGGTGTCGTAGGAGTAGACGGCAATGCGGTCGCCTATCTTGACTGCGTTGATAAGTGCGTCGGCTGTCTGCCTGAGGTTTTTTGCCTCGCTAAGGGTAATGTCGTCGATTGTCGCCATTTTCGATATGGTCATACGGGCGAGTATGAGTTTGTCGACTGATTTTATCTCGGAATAAAACCGGAGTGAAGTGTCATTGCGGCTGCATCCGGCTGAGATGACGGCGGCAAGCAGCAAGCTTGTGATAAGTCTGAAATTCATAGGTCGGTTGCATTTATATTTAACATTGGATATATACCATATAAACGCTTGCAGGCATCATGATATTGCGTCAAAGCACCGGGCTGAGGAGGCGGAATATCGATTCCTTGATTTTCTGCCACTTGGGACGCTTGTTCCATTCCGCCGGACTGAGGCGCACACTTTGGGCTATGTCGTCAAGGAATATCTGTCGCATCTGGCGGTTTATTTCCTGGGAATAGATGAACACGTTGCTTTCAAAATTGTGCTCGAAGCTGCGGAAGTCGAAGTTGGTGGACCCTACCGACACAAATTCGTCGTCGACGAGCACTGTCTTGGCGTGGAGCATGCCACCCTCGTAGAGATACACCTTTATCCCGGCGAGCAGACACTCGCGGATGTAGCTTCGTGAGGCGTAGGTGAGCACTGCCGAGTCGCTTTTTGCCGGAAGCATGATGCGCACGTCGACTTTTGCGAGCGCGACAGCCTGCAGGGTGCGGAGCAGGCTTTCCGTCGGCAGGAAGTAAGGGGTCTGGAGGAATACGCAACGCTTGGCGTTGGCGATTGCCTTCTGAAACACCATGGCTATGTTGCTCCAGGTGCTTGTAGGGCCGCTCGTCATGATTTGTATGCCGGCGGTAAAGGGAGGCTCGTTGCGCACTGTTGTGTCGGCGCGCTCTTCCAGCAGCGGTTGCCCCATGAAGTTCCAGTCGATAGCGAAGGAATACTGAAGCCCTCCGACTGCGGGCCCGGTGATGCGCAGATGGGTGTCACGCCACGCCCCGTATGCCACGCCGTTGATATAACGGTCGGCGATGTTCATCCCGCCGATATAGCCTGTCTTGCCGTCTATTACCGCTATCTTCCGGTGATTGCGCCAGTTTACCCTCGTGGCGAATACCGGGAATGTGACTCTGAAGAAGGGGAACACGGCGATGCCGGCGTCGGTCATGCGCTTGAAAAATTTCGATTTGGTGTTAAGGGAGCCGATGTGGTCGTAGATTACCCTTACTTTGACGCCTTCCTGCGCCTTTTTTATCAACGCTTCGGCGACGCGTGTGCCGGTGGCGTCGTCGGTGAATATGTAATACTGCAGATGGATGTATTCGCGGGCACTCTCGATGTCGGCGAGGAGCGCGTCAAATTTGGAATGTCCGTCGGTGAATATCTCGACCTTGTTGCCGGGATAGTAAATGGAGCCGGTTATGGTCTTCGCCATCCTTATCTGCTGGCGGCTGGCGGTGGAAAGCGGCAGCCGCGTTACATCGATGCTGCGGAACGACTCGCGCTTGCGTAGCTTGCGGCGGTTGCGGCGGGTGATCATGCGGGTGTTTTTAAGGCTTCTTCCGAAAAAGATGTACAGCACCACCCCGAATACGGGCACCATCAGCAACACCGTAATCCATGCGAGTGACTTCACCGGATTACGGTTTTCCGACAGCACCACAGCCACAAGGCTTATGATGGTGCCGGCGTATGCCAATAATAGTAAAATGTTGTACCAAGCCATAGACCCATTGTCCGGCAATGCCGGCGCGCCCCCTAAGTTAGCAAAAAAGCGCGACAATGCCAACAAAAAATGCCATGTCATTTCTGACACGGCATTTTCTTGTATTTGCAGGGAGTTGGGAGTGGGAGATTATTCAGCTGCTTCAGCTACAACCTCGAAGGGAAGCTCTACGCTCACTTCCTTGTGGAAAGTGATGGTGCAGTTGTATTTTCCCGGCTCCTTGATGTTTTCTTTGAGAGTGATGAGCTTGCGGTCAACATTGTGTCCGAGCTTCTCAAGAGCCTCAGCGATAGTGGCGGCGTTGACTGAACCGAAGATGGTACCTGCCTCGCTGGTCTTTGCAGCGATGGTGAGAGCTACATTTTCGAGAGCCTTTGCAGCAGCTTCTGCATCAGCCTTGATCTTGGCGAGCTTATGAGCGCGCTGGCGCTGATTTTCGGCGAGTACCTTGAGAGCCGACTCAGAGGCGATCACTGCCTTGCCCTGGGGAATAAGGTAGTTGCGGCCATATCCGCTTTTTACTTCAACAACATCATCCTTGTAACCCAGACCGGAGATGTCTTCTTTCAATATAATTTTCATAATGTAATTGTCTCTGTTGTTAAGATTATTTCATCAAGTCAGTCACGTAGGGGAGGAGTGCAAGGTGACGAGCACGCTTTACTGCCTGTGCCACACGACGCTGGAATTTGAGCGAAGTACCGGTGATACGGCGGGGAAGTATCTTGCCCTGCTCGTTGAGGAACTTCTTGAGGAATTCAGGATCCTTGTAGTCGATATACTTGATGCCACTTCTCTTAAAGCGACAATATTTCTTCTTCTTTACATCCACTGACAGCGGAGTGAGATAGCGAATTTCTGATTGTGCCTGTGCCATGATTTAGTCCTCCTTTACTTCTGTTTCGGTTGTTTGATTCTGTTTTGCACCCTTGAGGCTGCGACGCTTGATTGCATACTCGTGAGCATACTTGTCAAGACGGAATGTCAAGAAACGAAGTACACGCTCGTCACGACGGAACTGGATTTCGAGTTTCTTGATAGTGTCGGGGGTTGCGTCAAACTCTACGAGAGTGTAGAAGCCGGTTGACTTTTTCTGAATGGGGTAGGCGAGCTTGCGGAGACCCCAGTTCTCTTCGTTGACAATAGCTCCACCGTTGGCTGTGATTACGCCGGTGAACTTGTCTACCGCTTCCTTCATCTGAGCATCAGACAAAACGGGAGTTAAAATGAAAACGGTTTCGTAATGATTCATTGTGAATAATAATTATTTAATAATGTGTTAAAAACGCCGCAAAGTTACAACTTTTTCTCCACCCGTGCAACACCTTCCCGAAAATTGTACAGAAATCGCTGAAAGAGGGTATTATAGGCTGAAATATCCTCCTGTCTTTTTAGAACCGCGATATTCTATAATATTTAGTTCCACTAAGCGTTTCAATGCTCGTTTGATTGTTATAATACTTTTCCCGGATTCATTAGCCAAGGTGACTGCACTAATGCCAGGAGTGGAGACGATGCGATTATAAATCAGTTTTTCAGTGTCATTTATCGTATCATTTATCGTATCATTTATCGTATCATTTATCGTATCATTTATCGTGCCATTTTTGTGAGACGATAAATTCGGACGCATGAAAGTTACTCTAACTACCCCTTTTTCGTCGGTTACAATGGGTTGTTTAAGCCCTGCCTGTTTGCAGTCTTCAAATATCATAGACAATCCTCTCCCCCAATGTTCGATGACGCCACTGTAATACATGACGCGGGCTATGATTTCATTGGGCGGCTCTGAAGTATGAGAGTCAAGTATGTGAGAACCGTATACAAGTTGGGTCGCAGGTATTTCTTCAGGTAGCATACCTGCATTCTCGATCTCTATGCGGTCATCATATATAGCGACGCCGACAGACGCTGTTTTTCTCCAATCCATATGAGCCAGTGCATTTGCACAGCACTCGCGCAAGGCTGTTATTGGAATTTCCAGTTCGTCCTTGCGATACATGCCTTCCATTCGGCTTGTTACCGAAAGATGCTTAAGAAAGAAAGGCGTAACTTCGTTGAGCAGATCGAAGATATTTCCCTCAATCTGCTGATTGTCGAGAAATTCGCGTTTGTCTGTACCACGGAAACGGGCAAGTCGGATGATGCAGTTATGATAGTAAAAGAAGTCCTTTCCGAAAAGTACTGCTGCGGCATTAGTATAGACGCCGTTCTTAAGCACCTTGAATTTTTCAAGAATGGCAATGGGATCGCGGGTGTAGGCGCCGTCTTTCAACCTTCCTAACTCAAGAGCCTGACGGATTGCCCAATGAATACGGCTCTCATCAAGATCCTCAAATTTCAAATTCTCGTTAGGTAATGTATCCCATTTGTACTTGATGCCACCACGGTGCATGATCATACGGGCATATTTATCGTGAGGCATGACAGATGTGACACTGTCGTGTCGCTGATAGGGTCTGCCGTCATAAGAATAGGGTCTGTCCGGATTGTTTCCTTCTGATTCAAATACAATAAGATGTTTATCAGAGTCGTTTAGTCTGATATATTTGGGCTGTATATCTACCGATGGCTCGAAGCGACACAGAGCTTCACCAATCATGCGGGTTGTCTTGTCTCCGATTTCCTGTCCGACAATCTTGCCGGAATTTTTGATGCCAAACACTACAATGCCACCGGACCCATTGAGCATACCACACAATGATTCCATTCCTCGATCAAGTTGACCTGTGGTTTCTTTAAACTCAACGTCAATGCCCTCGTGCTTATTTGTTAGACGCTGTATATTGACTAAATCGACTGTCATAAATCCAGAGGTATTATAAATGCAAAATTACAAAAATAATTGAGATTCAGGCTATTTTAACTGATGGGATTGTGTCACAGAATCGGATCGGTTGATAAAAAAGACGGGGCGGTGCCTGGATTTTGGCATCGCCCCGTTATGGTTTGGTGTTGTTTTTACCATTTGAAGATTACGGGATCGTCGGTGTAGGAGCCATACTGGTTTGTGTAGCTGCTTGTGAAGCTGGTAGGCATGTCACTTGCATTCAATACCCATACGAAGGTATAGTTATCAGTCTCTCCGTAAGAAATCTCTTTGTTGGTCAAGGGAAGATGCTTGGTGCCCTTGCCGAGAAGTCCGGCGTAATAAGCGGTAGCCATTTCGTCCATGTCGATTCTGAAGCTGTCGTCATAAAGCATGATGCCGCTCTTGTTCAGGATCGGTGTGGCGTGAGATGCGTCGGTATAGCCTACTGTAGCTGTCATCTTCTGACCATCTACGTCGTCCTTGACTGATACGCTTGTGATGTCGCCGTCGGCATTGTAGTTTATCGTGGTCACCTCGTTGTCGCCCTCGGTGCGTTTCATCTCGATGAGCTGTCCGTTGGCATTGTACTTAAACCACCATTCGTTGTAGGTTATTCCATCATCCTCGTCTTCATCCTCTTCGAAGGCGTATTCGATGTAGCCCTGTGCATTGAGCTGGATGTAGAAGTCAACTCCGTCCTTGTCGCCGCCCCATTCTACATTCATCGTCATATCGTAGTCGGTGGGACGTGTCGCGGCTCTGGACTTTGACTTTGCAGGAGAATAGTCGAATGTCGTGACCACATCATCGTCAACAATCTTTGTCACAAGACCGTTGCTGTTTTTGGTAATCACATAGTTGCCCACTTGAGTCGGAAGACCGTTGGTGAATACAGTTGCCGGGTTTACCGTGGCGCCGGTTTCTTCGCCGGGATTAGGATTGGGGTTTGGCTCATCATTGTCATCTCCGCAGGATGTCATGGCAAGGGAGAAGGCAACAAAACCGAGTGACATTAATTTAGTCAGTTTGTTCATTTTTTTAATTCTTTGCCGCCTGACTCTCTTTGCGGCATTAAAATTAGCAAAAAAAAAGCGTGAGAGCCATACCGTTGCCCGTTCCACTTTCCGAGGCTCTGGTATCGCCCTTCACTGTTGAACGAGCAAACTTGCAGAAGCCTCACGCAGAATATGTGTAATACACCGACAGTTCACGCTTGCGCGCTTGCTGTCATGAGAATATACATATCCACATTGGCATCTACCTGTTTGCTGCATCCTTGACAGTGAATGAAATTTACCAGATTTCGGAAAGTCAAGAAAGAGCGTCAAGTAAACGCTTTTCAAATGTCTGCCGACCCACCCGCGTTGCCCTTGACCGGGCTTCCGCTGTGCGGTCTGCAGTGCAAAATTACAACATTTTTGCGTCTTATCAAAAACTGACCGAAAAATACCTCATTTCGCCATTGTTTTCGCGCGGGGGAAGTCCTCGTTTAGCCATGATGGTGTCTTCTCTGACGTTCTCAGCTGCGCATTTCCCAATGACCTTAAGGACCCTGTCTGATGAAAGTTGACAACTCCCTGTGATGATTATGCAAGCCGCTGCCGGGTAGAAGTGGTTGGGTAGGGGGAGCTATAAAAAAGCGGGGTGCTGTCGTGATTGACTGCACCCCGCTTGGGTATTGGGTATTGTAGTGTTCCTTACTTGTTGAGGTAGGCTTTGACCTGGGCGAGTACCGCGGGTGCGGTGAAGCCGAATTTCTCATCGAGCACCTTGTAGGGAGCCGATGCGCCGAAGTGGTCGAGACCGAATACCTCGCCGTTGCGACCTACCACGCCGCGTAGCGTAGAGGGAAGTCCTGCGGTCAAACCGAATACCTTGCCGTCGGCGGGAATCACGCTATTGCGGTAAGCCTCGGGCTGGCACTCGAAGAGTCCGATTGAGGGTACTGATACCACGCGTGCCGCGATGCCTTCGTTGGCAAGAAGACCGGCAACCTCAACGAGGAGGGATACCTCAGAGCCGTTTGCCACGAGAGTAACGGCAGGGTTGGCTGCGTTAACAACGATGTAGCCGCCCTTTTCTGCGCCAAGAGCTTCCTCGTAGCGGTCGCCGCTCGATGCGGGAAGGTCGGGGATGTTTTGGCGGCTGAGGATGAGAGCGGTCGGGGTCTTGGTATTTTCCATCGCCATCTTCCAGCATACCGAAGTCTCGGCAGCGTCGCCGGGGCGAAGCACGAGCATACTGGGCTGACCCTTGAAGTTGCGGAGCTCTTCCATGAGACGTATCTGGGCTTCCTGCTCCACGGGCTCGTGGGTAGGACCGTCTTCACCCACGCGGAATGCATCGTGAGTCCAGATATACTTGACGGGAAGTTCCATGAGAGCTGCCATGCGGACAGCGGGCTTCATATAGTCGGAGAATACGAAGAATGTGCCGCATGCGGCGATAAGACCGCCGTGAAGGACGATACCGTTCATTATTGCAGCCATCGTAAGCTCGGTCACGCCGCAGTGGAGGAATGCTCCGGAGAAGTCGCCGTGAGTGAGGGGATGGGTCTGCTTGAGGAATGCATCGGTCTTGTCAGAGTTGGCAAGGTCGGCAGAAGCGCAGATCATGTTGCCTACTTTCTTGGCAAGCTCGGCAAGCACGTCGGCTGATGCCGCACGGGTTGCGATACCGGGCTTGTGGGCTATGCCCTTCCAGTCGATTTCGGGAAGTTTGCCTGCGAGATAACCGTCAAGCACGGCTGCCTGCTCGGGATTTGCCTCGCGCCAAGCCTTTTCGGCAGCGTAACGAGCCTTCACCTCTTCACGGAGCACTGCTGCACGATCGTCGTAGAGCTTCTTGACATCTTCCCAGATGTGGAAGGGATCGGCGGGATCGGCACCCAGATTTTCCATTGTCCTGGCGTAGTCGGCACCCGATGCGCTGAGCGGGTTGCCATGAGTGTCACATTTGCCTTCATAAGACTTGCCATCGGCGGTGACAGCGCCACGGCCCATGATGGTCTTGCCTATGATGATAGTGGGGCGCTCCTTCTCTTCGATGGCAGCCTCAAGTGCGCCTGCCATTGCGAGAGGATCGGTTCCGTCGACTTCAATCACATTCCAGTGCCATGCGCGATACTTGGCTGCGGTATCCTCGGTGGTCACCGCCTTGGTCTCGGTAGAGAGCTGGATGGAGTTGCTGTCATAGAACATTATGAGATTGTGGAGACCGAGATATCCGGCAAGGCGTCCTGCGCCCTGTGAAATCTCTTCCTGTACACCACCGTCGGAAATAAACGCGTAAGTCTTGTGAGCGATCCAGTCACCGAAGCGAGCCTGAAGGAAACGCTCTGCGATAGCACAACCCACGGCCATCACGTGACCTTGTCCGAGAGGACCGGAAGTGTTTTCCACACCGCGCTCGGGGTGCAGTTCGGGATGGCCGGGAGTGGGGCTTCCCCACTGACGGAATTCCTTAAGCTCCTCGACTGAATATTTGCCGGTAAGGGCAAGCACCGAGTATAGCATCGGTGACATGTGACCGGGGTCGAGGAAGAAGCGGTCGCGCGCGATCCAAGTGGGATTGTCGGGATCCGTTACAAGAAACGATGAGTACAGGACATTCACGAAGTCGGCTCCACCCATAGCACCGCCGGGGTGGCCTGATTTTGCTTTTTCCACCATTGATGCAGCCAGGACACGGATATTGTCAGCTGCACGAGTCATGAGGTTTTTGTCCATAAATAAAAAGTTAAAAATAAATTAAGTATATAGGTATAGTTAGAGATATAGTTGCTCTTCGTCAGATGCCTCTTCCTGTACCGGGATGTCGGTGTTGACATTCTTGCTGCCGACAAGACCGTAGAACAGGAGATACAACAGACATGCCACGATAAGCCAGTAGCTTGTCATGTAGCCTGCCTCTTTTGCTATAAACTGCTGGAGGAGGGGAAGGACACCACCGCCCACAACCATCATCATGAAGATACCTGATGCCTGCGCGGTATATTTTCCGAGACCCTCTACTGCAAGGTTAAAGATACCGCCCCACATAACCGAGGTGCAGAGACCGCAGATGACCAGAAGATATGCGCTTACAGGTACCATTGCCTGTTCGCCGTTAACGCCGCTGTAGACAAATTCCGGCACCGGTACGGTGACAGTCTTGGGGATGAAGATGGCGAGTATCACAAGCACGGTAGCTACCGCCGACACGCTGATAAGCTGTGCGCGAGTCGACACCTTTCCGCTGATGGCGCCGCTGAGGCTACGGCCTACAAGCATGAGCAGCCAGTAGACGGCGACGATTGCGCCTGCGATTGTAGAGGCGTCGCCAATCACGCCTGCGCCCGATGCCTTCTGGTCGGCGAGGTAGAAGTTAAGTGTGCCCGGGATACCGATTTCGATACCCACATAGATGAATATACCGATTACACCAAGCACTGTGTGACGGAAATTCCAGGGACTGTGGCTGTATTTTACTTTCTTATGACCCTTTGAGAGATTGGGCTCCGGAATAGCCACGAAAGATATTACGATAAATGCTGCGACAAATACGCCCATAGCGATGAAGAGCAGGGGAGTCACAGCCTGGATAGTGGTCGATTTTGTGAGCTGACCTATGAGTGCGCCAACGAAGAAGGGAGTCAGTGTACCTGACAGGGAGTTAAGCGCTCCACCGGTCTGAAGAAGCTGGTTGCCCTTGTTGCCGCCGCCACCGAGGAGGTTGAGCATCGGGTTAACTACGGTGTTGAGCATACATACGCAGAAACCGCAGATAAATGCTCCCAGAAGATAAATCAGGAAGTTGAGGCAAACGGTAAATTCCTTGGTCACCATCATGCCGCCTTCGTCGATTGACGACTGCATGGTGAAGAGGGGGGTATCGGCGCCTGCCTGGCTTGAAAGGAATTGCACGAACAAGCCGATGACACCGATTGCCATCGCCCAGAGTGCTGTCTTCTTATAACCGATTTTTACAAGAAGGTTACCGGCGGGAATGCCCATGAACAGATAAGCGAGGAAGTTCATCATGTTGCCCATCATGCCGAGCACGCTGTTGCCTTCAAATGTATTTCCCCATATTGTGCCGATGGGGGCGGCAAGATTGGTTACAAACGATATCATCGCGAATAGGAAAAACATCGCGATGATGGCAATCGTTCTACCGTTGGACTGTGTTTTTTGTACCATGTGTAAACCGTTTTTGATTGATAGTGATTCTTGATTAAAGAGTGATTTTTGGTTAATTCTGTAAAATTAGCGATTTTTTTTCAGTGGCGTATCGGGTTATGCTCAAAAACATAATATTGGCATCAATATTCCCTTTCTCCGAATATTGTCGTGCCTATCCTCACCATATTGCTTCCACAGCTTATTGCGAGCCGGTAATCGTGGCTCATGCCCATGCTTACGGTGTCAAATGCTCCTGTCCCGTGCAGTGACAGTGATTTTATGCGGTCAAAAGTTGAGCGTATCGTCTTGAAGTCGCGTTCGATGCGGGCGTTGTCGTCGACATTGCTTGCCATGCCCATGATGCCGCGCACTCTGACATTGGGTGTCTCCTCAAGGATTCCTCCTGCAAGCAATTCCGTAAGCTCGTCGGGAAGAAAGCCGAATTTTGTTTCTTCCAGCGCCACATGCAGTTGAAGCAGTATGTCGGTGACTTTGCCTATGCGACGGCTTTCCGAGTCGATACACCGGAGCAGACGCTCGGAGTCGACGCTCTGGATAAGCTCGGCGTGGGGAACGACAAGACGTACCTTGTTGGTCTGGAGGTGTCCGATGAAGTGCCATTCTATGTCGGCGGGGAGGATGGAGGCTTTTTCCACAAGTTCCGTGGCGCGGCTTTCTCCAAATACACGCTGCCCCGCCACGTATGCTTCCATGATAGCTTCGGCAGGATGAAATTTCGACACTGCCACAAGGGTTACTCCCCCGGGCAGTGTCGAAGTTATCTCGTCGATACGTTGTGCTATTCCGTTCATTTTATTCTGCGGGTGATTCGCTGCCGCCAAGTTTTGCCTTGAATACATCCATTATAGTGGTCTCGGCGATTGACGATACTTCAAAATCAGCCATCGTGCCCTTCATGCCTTCCATGAAATTGTCAAGCGCCTCGCGGAAATTGTTGGCGGCGACAAGGATATGGCTAGTAGTCTTTTTCTCGACGGCGGTCTTTTCGTCAAGTGTTATGAAATTGACCTTGACATGATACCATTTGTCGGCGGCATCATCCCAGAATATTTCCGTAATATTGGTGCGTTTTACCGCTGAGATGGAAAACTCGCCGGAGATAAACGGGGTGAGTTCCTCGATAGTGCGCGCCTCCGCTTCGGTGAAGCTTAGGGCATCGACCATGTAGGGCTCGTTTACCTTTTTCTGTGTGCCGTTTTCCATCATTTTTTCGTAACGAACTTTTGTTTCAAACCAATTGCTCATCTTAATATAGTTTTTATGTTGTGATTATAGTTGATTATTCTGATTTTTTCAGGTGCAGATATGTGTGGATACATCCTACAAGCAGAGCGCCTCCGATGATGTTGCCTATCGTGGCTGGGATAAGATTGCGCCATATCATCTGCCATGCCGTGACATCAGCCCCTTCGAGCATTCCGCACGGTATGAAAAACATGTTGGCGATGGAGTGCTCGTAGCCGAGGGCGACAAACGCCATCACCGGCAGCCAGCATCCAAACATCTTAGCCCCGCTGCTTTTTGCCGACAGCGCAAGCCATATCGCCAGACATACACACCAGTTGGCGCCGATGCCTTTAACCATCACCACGAGCCAGGGCATAGAGACTTTTGCCTGCGCGATGCCGATTATCGCCGAATGGTAAGGCTCGGGTGCCGTGAGCCCGACAAAATAGACCATTACGAGTACAAACAGTATTGCCCCGAGGAAATTTCCGAGATACACGAGCGCCCAGTTTACGAGCACATCGCGCAAGGAGCATTTTTTCGCCATCAGCGGCGGCATCAGCAGGGCGTTGTTACCGGTGAACAGCTCTGCACCGAGCACTACCACCAGTATGAGCCCGATAGGGAACATGGCTCCGCTCAGAAGTTTCTGCAACGCGGGGTTGTCAGCCGTGAGCCCCGGGAATCCATAGCCGATGATAAGCGACAAAGTGCCTCCGAAAGCTATATAGACGCCTGCAAGCATTGTGAGGATTACAAATGAGGTGTAGCCCGATGCCTGCAGCCGCAACTTGTTTTGTCCGGCGTTCATCGCCGCATCGATTACTTCAGCGGGTGTTCTGGTTGCCATTGTTGCAAGCCGTGGGTTAAAGTGATTCGAGGATACGTTTTAACACCACTTCTGCCGAGATTTCGCGGTTTGCCGCTTCAGGTATGACAAGTGAGCGCGGACTCTCGATTACCTCGTCGCTTACAATCATGTTGCGTCTTACAGGAAGACAGTGCATGAAGAAAGCGTTGTTGGTGAGTGCCATTTTCTCTGCGGTGACGGTCCAGCTGCGGTCGGTGCTGAGCACCTTGCCGTAATTGGGGTCGGTGTATGCGCTCCAGT
Source organism: Bacteroidales bacterium (assembly GCA_003150235.1). Taxonomy (GTDB): domain Bacteria; phylum Bacteroidota; class Bacteroidia; order Bacteroidales; family Muribaculaceae; genus Muribaculum. Next base: position 27,025 of record QAMW01000018.1, read on the forward strand.
TTTTAGCGTACACGAAGTCGGCTCCGGCAAGAGCCTTGTCCTGGTCATACTCGATTTTTGCGTTGCCGGTAAACGCCGGGTCGAGCTCGTAGCCGTGTGGATGGGTTATCACGAAGTCGTAGCCTGCGGCATTCATCCACTCGGCAAATGAGTTGGGGACAGCCTGCGGGAGTGCCTTGGGGTGGGGTGCCCATGTCATTACTACTTTCGGACGCTCGACGGTCTTATGCTCCTCTATGGTGATAAGGTCGGCGAATGACTGCAAGGGGTGGCGCGTGGCGGCTTCCATAGAGAATACGGGTCGCCCCGAATAGCGGATAAACTGATTTAGAATCTTTTCCTCGTAGTCATCGGTCTTCGACTCAAAGCGGGCGAATGACCTTACTCCTATCACGTCACAGTAACAGCCCATCACGGGGATTGCCTCAAGAAGGTGTTCGGGCTTATCGCCATCCATGATTACGCCACGCTCGGTCTCGAGTTTCCACGCGCCCTGGTTGACATCAAGCACGATTACATTCATTCCGAGATTCATCGCCGCCTTCTGGGTGCTTAGGCGAGTGCGCAGCGAGGAGTTGAAAAATATCATCAGTAGCGTCTTGTTTTCGCCAAGATGCTTGTAGCCAAAACGGTTGGCTTTTACTTCGAGCGCCTCCTTCACGGCAAGCCGGAGGTCGCCTATGTCATTTACGTTGGTAAATTGTTTCATCGGATTGCAAATTATGGCGCAAGTTACTCAAATATTTCCATATAGACGCTACCAATACCGTCAAAAAATGGTAACTTTGCTTGCTAATTAACCTCAATTACTAATATGCAAGCAATTATACTGGCAGCCGGACTCGGACGCCGTCTCGGCGAGTTTACGGCGGGAAACACCAAATGTATGGTACCCGTCAACGGGGTCTTGCTGATTGACCGCATGCTCATGCAGCTGCAGCGTCTCCCCTTGTCAAGGGTCGTGATAGTCATCGGCTATGAGGGAGCGAAGTTGCGCGATTACATCTCAGGGCGTTTCCCGGAGATGAACGTGGAATATGTCGAGAACAATGTATATGACAAGACCAACAATATATATTCGCTCTGGCTTGCGCGCGATGTCATGCAGGATGACGATACATTGCTGCTTGAATCGGATATAATCGTTGATGACGCGGTTATTGACATGATATACGCGTCGGAACATCCTGATGTGGCTCTCGTCGCGCCTTATGAACCTTGGATGGACGGCACTATGGTGCGTCTTGACGAGGATGACAATATAATAAGCTTTATCCCGAAAAAGGCATTTAACTATAACGATATCGACAGTTATTACAAGACGGTCAACATCTATAAGTTCAGCCGTGAGTTTGCCACGCGCTGTTATCTGCCGTTTCTGGAGGCATATATCAAGGTGCTCGGCGACAATGAGTATTACGAGCAGGTGTTGCGTGTAATCACTCTTGTCGACACTACGGGAATAAAGGCGCTTTCCATCGGCGGTCTTCCCTGGTATGAGATTGACGACGTGCAGGATCTCCGCATAGCCGAGACCATATTTGCCGATGTCGACGCACGTCTTGAAAAGCTGCAGCACAGTTACGGCGGTTACTGGCGCTATCCGGGGCTTAAGGATTTCTGCTACCTTGTCAATCCCTATTTCCCGACAGCAAAGATGATTGATGAGATGAAAAGTAGTTTTGACGTGCTTTTGCGCAATTATCCCTCGGGAATGGGCGTGAACTCGCTCCTCGGTGCTAAATATTTCGGTGTGCGTCATGATTATGTAGTGACAGGCAACGGAGCCGCCGAACTTATCAAGGCGCTCATGGAGCATTGCGACGGTCGTCTTGGCGTAACCGCACCGACCTTTGAGGAATATCCCAACCGTAAGGACAGTGATGAAGTCGAAGTATTTGTCCCCGACAATAACGAATTCCGCTATACAGCCGACGACCTGATGACATATTTTGCCGACAAGGATATCGCCACACTGCTCGTGATAAATCCCGATAACCCGTCGGGCAATTTCATACCGCGTCACGACCTTATGAGGCTTGTCGAGTGGACGCGCGTCAGGAATATAAGACTTGTTGTCGACGAGTCATTTGTCGACTTTGCTGACGGTGATGACAATACGCTTCTCCACAATCGGGTGCTTGAAAACGCTCCGCACCTTGTGGTGGTGAAAAGTATCTCGAAGTCTTATGGTGTGCCCGGTCTGCGTCTCGGGGTGCTTGTAAGTTCCGACAAGGAGCTTGTCAGAAAATTGCGCTCGGCTTGTGCGATATGGAACATCAATTCTTTTGGCGAGTATTACATGCAGATTTTCGGCAAATATGAAAAATCTTACGATGAAGCTTGCCGCAAGATAAGGAAGGTGCGCGATACCCTCTATGAAGAGCTGCAAGCGGTGGATTATCTGCGTGTGATGCCCTCGGCGGCAAACTATTTCCTGTGTGAGGTGACATCGCGCTTTACTGCAGGTGAACTTACGAGGATATTGCTTGACCGGTACAACCTGTTGATAAAAGATTGCTCGGGCAAACGGGGATTTCCGTCAGGAGCACAATACATACGTATCGCCGTAAGGGACACTGCCGATAACCGGGCTTTGACCGATGCCCTTAAATCGCTGTAATTATGGAGTGCGGCAAGGGTGACGGAATGAAGATATGTATTGTGGGCGGCGGCAATGTCGGCACTGTGCTTGCCGGATTTGTCGCCTCACGCGGCTACGGGGTGAATGTGCTGACCGATCATCCTGTGTCTTGGAGCAGCAAAGTTGATGTGACTGACCCTGACGGAAAGCATTTTTCGGGGCGGCTTGACTGCGTGTCGGCTGACCCGGCGGTTGTGATACCCGATGCAGATATGGTGCTGGTATGTCTTCCCGGTCCGGCTATACATGACAAACTGGTTGCCATAAAGCCGTGGTTGCGGCATGACGCACTTGTAGGAAGTGTGTTCTCTTGCACCGGCTTTTTCATAATGGCAATAAATGTGCTTGGCAGTGACGCGCGTCTTTTCGGACTTCAGCGTGTGCCGTTTATCTCGCGTCTTGAAAGTTATGGTCACTCCGCTCACCTGCTTGGCTACCGGAACTGTATAAAAGTGGCGTTCAGCGGTGTTGATGACCGGGACGGTATCTCTTCCATGTTTGCCGACATGTTTGCTACGCCCGTGTCGGTGCTTGCCCATCCGCTTGAGGTGACGCTCACCAACAGTAATCCGATACTTCACCCGTCGCGTCTCTATGCCATGTTTAAGGATTGCGACGCTCCGTTCAAGGAAGTACCAGCGTTTTATTCCGACTGGACCGATGAAAGCTCGGAACTGCTGATAGCCTGCGACAGCGAGTTTCAGCTTGCCGTCAGGCGGCTTGGTATCGCTCCCGACCATATTCCGTCGCTGCTTGATTATTATGAGTCGACCGATACCCCTTCCCTTACCCGCAAGATACGTAGTATCGCGGCGTTCAAGGGTATTCCCGCACCGATGAAAAAGGTAGAGGGAGGCTATATGCCTGACTATGACAATCGTTATTTCACTGAGGATTTCCCTTACGGTATGATGCTGATAAAAATGGTGTGTTCACGGCTCGGAATTGCCACTCCCACTATCGACATGATTATCCGGTGGTTTCAGGAGCGTGTCGGGAAGCATTACATTGATGGTGACACCATCGCCGACAGCCCTGACGCAAGGGCGGTGGCTTGTCTTGATGCGGCATCGATCGACTATCTTATATCATCTATGATTCATTGACCGCTTATGGCTGACACGCTTGGCAGAAAGGCATTGAAAGGAACTGCATGGGCTACCGCCGACCGTTTCGGTAACATGGTGTTGCAGTTTGCGGTTAACCTTGTGCTTGCCAATCTGTTGCTTCCTGCCGATTTCGGTGTAATTGGCGTACTGGCAATATTTATAGCGGTGTCTCAGACTATAATTGACGGCGGTTTCGGGTCGGCGCTCATTCAGCGCAAATCGCCGACGCAGGTCGATTATTCGACTATATTCTATTGGAATTTAGGCTTCTCTTTGCTCTTGTATGGCGCTCTGTTTGTCGCGGCACCGGCCGTGGCGCGTTACTTCGGTATGCCGGTGTTTTGCGATGTGTTGCGTGTCATCAGCCTTAACCTGGTCATAAGCGCGCTTGCACAGGTGCAGCTTGTAAGACTTAAGAAGGAACTTGCGTTCAAGCGTCTGGCGATAGTCAATCTTACGAGCTACGTCACAGCCTCGTGTGTGGCAATAGTGATGGCATTTCGTGGATTCGGTGTGTGGAGTCTTGTAGCCATGACGGTCATAAACCAGGCGATGATAACGATGCTCTACTGGGTGCTTAACCGCTGGCATCCGTCGGGCGGTTTTTCAAAGCAGTCGTTCAGGTCATTGTTCGGGTTCGGGGGCTATATGCTTGCCGCTTCAATATTGCAGGAGATATGTCGTAATCTTCAGGGGGTGATAATTGGAAAACGCTTTTCGACCACCGACATGGGATATTACACGCAGGCATACAAGCTGGATCAGGTGACATCATACGCTGTGCCGCAGGTGCTGGTACAGGTGCTTTTCCCGTTTTTCTCCAACATCCAGAATGACCGTGAACGTCTTGCCGCCATGACAGCACTCGGCATGAGGGTTATCGCGGCGGTGGTGTTTCCGGTGCTGATAATACTGATGATTGTAGCAGAGCCGCTTGTGATGACGCTTTATGGCGACGTGTGGCTCCCATGTGTGCCATATTTCCGCATACTTTGCGTAGGCGGTATATTTGTCAGCCTTCAGAATGTCAATTTTTATGCCGTTGCGGCTCTCGGTCACAGTAAAGTGCTTTTCCGGTGGAGCTTTTATAAATGGGGGATGTTGCTCGCTCTGCTTCTTGCCGGGATGATGTACGGGATGGAGGGCATCATGTGGGCGATTGTGGCGAGCAATTTCAATATATTCCTTGTCAATGCACTGCTGTCGCGGAAATATGTCGGTTGTGCGTTGTGGCGGCAGATGCGCTGTGTCTTGCCCCCGCTTGCGACAGGACTTGCCGCCGCCGTGGTCATATTGCTGTTGCCGGGGCTGTCGTGGTGGATGAAGGCGTCGTTCTACCTGATGCTTTATGTCGCGATGGCATTTCTTTTCCGGTTACGCGCCGTCGCCGACCTCCGACGGTTTTACAACATGATTTTAAAGAAGAATAAAGATTTTGACAATGATTGATATTGAGATACAAGCCGGGCTGCGCTGCCGGTTTAATCCCGACGGTTCGTTGCTGCGCCGTCATCAGCTTAAATTGCTGGAGATGCTGAAATTTATCGATAAGGTGTGTCGCAGCAATGACATACCTTATTGGCTCAGTTCCGGCACACTTATAGGCGCAATGCGTCATGGCGGATTTATCCCCTGGGACGATGACGTGGATGTGGAGATGCTTGCGACCGATTTTCCGCGTTTTCAGGAAGCTGTGGAGCGGGTAGGCGACCCGAGGTATGTTGTGCAGACAACCGCCAATGACCCGGAATTCCTTTTCGCATTCGGCAAGTTGCGTGATCTCAATTCGCTTGTGGAGGAGAGCAACGGACTCGACTCACTGCTGAAATATCGCGGATGTTACATCGATGTGTTCACTATTGCGCCTTCCTCGTCGCGCAAGCTTCACCGTCTCGGGTGCAAGCTTGTGGGCACTGAGCTGAAATGGCGGGTAAAGTCGCCGGGGGCGTTGCGCAACATGCTGCTGCGCCCGGTGCTGCATGGTATCGTTTTTCCGGTGATGAGGGCTGTGAGCCGGATAGGTGCGCGCGGACAGATGCGTCATGTGATGCCGAGCTTCTTTTCTGCACCACGGCAGATGTCGGAGCTATTGCCTGTGAGCGAGGTCGATTTTGAGGGGTACAGATTTCTGGCTCCTGCCGACCCTGACGGCTACTTGCGTCGTATCTACGGCGACTACATGCGTATCCCCGATCCCGACAAAATCCAGGTCCACGCCTCCAACATCCGATTATAATGTAGGTTTGCCGCGTACACAATGTCCATAGCTATGCGGTGATTCATAAGACGATGTAAGGCGAGTGGAAGCTCTCCCGCATCACGACAGATTATAATTCTTTGACACACACTTACGCTATTCCTGAGGCGAGATGAAACCTACCGGTCGGCGCGGAATGCTTTTGGGCGATGCCTGCAATTCGGCAAGTGTCGTATTGATTGCATCAAGTTGTGCACGGGTGTTCTCGTTGATGTCATTATAATCGGCAAAAACTTCCTCTAATTCTTGCTTTAGCTCGTTGAAATTCTTTTCAAGTGCAGAAAGCCGGTCGACAGGGCAATCGGTAGAAATCATTTGGCGTACAGCAACAAATGCTCGCATTATACCCCGATTTATCTCGATTGCCACCTCACTTCTTAGTACACTTGACAACATTGCAACGCCCAATTCCGTGAAGGCGAATGGCATGTATTTAAAATTATGTCCGCGACCAGAGTTCAAGGTGCCAATTTGGTATCTTGAAAGTTCATCTTTAGTTAATTCAAACATAAAGTCTTCCCCTTCAAATCTACTTAAATTTCGTCGAACTGCTCTTTTCAGCGCCCTTGTCTCTACACCATACATTGCGGCGAGATCGAAGTCAAGCATTACTTTCTGACCGCGTATCTCATAAATCTTGCTCCGAATAATCTGCAACTCGTTCATCGCTTAATGACTGATTTTATTTGTATAATTGCAAATATACAACAATAAGCTGAATTGCAAATAATTATAGACATAGTTTAATGCTCAAGTACAGCAAAAGAAGATTTATTATACGCTCGAGTGAGTCATACGTCAGCGTATCATCGAGCTGGCATATAAAAGAGGGCGCATCGAATGCGCCCTCTCACTTTTATTGGGTAATGGTGTGTTACAGGAGGATGAAGGAGGAGTCGACTGTGGATTTCAGCTCTGATTTCAGCTTGTTGGCGTTAACCGGCTTGCTTACATATCCGTTGAATCCGTTTTCCATGATGCGCTCTTTGTCGGAGGCAAAGGCGTAGGCTGTCACGGCGATAATAGGCACAGTCTTGGATACCTTGCGTATCTCGCGTGTAGCCTCATAACCATCCATGTTGGGCATGTTGATATCCATGATGATGATATTGGGCTGATGCTGTTTGAACAGGTCGACTGCCTCACGACCGTCCCATGCATGGATGAGGTTGTAGTCGTTGGAGAGGATTGTCTCAAAGAGCAGGTAGTTACTTTCGTTGTCTTCAGCCACAAGCAATGTAAGCTTTTCCTGACGCTTGATGGTCTCTTTCTGAGGAGCCGGCACGGCAGCGGTTTCTTCGGCAGCGGTTTTACCTTCGGCAACCTGTACGGGAAGATAAGGGATAGTAAACCAGAATGTCGAGCCGAGACCTTCTCCCGGAGATTCGACACCTATGCGTCCTTCCATTTTTTCGATGATGCTCTGGCTTATGGAGAGCCCCAGACCGGTGCCCTGCACAAAGTTGTTGAGTTTGGTGAATCGCTGGAATACGCTCTTCTGCTTTTCCGGAGCGATACCGATACCGGTGTCGCGAACGAAGAAATATATTTCATTGCCGCGCAGTTCGTAGCCGAAGGTGATGCTTCCGCGGTCGGTGAATTTGCAGGCGTTGGTGAGCAGATTGATGATTACTTGCGACAGGCGGTTGCGCTCTGTGCGTACGACACATTCCGCGGCGCCAAGTGTGAAATTCAACACTACTCCCGGCTTGACTCTCATTCTCACCGTGCTTTCAAGATTGCGGATAAGATCATTCAGGTCGGTCGGATGATAAATGAATTCAAGGGTGTTTGCCTCTACTTTGGCGAGGTCGAGGATATCGCTGATAAGCTGCAGCAGGAGCTGGTTGTTGTTTTCGATAATGCCGATGAACTTCTCTTTCTTCTCCTCGTCGTCGGTATTGGCGAGCAGATTGGAGAATCCGACAATGGCATTAAGCGGAGTACGTATTTCATGACTCATGTTGGCGAGGAATGCCGATTTCAACCGGTCAGACTCGCTTGCCTGTTCCTTGGCAAGAATCAGCGCGTTTTCCTGTTTCTTGCGCTCGGTGATGAGAAGTAGTGAGCCTACAAGCGATACAGGGCGTCCGTTCTCATCCGTGTCATCTACAGCGGCGTTCACTTCCATCCAGTCGATTATCTCGTTGCCGTTGTCATTTGTTACAATGCGAAACTCTTCTTTGACATAGTTTGCCTTTCCTTCGACAAGCTCCTGATAGGACTGGCGCACACGCGGCAGGTCCTCGCGATGTATGCGCTGGAAATACTCGCTTGAGTCGATTATGTTCATTCCGCGTCTTGACCCGCGTAGGGTGGGGAACTTGAGGTGTTTCAGTATGCGTTGAGTCTCGCAATAGATGCGCTGTGTCTTGATGTCCCATCGCCACGGGATGATGTGCGCCACGCTTAGCGTCATTTCAAGCTGCTTGCGTGAGTTGCGGAGTGTGTTTTCCGCTTTGTTGCGCTTGGTGGTGTCTGTGCCGAATATATCGACTGTGTTGTTATCTTTGTTGGGTACAATCAGAAATTCGTAGTAGGAGTCGGTCGATTTGAAATAGTGGGTGAAAGTGACCGAGTGACCCTCCTTGAAGGCGGTGTCCACGAGATGCTTCAGATGCTCCATGTTGAAAAACGAGTCGGCACCATCGGCTCCGTTCTGGCTGTACAGCGACTCAAATGAAGTATTGCTCGACTTGTAATTGATTTTTGTTACATGACCTTCAGCATCGGTCACAAGACCTGCCGAGGCGTATGCGATAGGCATGTTGCGCACCAATGCGTCATGTGCACTTGTCGCCTTTATCTTTATACGCAGTGCTTTTGAGCGCAGAGCGATTATGACAGCAATCGCAGCCACAAGCAGGATTATGGAGATGATGTACCACTTGTAGCTGTCCCAAAGTGTTTTGGGCTTGTTGACAAATACCGTGTCGGCTGGGCAATCGCTTACAGAGTATCCGTCGCGCAGAAGCTGCTCATAGTTGATGACATAATTGAAATCCTGCGGATATTCGGGATAATAGAACGGCAGGTCATGCATCTTGGTGCCTTCGTTCATCTTATGCACGTAGCTGACGAGGGTGTCGACTATCTTTTTGTGGTCAGGGAAATAACCGCCCAGAATACCGTTGGTGATATATGCCTCGCGTAGGGCATAGACTGGTTGCGCCGCCTGTGGGATAGCGCGGTATTCGCCTGACACAAGCTGCGGATAGCCGTTGACATCTTCTTCCGAATAAAACCATGAGGAGAAAAGAAAACCTAACTTTTCGTCATGATTCATGATATAGTCGAGAAGACGGCCGCTGTTGTCGTTTCCTGCTACAAGCCATTCGTAGGATATTGCCGGATAGGTCGAGGCAAGATAATTACTGATGTTTTTGCTGAGATGACGGTTGGCTGAAAGAGCATCGGCGGCAAATACAAGTTTGGTCAGCTGCGGATTCATCTTTACGATGAGGTCGATAGTCTCCTTATACATGAAAGGTGACTCGATAAATGTGAGGTCATATTTGTTTCGCAACTGTGCGAGCGGGGTCAGCATGTCGTCGGTGTCATCTCCCTGCACTCCGGTAAGATAATAATTCATGGTGCCTACCTTGTCAAGGTTTCCGAGGAGTATTGCCGGGAGATCGCCCCAGTTTGACTTGATGGTGTCGATAAGTCCGAAAGAAGCCTCTCCAATCATGATGATGCCGTCGGGCTTGTTATTGTTGTAGCGTTTCAGGACACCTTCGACCATGTTGTTGTAGAGCGAGTCGTTGGTCACATAACTCATGTTGAGATGCTCTACCTCGATGATGAATTCATGATTTTTTGCCGCCTCCATTATCAGCGGGGTGATAAACGACTGGCTCCAGGGCGCTCCCTCGTTGTAGGCGTTGATTACAAGTATGTTTTGTACCGGCTTTGTGCGGTCAATGCCGTCGGCATGTGCCGAGAGTATCGATAACGCCACAAATGCGGTTATTGCTATTAATGTCCTTAATTTGCTAATGAAATTTTTCATGAATAATTGGTCAATAGTAAACGATAGATTTTTTAACCGTTTGGTTGTATCTGTGCAAAGTTAATCATTTCCATGACTAATCAACTATGTTTCCGTAAAAATAACAATATGTTTTACGACATAAAAATGTGCCTTAGGCATTGCCTGCAGGGTATGGGCGGAGCGGATGGGGAGATACAGATGGACAAAAGATGCAAGGTGAGCTTCCCGGAGAAAGGTTGATGATTCCCTGTCGGGAAACGATATGATGGAGAGCCCGCAGTCCGGGGGTATCGCTACGCTCAACACCCCGGCTAAATTTGGATTTTTCCCTTCGGGAAAAGGGGTCACATTAGATTGTATCGCGTAGCGGCAGGGGCTGCTGGAAGGCAGCCCGCGATGCATGGGTGGGATGCTCGCCCGCGATACAGATACAAAAAGGTCGTGCCAAATGTTGACACGACCTTCTCTTATATAAGGCTTGTTGATTATTTCTCTACAAGACGGAATACCTGAATGCCATCTTCTCCGAATGCTACATAAATTAGTCCATCGTGAAGGGCGATATAGTTAGCTGACTTGAGGCTTGATGCGTGATAGTGGGTAACCTCGCTAAGGTCAGTCTTGTTAAGAACAAATACAAAGCTACCCATAGCTGCATAAATATACTTGTCATCTATTGCCATGCCGTTAGCTGGAACTTTTCCATTCTCTCCCGCATGGAAACTTGCGTTATCGTTGAGACGAACTAAGCCACCTTTGCCGAGACAAGCGTAGATATTTTCGCCATCAATAGCGATGACGTTCTTGCCATCAATCGGAGAGATAGTACCTGCTGCATAAGTATCTAAAATAGTGGTAAACATTTTGTCATCAGCATTGTAGACATTGACGGTAGATGCTGATTCTGTCGTGTTGTAAGTGTCAAGAGAGATGATGGCTGCTTTTCCGTTGGCAATATCTATATGTTTGGATGAGCCGTTGGTAGGAACGAATGAGCCTTCTACTTTCGAGAAATCGAGGTTGAGTGCACCATAGCCACGATATGTGTTAACATAATAGTTATTTCCATGACGGATTACACAGTTGCCGTCTCCGGCATTCTTATAGCCACCTTTTATCTCACCATCCTTACCAGAAACCATTAGCACTTCGTCTGTGGTAAGTTCTTTGACCTTGAGGTCTTCTCTTACAGTTTCTGAAGCTTCAAATCCAACAGGTAGAGACGCGATGAAGGCTCCTTTCTTAGTATGATTTCCGACAGTGATAATATTGCCTTCGTCTACGATGAGGTGATTGAAATCATAGTCGGGTGAAATCATGTATGAAAGAAGCTTAACTCCATTATCAGCCGGTTCCATGACCTCAATGCAGCCCTTTTGTCCCTCTCCACGAAGATGATAGGAAGCGTATGCCTTGTTCCCGTCAAATGTGATGCAGGTGGCTGAGATTACGCCATGATCATGGTCAGGCTCAAGCGGGTCGATATCGGTAATTTTCTCGATAATAATCTCTGGTGTGGGTTCGGGCTTGGTTGTGCCTTCGGGATATGCAGGGTGACATCCTTCTGCAGGAACGTAAGCTGTGATGTTTTCGTTGCTCCTTTGGAATTCGAAATCATTCAATGGGTGTTTGGTGCTTTCTACATACGCTTCCGTAATGTCGTAAGCGATTTCTGCAGCAAGTTGCTTTTTGGGCCAAGTAAGATTGTTAGTGATAAATTTACGTGTTGCAAACACCGCGTTTGTGCCTCCGGTTTCAACTTCAATACGCGTATCCGCATTAGATAAAGTGCAAACGTCTGCGTCAATAAGTCCGTTATTGTCAAGAACTACACAACCAGAATTCATTGTCAAGTTTCCTGCCTTGAAATAGGATGCTTTGATGGTGCCGACACTGTTAATAGTGATGTCATCAGCAATGAAAGAACATGCAATTGCATTTCCGTTAAGACGCACCTTCTCTGCCATGATAGTATTTTTGCTGTACAGTTCTCCTTCGTCATTAACACCAAATTCTTTACATTCGGTGATGTCAACTGCAGAATATAGTTTTACTCCGTTGGCTATAGTAAGACCTTCAGAGACAATAGTTCCGTAGTTGTATATTGTAAGTCCAGGTTGAAGTGTACTTCCAACATTTAATGTTCCTCCCGGGAGAATGTAGATTTCTGCACCTTCTTTAACTCCCCAAAAGCCATTGATTGTGTTCCATGTTCCAGCAACATAATATTTGGCAGTGAGTTTGCATGCTGCATTAAATGTTTCTCCGGCGGGGATAAGGTAATCTGTGCCTTCTGTGATTTTCCATCCTTCAGTTTCCCCGATTCCGGTAGTGGTGGCAACGTCTTCGGGTATTTCTGGGCACTGAGGCATAGTGAAGTCGTCGATTGCTGCACGAGAGCCTGTTGTTGCATAATTATGCACACGATTAGCGTCAGAGGTCTTGACTGTATATGAGTCAGTCGTAAGTTCAGGTTGTTCTGGCTGATTACCTCCGTTTTTGCCGGGGGCGTCATCTTTACAACCGGTCATGGTTACAAGTGCGAGGGCTACTACACCGCACCTGAACGCGTTTTTACGGGTGAGTACCGGTAAAATCAGGTTAGTCTTTTTCATCCTTGAAAATAAAAGTTAGAATGTTAGATTGGTATGATTGTTAGTCGTTTTTTTGCTATATCACTTTTCAATGTGTGTAACAATATTTTGCAAATTTACAAATAAAATCGCAATCTGCAAATATTTGATTGTTAATTAATGGATTGAGTCGTCGTTTTAACACTCCGACGCAAGGACTTATTGTATATTTTCAAAGTCGTTCATCAACGAGCTTTCGGTTAAGGTTTCCTTTTAAATCGTAGATTGCGCCCCCCTTCCGGAGATATTTTTTCAGGTCCATATCGTTAAATACCGAGTGACATACACACTGTATAATCAGGTCGTAATTTTTTTCAGAAATTTCATCTTCAGAGGTGGAAATATCAATGTCATACGTATTTTTTACATTGGCTTTATCGACATTGGGGTCGAATATGTCCACTTCTGCGCCTTCCTCCTTAAGATCATTGTATATATCAAACACTTTCGTGTTGCGTATATCCCGGCAGTTTTCCTTAAATGTAAATCCGAGCAGGAGCACGTTGGCTCCGCGGATTGTATTCCCTTTGGCGGCAAGGAGCGATGCGGCACGTTGCACGACATAGCGCGACATGCCGTCGTTGATGCTTCGTGCCTCAGTCATCAGGGGTGTCCTCACGCCATGAACCTGAGCCTTGTGTATGAGATAATACGGGTCGACACCGATACAGTGTCCGCCCACAAGCCCCGGATGGAGTTTTTGAAAATTCCATTTAGTAGAAGCCGCCTCAATAACGTCGTTGGTGTCGATGCCGAGGGCATTGAACACTTTCGCCGCCTCATTGAAGAGGGCTATCTCGACATCGCGCTGTGTATTTTCGAGTATTTTTGCCGCTTCGGCAACTTTTATGCTCGGAGCGCGATGAGTGTGGGCATCAAGGACAGAGCCGTAAAGACGCTCCACAAAGTCGGCGGTTGCCGGTGTCGAGCCTGACACAATCTTGCAGATTTTATGTACCGGGCGTGTATATTCGCCGGGGTTCACGCGCTCGGGGGAGTATCCTACGAAGAAATCGCGGTTGAATGTCAGCCCCGACGTGCGTTCAAGCACGGGGACACACTCTTCCTCGGTAGCTCCCGGATAGACGGTCGATTCATATATCACCGTGTCGCCGGGCTTCAGCACCTTGCCGATTTTCGCGCTTGCATCGAGGAGCGGGTGCAGGTCGGGACGGTTATAGCAGTCGACCGGAGTGGGCACTGTCACGATATAGACATTACAGTCGCTTATGTCGTCGAGGGAGGAGGTGCATTTCATGCCGTTGCCGAGAGCGGCGGCGAGTACACCGGGCGTGAGGTCGCCGTTGGAGTCGATTCCGCGGTTCAGGTCGCCGACACGTGCAGGATTGATATCAAGTCCTGTCACACGGTATTTTCCTGAAAACATGCAGGCAAGAGGCAATCCTACGTACCCAAGTCCGAGGATAGCGATTTTTGGTGTCAGAACTTCTTCATTCATGGCTATTGTCTCTTGATAATTAGTTAGATGGATAATGTATTGGAATTTAATTTGCTATAGCCCTTCCGCCCGCGCCACGGCAGATGTCTTCTTCGGGTTCCAGGAATCTTTGTAAGAGGAGTAGAAGAAAAGCTCCGATGTGTGGGCTATAAGGCGCGTGATACGTAAGAAATATCCGGTATAGAAGGTGGTTGTGAACACGTATGGAAATAGTTTCGCCTCTTCCCTGGGGCGCTCGGTCACAATGAGTATCACTCCGAACGCCACGATGGCGAAAGCCATTCTTATGAGATAGCCGATCACGATGATTTCCCACAAGCGGTCGACATTCATGAAAAACAGCATGATGATGTAGAAAAACCACACGTAGTTGAAAGCGAAATCGTAGACGATGTTTTCAAGATTGGAAAGCATGTTGAGAAACGAGAAATTGCGGTCGCTCCACAGAATGTCGCTGTGTTTGCGTATGCGGAAGCGCACAAGCGACTTCGACCAGCGTTTACGCTGCTTGAAGAGTTTCGCCCACGATGTAGGCACATTGGTCATGCATACGGCGTTGTTGGCAAACCACACCTTGTAGCCTGCCTTGCGCAGTTTCTGGGTGATGTCGCCGTCAAGACCGGGACCTATGTCCCAGCATCCGACCTCACGTATCGCCTCGGTCTCAAACGCGCCGAACGCGCCGGAGATGATATGGTATATGCCGAGCATGTTGGAGCCCATTCGTCCTACCATGATGGTCTTGAGATATTCCAGTGCCTGCAGGGTGGAGCATAGCGACTCATGGGCGTTGCGCACCTTTATGCAGCCGCCCACGCCCTTGATGTTGCGGTCGAAGTAAAACGGTATCAGTATCTTTTCTATTGCATCGCGGTCGAGCGAGCTGTCAGCGTCAAGGTGAATGATGTATTTGCCCGAGGCGTGTGACGCGGCAAAGTTTGCGGCGCATGCCTTTCCTCCGCCGAGATTGAGGCGGAAAAACTTGGTGATATAGCCCGCGCGCTGCAGGTCGTTGCAGATGATCGGGGTAGCGTCGTCAGAGCCGTCGTCGACTATGATTATCTCGAAATTCTGATAGGTCTGCTCGCGAAGTGACTCCACGAGCTTGTAGATATGCCGTCCTTCGTTTTTACCCGGGGCGAGTATCGATACAAGCGGCATCTCTGTGTAAAGCAGATTGCGCGCCACTGTGTCGCGACGGCGAAACGACTTATGGAAAAACACCTGTCTTATCGCCGTTATGATATCAAGAAGATAATATCGCGGAAACTCGATGATAAACAGAAACCAATAGGTAGAGAGCGCCACTTCCCACGAAAGATTCGTGGAAAAACACACCATGATGCCGTTAAGCAGCTCAAAGATGTCGTGTAGCACTCCTTTGAAAAATGTCTCTATCATCGGTTATTATAAGATTTATAAGATGTATATATAATTTGAGATGTATATATAATTAATGTATATGTTTATTTGTTGCGTGATTCCTCCAGTCGCCTTACGAATGTCTCCGGGTCGGTGTCGGGATGGTAGATGTATGTCTCCACCAGCTCAAACTGGAATCCGTCGTGAAGCTGTCGGTAGTCGTTAAGCTCGGCTTTCAGCTCATACTCCATCTTGCTTTGCTGGCGCCCGATTTCGCCTTCCCGCACACGGCTCATGAAGTAATAGTTGTTACCCCATATCGCACTCTTGTAGGTGAAGAATCGCGCCATCGCCTGCACTATGGGCGGTCGCGCGTCAAGCGACGGACCTTCATCGGCATTAGGGTCGAATACATAGAAACGGGTGATAATGAGCACTTCGCCCTGATTGTTGCGTGCCGTGGAGAACTGGCGCACATAGTCCATGAAATTGCGTGTGGAGGTGTAGCCGAAGAATCCCGCCTGACTTATGGTGTGTACCACGTCGTTGCCGGCAAAAGCATGGATGCCGTCGGGGGTAAGCTCGTACTCGTAAACGTCGCGTGACAACAGCTCGTCGGTCTCGAGGCTTCGCTTGCACGATGAGCAGAGCACCCTCATGTCGGGGTACATGAATGATTCCTCACATTGGTTGCACGTGTATATCGCCGAGGGCTTGTCGTAGTCTACGCCTATATGCCTGAGCAGCACATGACATTTAGGACAGCGCAATTCTCCATCCCACTGGTAGGTCGACTCAGGCGACACGTTGGCGCAGCGGAAATGGTGGATTACCGACTGCTGGCGCAAGTCGGAGCTGTTGCACTTGGGGCAGGTCTCGAAAAAGAAGAGATGGCTGCTTCCGCAGTGGGGGCACTCGTGTATCCTGTCGATAAACCTGCTGTGGCGTATATAGCCGAGACGCAGCATCTCGGAATGGAAAAACTCGCGTTCCTGCGCGGCTATTCGTTCCTGTCCGGTGTACCACATCGTGTAGTTGTACAGTGCCATGTAACCTATGCTCATGCCTCGTATAGGCTCGGAGCTGAATGTGAACATTCCGCGCGAGATGGCGTAACGCACCAGACGGAACATCTCTTCGGCGTGGGTCACCACCGGCTCCGTGCCGAGAAGGAAGTTGAGGCGGCGCATTGAGCCGTATATCTCGTCGATGGTCTGTGCCAGGTCACGGTCGGTGGGCGACGATGCGTAACCGTCGACGATTATCGCCGCCTCCCCCAGCCAGCCCTGAAGCCGCTGGGTGACAAACAACGGCTTGAACCGGCACTTCTCTGACAGAAGCGGCGATGCAAGGCGTATGGCGAGGCGCGTGTAGTCGTGGAGCGGATTTATCACGTTTATAAACATGGCATCGAAATCCTCAAAATCAAGCTCCGGGGTGCGGTCTACATCGAGCACCTCGTTTATCACCAATATCTTGCGTCGGCTGAAATTGGTGATAATCTGATATTTTTCGTTTACTCGGTTTCTTGAGTTCATTTCTTTTCCGGTTTTCGTGAATCGAGTATCCATGCGTCGCGAAATTCGCGCTGTGTCCTCGAAATAGTCTTTAGTTCCGCAGCGGCTTCATCCATCGATGCGTACCTCGCCGCGTAGACATACCATTTTCCGCTGCGATACAGCTTGCCGCTCCTTGACAACGCCATGTCCTGTAATTCGGCAACCTTTGTATCGGCATTTTTTTCTGATTGGAATACATTGGTTATGATGTAGAACACCTTTTCCGACTCGGCAGCTGCCGCCCTGCGTTCATTTTCCACTTTCAGCAGACTGTCGTCGCTCTGCCTCAGGGCTGCGAGCGAGTCGGCACGGTGCTGTTTGCGCGTCTGTTTCAGCGAGTCGGCGCGCGCTTCCTCCATGCGGCGTTCAATCACGCTGTAATGACGTCGGCGGTTCAGGTAGTCGACAAGCGACGAGTCGTTGACCCCGGCGCCTGTGGTCACCCACAGATAATTGCTCGGGGAGTCGCTCTTCCATGTATCCAGATTCTTGATCCTGATTGTGACCGGAAGCCCCGACGCGACGCTCCAGAAAGGTATTCTCTGGTCGTAGTCGATGTCGAGCTTGGCAATCAGCGCGGTATTTTTCTTGGTGAAATAGCTGCGCAGATTTTCGGGAATCTCCTCGGTGCGCATTCCTATCACCGAGACATGGGCGTCAAACGACAGGTTTTCATTCACTACAATCTCGGCAAGTGAGTTATAGGTGATGTTGTGGATTTTATCCGGCGGAATGTAGGCGACCACATGCAGGTTGTTGTCGGTGAGATTGAGGTGCTGCGCCGTCATGAGAAGTTCCTTTTCAAAGAACACCATACGGTCGGGAGCTACGATATTGACGATAATCGCCGAGTCGGTCGCAAGACGGAAGCGTTGTGCCGCCTGGAGTGAACGTGCGCGGAAATTGTCGTATATCTGCGCTCCGTCACCTCCGGTGCCGTGGATACCGCGCGCCGCAGGGTCGGTTGACCGGCGCATGCCGCCAAGCATACCCGCCTCTGCCTGCATAGCCTTTAACATGGCGAGTGCCTCGCTTAGCATACGTTCAAGGTCCATGCGGTGAGAGTTGTCGCTGAGACCGAATTGAATATTGTGGTTTTCAAGCGATATCTGTTTGCGCAGTTCGGCGATTCTCACTTTCTGCACCGCTATTTCCTGCAGGAGGCTGTTGTAGCGGATGGTAAGGTCGCGGTTGCGCGCCACGATTATAGGCTCGGTGTTGATGTTTGCCTGCTCGGTCATCACGTCCATCATGAAATAGGAGTAGAGGGTGTCGCCGGGAAGCACGATGTCGCCTGTCTCGACATAGAGGCTGTCGAGGAAGATGTCAAACGGTGTCCTTATCTAGTTGGCATCGACATGGATATAACCGTCGAAATCGGAATAGACGACTTTTCTGCCGACATAAAGCCCGAGAATAATCAATATCACGCCAAGCACGGTAGCTGCTACTATCTGCTGGCGGTTGACCTTGCGTTTGCGTTGCCGCAGGATCTCTTCTATGTTTTCCTTCTCGTCGTGAGAGCGGTAGGTGAAATTCTTCATGTCTGCGGTAGCTGTTACATGTTGGTGTCTATAGCGACTGAGTCAAGCGGTATCTCGCGGCAGAAACGGAGTACCGACTCATCGGTCAGGAATTTCTGCAAATCGGCTATACAGCAGTCCTTGCGGTACTGGAAGTCGATGAATTTCTCGCAACATGAAAGGTAACTGTTGTACTCCTTCATGCGGGCGAGGCGGTTGTATTCGCCCACGCGGTTGTCGTAGGCGTTGCCGCGCAAGGTGAGATACTTTTTCAGTTCTTCCATGCGTCGGTATTCGCCGAGCGAAGCGTTGTTGTAGCGTTCGATGTCGAGGAGTATGGCGTTGACCGCCTCCATTATGCGGGCGGCTATGTGCGACTCTTCGGCGGAGAGTATGTTGCGCTGCGCCCTGAGGGCGTCTTTCTTTTTCCAGAACTCAAACGAGAGCGGGATGGTAAACACCAGCCCCGCATCGACATTTGACGAGTTGGGGGCGTGAGGCCGGGTATAGTAGGAATAGCGTACAAACGGCGCGGCGTTGACCTCGGTCCAATAGCTTGTGTTTTTCTCCTGCTGTTCGAGCAGTTCCATCTGAAGCTGCAGCGTGGAGATGTCGGCTTGGGTCTTGCGCACGTGCTGCAGGTAGGCGGCGGTGTCGATTTCGACAAAGTAGCCGGCGGGGCGCGAGAGGTCGAGCGCGGGGAGATGCCTGCCGGGCAGCGATGCAAACATCCTTTCAGCCTCGGCTTTTTCATTTAATATCTGGAGCAGGTCGTCGCTGGGGATGTTTTCATTTTCCAGAAGATACATGTAGGCTGAGCTGAGCATGTTGAGGTTGCGGATGCGTTGCAGCAATACCCCTCCCATGAGCGAGTCGCTGTACTGGCGGAACGCTTCTTTCTGGCGCTCCACGAGCATTCCGAGGTCCTCCTTGTCGTAGGCGAGCTTGTCGATGCGTCCGCGCAGTTTCTGCTCATTGATTCTTCCCTGTCGCTTGAAAAGCGCGCTCTGGAAGGGATACCACCTTAGCTCCGCCTGGATTTTGCCCTTGTAGACTGAAACAGGGTCTTCCTCGTCCATGCCAAGGTCGCCGTCAAGGCGGTAGTAGGTCTGCCCGGTGAAGCGTAATCCGGTAAGGCTCTTGATTTCCCCGATTTCGGCTGCGGTGCGGCGGTCGATGGCGCGGTTGAGGTCGTCGCGTGTGGGGGATACGCCCGTTGTGGCTGTTGAGTCGGTGACGCTAAGCGATGCCGGGCGGCTGCCGTCGCGGCTCCCGAATATGAGGGAGTCGAGATGCTCGAAGCGCTTGTCGAAATTGGCAAGAATCTCCATGCCGCGTTGATTCTGCGCCGATAGTCCGAATGAGAGCCGGGGGAGCAGCAAGATGACAACGAGACCCATTACCTGAAAAAGGGTTATGATATAGTTAGGTCGGTTCATTACAGTCAGGTTCATAAATGATGCCGTTTCGCAGACCGATGTCACGATTGATGGCAGGCACTTATAAATATTAAGGTTAGTTGATGCAGGACATTTCTTTAATTACTATCTACAAAGATAAAGAGAAAAATTTATTTTATCAATAGTGTTCGGCGCAACCGGGCATGTTTTTGAGATTATTTATTTGATTTGATGGGCGTTTATTGATTTTTATGGATTTAAAGCGATATTGAATGGGTATAAATATGTAAATTTGCACCAAATTCATCAAGAGTAACCTTACTGCATGAGCGATTCTAATAACAACGATAAGCCAAGACGCAGCCGCAATGGTATCATAGCCGCTATGTGGGCGGTGTTTGTATTTATTGTCGGTGCGGTATTTTTCTTTTTCTTCCTTATATATAACGGGGTGATAGGCTACATGCCACCTATCGAGGAGCTTAAGAATCCGAAAGACCGTTTTGCCTCGGTGGTGTATTCCGCCGACGGAGAGGAACTCGGCAGGTATTTCGCCAACACGGGCAACAGGGTGTATGTCGAGTTTGACGATATCTCCCAGAATGTCATCGACGCGCTTATCGCTACGGAGGATTCGCGTTTTGAGGAACATTCCGGCATCGATGTGCGCGCTCTCGGGCGTGTCGCCGTGAAGACCCTCGTGCTGCATCAGAAAAATGCCGGGGGCGGCTCGACCATTACCCAGCAGCTTGCCAAGCAGCTTTATTCGCCATCATCCGACGGATTGCTCGAACGCGCGCTGCAAAAGCCTATCGAGTGGATGATAGCGGTGAAACTGGAGCGTTGTTACTCCAAGGATGAGATTATAAAGATGTATCTCAACCAGTTTGACTTCCTTTACAACGCGGTCGGCATCAAGTCGGCGGCTTACGTGTATTTCGGCAAGGATCCCAAGGATCTGAACGTCCAGGAGGCGGCTACCCTCGTCGGCATGGTGAAGAATCCCTCTTATTATAATCCCGTGAGAAAGCCGGAACGTACACGCGAACGCCGCAATGTGGTGCTGGAGCAGATGTATAAGAATGACATGCTGACCGAGGCTGAGCTTGATTCGCTGAAGCAGCTGCCGCTTGTGCTCGATTTCCATAAGGTCGACCATAAGGAAGGGCTTGCGCCATATTTCCGCGAGGAACTGCGCCGTGTATTGAGGGCTAAGAAACCTGTGCGCTCCGACTATCATGGCTGGGAGCAGCAGAAGTTTGTCGACGATTCGATTGCCTGGGAGACCAATCCTTTGTTTGGCTGGATTGAGAAAAATCCGAAGCCCGACGGCTCGAAATATGACATTTATACCGACGGCTTGAAGATTTATACTACCATCGACTCTCGTATGCAGCGTTATGCCGAGGACGCTGTCGTGCAGCATCTCGGAAAGACGCTTCAGCCAAGTTTCTTCCGCGAGAAGCGCGGTGTGAAAGGTGCGCCGTACACTACCAACCGCGAGGAGCTATCTTCTTCGCAGCTTGACGCGCTTATAAAGAAAGGCATGAAGCAGAGCGACCGCTGGTACACGATGAAAAAGGCGGGCTACTCCGAGGAGGAGATAACGAAGGCGTTCAACACACCGGTTGAGATGAAGGTGTTTTCTTACGCCGGTACGGTAGATACAGTGATGACTCCGATGGACTCGATTCTGTACAACAAGCATTTCCTGCGCGCCGGATTCATGTCGATGGATCCTGTCACGGGTCATGTGAAGGCATACGTCGGCGGCCCTAACTTCGCCTTCTTCCAGTATGACATGGTGTCGACCGGACGCCGTCAGATCGGATCTACAATCAAGCCGTTCCTCTATACTTACGCGATGGAGGAGGGCTACACGCCCTGTGACCAGTTTCTTAACGAGCAGCCGGTAATTTATGACGAGCTTGGAAGGCCCTGGGCACCACGAAACTCAGGTAGCGCGCGTGTGGGCGAGATGGTCGACATACGCTGGGCGCTCACCAACTCTAACAACTGGATATCGGCGCGCCTCATGAGCCAGCTCTCGCCGGCGACACTTGTGCGCAACATGCACAATTTCGGTATCACCAACCATCTCGACCCGGTTATCGCGCTGTGTCTCGGTCCGTGTGATGTGTCGGTAAAGGAGATGGTGACTGCATATTCGGCGTTTGCAAACAAGGGTATGCGTGTCGACCCGCTGTTTGTGACCGCCATAGCCGACAATAACGGCAATATTATCTCTGAATTTGCTCCGAAACATACCGAGGTGATAAGTTCCGACGCTTATTACAAGATACTCTCCATATTGCTGAATGTGGTTGACGGCGGTACCGGTAACCGTCTGCGCCGCGCCCCTTACGGGCTGACCGCACAGATGGGAGGCAAGACCGGTACGACCAACTCCAACTCCGACGGCTGGTTCATGGGCTTTACCCCGCAGCTTGTGTCGGGTGTGTGGGTCGGCGGCGAGGAGCGTTACATCCACTTCAACGGCATGGCTATGGGACAGGGTGCGTCAATGGCGCTTCCTATCTACGGCTTATACATGAAAAAAGTGTACGGTGACCCGACTTTGCCTTACAGCCAGGAGGTAAGATTTGATTTCCCTGCCGACCTTGACCTGTGTGCCAAGGAGTATTTCGGCGAATTTGTCGACGAGTCCGATTCCACGCAGGAAAGTATCGAGGGTGTATTTGACTGATGGTAAATAATTATGGATTTATTTCCATAATTAACGATTTTCAGTTAACTTTGCCTGCCTTAATTGGTAACCTTGTAACTCATAGTTTTTAAAGGTATGGAACAAAAGAAATTGAAAATTCGTGATCTCACGATGCGTGACGGCCAGCAGTCTCTTTTTGCCACACGCATGACCCAATCAAGTATCGACCGACTTTTGCCGCTTTATGAAAATGCCGGTTTTTATATAATGGAAGTGTGGGGCGGTGCAGTCCCCGACTCCGTGATGCGTTATCTCGACGAGTCGCCATGGGAGCGACTTCGTAAGGCAAGCGCTGCGATGAAGGGCAAGTCGCTTCTGTCGGCTCTTTCCCGCGGCAGAAACCTCTTCGGCTATGTGCCATATCCCGATTCTGTGCTTGAGGGCTTCTACAAGGAGGCTATCAAGAATGGTCTTAACGTGATGCGTATATTTGACGCGCTCAACGACCTTGACAATGTGAAGGAGTCCATCCGCATGATTAATGAACTTGGCGGAATACCCGACGGTGCGGTATGCTATACCGTCGACCCTAAGGAGGAAGAGCCTTCAGGATTTTTCTCGCGCCTTTTCGCCAAGAAGCCTGAAAAGATATTCACCGACGAGTATTTTGTGGAAAAGGCAAAGGCTATGGAGGCTTACGGCGCGAAGATTATCACCTTGAAGGATATGGCTGGTCTTGTCAATCCTTCGCGCATAGCGTCGCTTATGCCGAAGCTAAAGGCGGCTCTGACCGTTCCTGTCGATTTCCATACCCACTGTACGCCCGGTTACGGTCTTGCTTCGTCGCTCATGGCGATGATTCACGGTGTCGACATCCTGGATACAAACATCTGGTGGTTTGGCGGCGGCTCGGCAGCTCCCGCGCTTGAATTGATATATGTGTTTGCCGGCAAGCTCGGTATTGAGGTTGAGGTCAACATGGAGGCTGTAGGCAAGATACGCAAGGAGCTGCGCACAGTGCGCGAGGAGCTTCATGATTTCGATCTTGTGAAGTCGTTCCCGAAAGATTTCGACCCTCTCACAGACAAACTTCCCGCCGATGTCGACGAGCAGTTTGACCGCGCTATCCGTGCCGCAAAGGCGAATGATGAGGAAGCGCTTCTCGACGCATGTCACGCTATCGAGGCATATTTCGGATTCCCCAAGCCCAATCTTCTTGTAAAGGAGGCTGAGGTGCCGGGCGGTATGTACTCCAACATGGTGGCACAGCTGAAGGCTCTCCAGGCTGAGGATCTTCTTGACGACGCCATGCGCCTTATCCCGAAGGTGCGTCGCGATGCCGGTCTGGTGCCGTTGGTTACACCTACCAGTCAGATTGTCGGCAGTCAGGCTGTCAGTGTGGCTCTTGACCGCAAGAAAGGCAATTCCGATTATTCCAATCCTTCCAACCAGTTTATCTCGCTTGTGAAGGGTGAGTATGGTCACACACCTATACCTGTCGACCCCGCGTTCCGCGAGAAGATTACCGGTTCCGCCGAGGAGAAGGCTTACGATGTGACTAAATACAAGAAGCCGGAAAATCCCGTGTTGCCCGAATATGATGGCGTGAAGCTCGCTTCCAACGATGAGGAATACCTGCTTCTCGAACTGCTTCCAACCGTTGCAAACGGCTTCCTCAAGCGCCGCCGCGCCGAGGAGTGGGAGAAGGCAAATGCCGAGAAGGCGAAAGCTGCTGCCCCTGTCGAGGAAGCTCCCGCCGAGCCTGAAGAGCCTATAACCGGCGAGGTGCTTTCAGCGCCGATGGGCGGAAAGGTGATTGACGTGCATTTCAAGAAAGGCGACAAGGTGAAGCCGGGCGACGTGATTCTCGTCTACGAGGCAATGAAGATGGAAAATGATGTCGAGGCTGAGAAAGAGGCTGTCATAAAGCGCATCTTCGTAAAACCGGGCGATATCGTCGGCACCGAGGCACCGCTCGTAGAGTTTGAATGATACGGCTCAAAAATCTTGCCGAAAGTTTTGTCAGGTGACAAGAAATGCGTAAATTTGCAAGCCATTACAAATTTGCGCCTTACCAGCGTGATTTTGAACAGTTTGAATAATATATAAAAAATAAACCGATATGAAAGAAGGACTTCATCCCTCAAACTACCGTGAAGTAGTATTTAAGGATATGTCAAACGAGGAAATTTTCATCACTCGTTCGACCGTTGCAGCTAAGGAGACTATCGAAGTTGACGGTGTTACTTATCCGCTGGTAAAGCTTGAAATCACCAGCTCTTCTCACCCGTTCTTCACCGGCAAGCAGAAGCTCGTCGACACCGCAGGTCGCGTCGACAAGTTCATGAGCCGCTACGGCAATCGTAAGAAAGTTAAGTAATACATCTTTCCACGACCTTTTACAAGCGGGCATCGCCTTTGTGGGGATGCCCGCTTTGCTGTCTATTCTGCCTTATATGAAAAAATACCGTCTACACAGTCTGCTCCCCGCACTGCTGATGATTATCTCAGCGGTGGCTTGCCGCGATGTCAACGAAAATGCGCTCGTGACCGCCGAAAATCTTATGATGGAGCATCCCGACAGCGCACTTTCTATCCTGGAGTCAATCGATGGCTCTTGTCTCACCGGCGAACTTCAGGCGCGTCACGCACTCTTGCTGTCGCAGGCTTATGATAAAAACTATATCGACCTCACTTCCGACTCACTCATTTCCATCGCCACCGACTACTACGAAAAGCATGGCAACAATCGCTATCGCCTGATGGCGTATTTGTATAAAGGTATTGTGCAATATAATGCCAAAGACTATACTAAGAGTATTGTTAGTCTTACTATGGCGGAAAGCATTGCACAGCAACTCAATGACTGCCTTTATCTGGGTCGCATTTATAATACAATGGGTGATTTATATAATGCGACATATAATGCTGATGCTCAACTTCAATGTCGGAAATTGGCAGTAGAGCAATTTGATAAAGTCTCAGACAAGGAATATTATAAGTGGGCTGTGCTTGAATTGGCAACTGCATATACTGATGCGGGTGAGCCGGATAAATGTTTGGATATATTGGATTCTCTTGTTGGCGTATCCGGTAATGATTTGCTATTTGCCGCAGATTGTATGGAGGCTGCTATAACACCACTCATAAGGACAGGGAATTATGGTGAGGCTAAAATTGTAATTGATTCATTAGAAAGGATTCCATCATACATTTTAAGTGCTAATAACAATGCTAATCTTGTGAGATGCTATCTAAGTTCTGGGCAACTTGATTCGGCATTGATTATTCTGAATCAGTTGAAAAAGGCAGCTGTTGACAATGATTCTATGGCAATAAAGTTTGCTTGGATTGATTATTACGAGAGTATGAGCGATTTCGAGTCGGCATATAATGCATTGAAAAATACCGATATATATCAAGATTCGATAGTTCGTGATGTTTTGCGGCAATCTGTAGTTTATGCTCAGCGTGATTTTTATGTCCATGAAAATCTAAGAAAGGAAGAAGAACGTAGAGCTATGTTTATATATGTAATTGGTGGGTGTGTAATTATAATATTGGCAGTTATATGGATTGTTTGTTATTATAGAAGAAGGGTGAGAAAAAAGGATCTGGAAATAAACCGAATTATGGGTGACGTCAGTGATATTTCAAAGACTGTATTTTCTCAGAAAAACTTACTGTCATCCATTCAATCGGATTTTGATAGACAACATCTTCAGTTAGTTAACTTATATTCCGGAATTGAGAATCTTTATGAGACACAATTTAAGATTATAAATAATATTTGTTATCAGTATTTTGAAAATCAAGGGAGTGAGAAGATAAAGCATTTATTGTATGTTGAGGTTTTAAAGAACATAGAAATAATGCGAAATTCTAAATATATAGAAAAGTTGGAATGCTTAGTTAACAACTATAGGTCGGATGTCATATCCAAACTTAGATGTCAGTTTCCTAATATGAAGGAGGATGATGTGCGATTTTTGATTTACTTATTTGCCGGATTTTCTTTTCGATCTATATGTCTATTTATGAATGTTACGGTTGGAAATTACTATAATAAACGAACTCGCTTGAAGGCTAAAATTGCATCATCAAACGTCAAAGATAGAGCGTTATTTTTGGAGATGTTTACTAAATAGCTGGTTCTTAGATAATTGCGTTGTATTAATCAGTGGATTTTGTAATAGCCTGGATAACAACTTCTTAGGTTGTGATAATAAATGCATTTTCTGTCTTGTCTCAATGAGCTGATTGTTAGCTGTTTATGATGGGGAGCGATAAGAAATTGTAAGCTCTGAAAGTGTGGCTATAATTGTATTTGTCTATAATTTTGTGATAAAAATTTAGACAATGAAAAAATTTTTATTATTAATTTTTGTGATTTTGTTCTCCTCGGGATATTTTTTTGTGGAGGCAAAGGATGATTCGAATCCTATAGTTTTTGAGAGAAGACACCCCAATAGGAAATGAATGCCGCCAATTTCAACTAGTCAAGACTCCAGCGTTTATGCTTTATTAAGTGAAACTTGTGTGGAATTATATGTGGAAATTCCAGAAGATATGATTCAAGTTGTCGTGACTGATGAAGATGAGAATGTTATTTTTGAAATTGTGACATCTTCAGGTTGCACGGAATTGGATTTACCTGATCAGGGCATATACTTGATTAGTGTGATTACGCTTCATAATGGAATATATGAAGGTTATGTAGGCATGGATTAGGGAGTGGAAAGTATGGAAAATATCGGACTTTATGATTAATTTATTAATATTTTATGCAATGAAAAAGTTAAAAAACTTGTTTATTATGTCGCTTTTTGCGGTAACAGTTACAGCATGTAGCGAAGGGTACCAATCTGAGGTATTAGTGGAAGAATCAATCGATTTGAGCGAGTATGAAGAAATCTTTACCCAAAACATTAAATATAATGGTTTGGTTTACCGCGTCCTATGTGGTATCAAGAATGATTCACTTGAGTACCTCGACAAAACTTTTAATGACCTGTATGTAAATGAGATTGCATTGAACGAACATCTCGCAATGCTCGCTGTTTGTTCTGGTAATGGAGAAGATACCATTGAGTTTTATGATACTGCTGCCGAACTTGAAGATGCACACAGTATGGAGTATTTTAATACCGATTCCGTCAATGAAATAGGTTCACGAGCGATAGAAGGTCCTATCGTTGGAAGGGCGATACTTTATGATGACAAGGATTATAAGGATAGGAGTATAGTGCTAGATATTAACAAGGATTTATTTATCGCAATTCCGAATTTAAAGGATTATGCAGGATTTAACGATAAAACTTCATCGATTCGAGTGTTTAATTTCCTATTGCCGGATGGCAGTTACACTCCACATATAGATAAACCGTGGATGTTAGATAAACCTCTCTCACCAATGAAGGGCTCCAAATTGAGGACTTGTCTTATAAGTTACGAAGATTCAAATTATGGAGGAAAGGTTTTATATTGCGTGGCGGATTATTCTTCTGAGGCTGATATTAATAGACCTGAAACTGCTACCCATCAAGATCGTAGATTAAAAAATTTTGGATGGAATGATAAAATATCATCAGTGGTTTTCAGGATTGTTACACTCGAGAATATAGAAAATGGCACGATTCCTGCACATTAGAAAGTTTGTTACTCTTATAGAGTAGTGATAGCTATTGCTATTGTTTTGGAGACTAAGGAAGTGTGAAATAGTTTTTATTGATGTAAAATGTTTGATAAATTTATAATAATGAAGTGATATTTAAATTAAGATTGTTGATATCGAGAGTCTATTAATTAAAAATTAACAGTTAAGATATTAACTTTGTGGCGTAAACGATGAGAGTATTCGATGTTATGACTAAGGATATCAATCATTATTATTTTATCAATTTAAATTATTAATTATGAAGAAGTTAAATTTGTTATTGATTGCATTGCTTTGTTGCGTGGTTTATTCGTGTAGCAAAGATAATGACGAACCGATTTATGTGAGCTATCTTTCCGGCACTTATACCCACGGAGGTAAGTATGCGCTTGTGGCGACTGTCGATGGCGTTGCTGTCACGACAGGAGAGGCGAAACTTACGGTTAATCCGGAGAAGCAAAGCGAAGGCGTATTGACTTTGAATAATATTGTGTCGGGATATGCATCATTATCAGTTGATGTGTCGGTAGAGCAGATATTGGTTAATAATGTGAACCGTTACAAAATTGAAGGGACAAAGACAGTTGACGGCAAGACCGTTGACTGCAGCGGAATCCTTGCCGCCGAAACATATTACGAAGCCGAGCGTACATTGACCTTGACTGTAACAGTTAAGTGACGCGCCGCTTTAAGGTTGTTAATCACGGAAAGTAAGGGTGTTGCAAAATAGCCAGAATCTGTCGTGACGCGGGCTTCCTTCCACAAGCTCCTACATCGGCTGGTATTTGAGATGCTACTGATAATCAGTGCGTAGCGGTAGGAACGAGTGGAGGCTCGATGCCACTAACTTAAGGATTTTGCCCGGAATGGGCAAGATAGAGTTATCCGCGGGTGCCCCGGAGCGGGCACCCGTGGAAAGCAACACCACCACAACTTCTCAACCCTAAAACGGGTTGCATAAATGGATGCTAATCAAGTGACTATGCAACCCACTCTCGGGGTTGAGCCAAGGAGAGAGGCTCTTGACCCACGGGTATGCCTTCGGCATTACCCGCGGATAACAGGATGAATCCCCGTAAAGGGATTTATGGCTCTTGCACCTTAAGTTAGTGACATTTAGTGGAAGCTCGCCCGGTGCATGTGAGACTTTTGTTTTGGGCGATTGCGGGGATTACTCGCAGTTGTCGGTGACGAGGGCGGGGGAGTCGGTTGCCACAAAGAGTGGGCGCTCGTCTGGCGCATCGGTGATTACATTGACGTTGCGGAATGTCACGTTACGGGTGTGGTTGAGCCAGAATCCTTTTGCGGGAAGTATTCCCCACATGGTCGCCTCGGGATATTCGGCAATCTTTTCATCGGCAGGAGCGGCTGTAACCGGTTGACCGCCTGCGTGGCGCATAGTCACGTCGCTGATCTGCACGTCGGTGACGGGATGACCCTCAATGCCGGTAATCGAGCAGCCTGTCGGTCGCGCCCCGTCAATCAGTATGTCATGAAGGCGTATGCCGCTTATCGATCCCACCTTGTCTATCGGTGCATTCTCCGCGTAGGGGCGGCGGCGGTCGGCAAGACGGATGAATATGGGCGATTCTGTGCCGGTGATGGTGATGTCGGCTATGTCGACATTGCTCATTGAGCCGCCGTCGACTATCTCAAGAGAGATAGCCGAGTGACCCGTAGGGAGTCCGAAATATCGGCTTGACTGGTCAGCGGATGGTTTCACTACCACGCCGCGCACGATTATGTTGCGGAATCCGCCGTTGGTCTCCGTGCCGAGCTTTATCGCGTTGCAGTGGCTTGACACCACGCAGTTGCTTATGGTGATATCCTCGCAGAGTCGCGGCGAGGTGCTTTTCAGGGTTATGCCGTCGTCGTCGGAATCGGCAATCATGTCACTTACAGTCACATTGTGGCAACCGTCAAGGTCAAGAGCGTCATTATTGTAATTGTTGCGGTTAATCACCGTGATTCCGTGGATTTTTACGCGGTCGCAGGCAAGATAGTGCTGCATCCAGCAGCCGGAATTTTTCAACGTCACTCCACTCACGGTCACATCGCTGCAGCGTATCAGCCTAAGCAGATGCGGGCGCGTGATTCCCTCGTCGTTCCATGTCAGCTTTGGAAACGCCTTGCCTCTGCCGTCGATGGTGCCGAGACCGGTGATTGCGACATTGCTTGCGTTGTCAGCGTAGATAAGTTGTATGGTCGGCACATTGGTGCGGAGCGATACATAATCGGTCGTCATCGGCTGATAGTCAGCTATGTCGGTACTCCCGTAAAGTGTAGCCCCGTTCTCAAGATTAAGGGTCACATTGCTGCGGAGCACAATGCTCCCGATCTTGTAATTTCCCGCCGGCACCGACACTGTGCCGCCTCCTGCAGCATTGCAGCTGTCGATTGCTTTCTGCACTGCGGCGGTGCTTAGTCGCGTGGTATCACTTACCGCCCCATAGTCGGTGATGTCATAAACTCTTGCTTCTGCGGTCAGTGTGGCGGCAGCCAATGTCATGGCGATGATTATATTTTTCATGGTAATTTGTTGTCTTAGTCTTGCCCGTCAATCTTTTCAAGTGCGCCGGTGAGGGAGTCCATTATATAGCCGGCGACCCTTACATCGGCTGCCATCAGCGGATGATTGCGTATGAGGTCCACGGTTTCCTTGACGGCGGCATCGGTCTCCTCAAATCCATGCAGCCAGCTTTTAAGGTCGATACCGCAATGTTTCATCAGTGAGATATGCTCTTCGCTCACTCCGCGTTCACGCATGAGATGAAGCATCTCGTCAGCGTTCATGCCCTGAACGCCGCATCCGGTGTGACCTATCACCATTATCTCATTGACCCCCAACTCGTAGACTGCCACAAGCAGTGACCTCATGGTGGAGTCAAAGGGGTTGGTGATGGTGCCTCCCGCATTCTTGATGATTTTCACATCGCCGTTGCGTATGCCGAGCGCTGCGGGAAGCAGTTCGACGAGGCGCGTGTCCATGCAGGTGACTATCGCGATTTTCTTGTCTGGATATTTGGATGTCACGAAACGCTCGTAGCCCTTTGAGGCTACAAACTCCTTGTTGTGTTTAAGTATATCTTCAATCATGGTCGGTTTATTTCCCGCAAAAATAACAAATCCATCCCACAACGCCAACCCCTCCCCCTCATTTCTTTGTGGCGCGGAGGATTTCGCGCTTGCCGCCGGGAGGCCCGGGCAGACGCTCGACGGTGAGTCCGAGTGACTGCAGCAGGCGCCGTATTGCCCCTTTGGCACAGTATGTAGTCAATACCGCGCGGGGATTCATCGCTTCAGTCACGCGATGTAATGCTTCCTCGCTCCACATCTCCGGCTGTTTCTCCGGGGCAAACGCGTCAAAATACACTACGTCGATCTCTCCGGGAAGCGTGGCGGTAAGAAAGTCGGCATGACGTTTTTCAAGGGTGAAAAGCGGTGAGATTTCTACCGGACAGTCCCACGGTGCGGCATTAAGCGTTTTCATTATCTCCACGCCGTAGTCAGGAATCATCTCAGGCGCGAGCGGATTAAGCTCAATCGCTGTGTAGTAGACCTTGCGGCAGGCGGCTTCAGCTGTAAGCGCAGCGTTGAGCCCCGTGCCGTACCCGATTTCCAGCACACGTAACGGTATCGCACAATCGCATGTCGATGCGGAGCGATGCCGCATGCCGCACTCCACATATACGTGTCGGCTTTCTGTCACGGCTCCTTTGACTGAATGGTAGTGCTCGTCGATATCGGGCAGATAGATGGTCGGCGAGCCGTCGGCTGTAAGCTGTATTTCGGTAGGTTTATTAAGCACTGTAAACAATCGGCTGGCAATATGTGTATTATAAGTTATAATTGTCTCAGCTTATTTTGACGGATATGAAAAGAAAGCATATTGCATGGCTTCTTGCCGCAATCCTGTTAATCGGTTGCTCCGGATTGACATCTTGCGAAACACTTCATGGCTATTGGGGCGTCGGTAGCGAATATGGGTATGACTCGCATCACGACCACCATCATAAGCCAAAACCGCCTAAAAAACATAAGAAACATAAGAAGCACCATCATCACCATGATGATGATGACTGGGATGATGATTAATGCTTGAAATAAAAGTCAAGCACATCGCGCGCGGCTGTGAATGAACTTTGCTGATTAGAGAGCACACGCATCTCCTTCTCGCGCAGCATCGCTTCTACTTCGGGGTTGGAGTAAAAATGCTGACGAAGCTTTTCATTGATGGTCTCATACATCCAGTAGCGCGCTTGTTCCTGGCGTTTGCGTTCAAAATAGCCGTTTTCGGTTACAAACTTGAAGTAGCGGTCAATCATTTCCCATACCTCCGGGATGCCAAGCTCATAGTAGCCTGAGTAGCAGAGTACCTCCGGAATCCATCCGGATAGTGTAGGCGGGAAAAGATGAAGTGCACTACGGAACTGTGCCTGCGCAAGACGCGCACGGTCGATATTGTCGCCGTCAGCCTTGTTGATGACTATGCCGTCAGCCATCTCCATGATGCCGCGTTTGATACCCTGCAGTTCGTCGCCGGTGCCGGCAAGTTGGATGAGGAGGAAAAAGTCGACCATGGAGTGTACGGCAGTCTCGCTTTGACCCACTCCTACAGTCTCAACAAATATATTATTGTAGCCAGCTGCCTCACACAACACTATTGTCTCACGGGTCTTGCGGGCGACGCCACCGAGACTTCCCGCCGAAGGGCTGGGACGGATGAACGCCGACGGGTGGACGGCGAGTTTTTCCATGCGGGTCTTGTCGCCGAGTATAGAGCCTTTGGTCCGCTCGCTTGAGGGGTCTATGGCAAGCACTGCAAGTTTACCTCCGTCTTTAAGCACATGAAGTCCGAACACGTCTATCGAGGTAGATTTTCCCGCTCCGGGTACTCCGGTTATGCCTATGCGACGGGAATTGCCTGAGTAGGGCAGACACTTTTCGATGACCTCCTGTGCGATAGCCTGATGGTCGGGCGACAGGCTCTCGACAAGCGTTACCGCACGGCTTAATGTGGTGACATCGCCCTTTAGTATGCCCTCGACGAGTTCTCCTGCTGTAGGAAGCGGGCGGCGTTTACGGGGTTTCAGATACGGGTTGACCGACGGTGGCTGTATCACGCCGCTGTTTACAGTCAGTCCGTTGTATTTTTCGTCATTCTCGATATGATGGTGCTGTGTCATGTGTATGGATGGTGTTAACTATTTTAGCAATTCGCCTACAACGCGGATATTAGATACGGGACGGTCGGGGTCATTGGTGATTAAGGAGATGCGGGCGTTCAGGATGTCAGACTCACACTTGCGGGTGTCGACCTTGACCTTGATTTTTGCCTGTGATCCACCTTTGACCTCAGTCTTGTTTATGCTTGCTTCAACAGCAGGGTCAAATGATGATATCCTGCGGATTATGAGCGGGTCTTTGCCGAAGTTTTCGACTATGACCTCGGCTTCGTTACGTGTGCCGACAGCTGTCTGTCCGAGATCGATAGCCGTGGTTGATAATGCCACTTTCGGTGCGCGCTCGCGCTTTTCCGGTGTCATGCGCGAGAAATCTTCGTTGACTATTGCGATAAGTTCGACCGGTTGTGCGATATCGCTTGTCACATCCGGCGCTACCGTAATCATGTCGGAGGTCATGCCCCAGTCGGAGCTGCGCGCCGAGTTGTAAAAGAAAGTGAACGTAGCCTGTTCACCCGGTGGAACGGCTTCAGGACTGGTGCTTACAGTAATGTGTTGTGGCAGTCCTGTGACAATCGGGTGTATCGTGTCATTGCTTTGATTGTAGCAGTCGAGAAACGCGGTCTTTGTGTTACCCTTGTTGATGTCGCCGAAAGTCAGGGTCTTGTTGCGCAGTTTGAGCTTCCCTACCTCGATTGGGTACCGTGCGCGTAACGTGTTGGAAGCACCAATTACCACGCCGTTGATGGTGAGTATGTTTTGCGCCGGCTGGCAGTTGGTCTCAACCTTCACTTTTTTTGAAAATTTGCCGGGTCTCCCTGTCGGGTCGTATGTTACTTTCACGACAGCGCTGTCACCGGGAGCTATAGGGTCGGATGTGAAATGCGGGACCGTACAGCCGCATGACGCACGCGCCGCATATATCATCATAGGTGCATCGCCGTCATTAAAGACCACAAAGTCGGAAGTAACTTTCCCCATATCCTCGTCAAACGCACCAAAATCGTGAGTGACGCTTTCCCATCGTGCCACCGGACCGGCAACCGCTGTCACCGAGGCGACAACGCAAGCCATAAGCAACATATATCTGATGTTCATCGCTTATTTACTGCTTTTGGGGATTACGCATCCTTTCAGTTTCAATGTCGGGCGGTTGCCTTTCACGTTGGTTTTTACCTTGATGTTTTTGGTAAATTCACCGGGACGGCCGAGCGGGTCGAAGGTGACTTTTAGCTTTGCGCTGGCTCCGGGCTTAATCGGCTCCTTGGGAATTTCCGGAGTGGTGCAGCCGCATGATGTAGTCGCCGATATGATAATCAGCGGGGCGTCGCCGGTATTGGTTATCACGAAGTCGTGGCTTACCGGACCTGCCGCTTCTTTTATGTTGCCGAAATCATAGGTTGTCGAGTCAAACGAGATGACCGGGGCGGCGGCAAATGCTGCGATAGCTACAAGAGCCGTCAAAATCGAAAAAATATATCTTTTCATAATGTAAACGGTTATGACATTATAACAATATAATAATGTAAAGATACAAAGATAGGCAGATGGTTTATCGCCACGCCGTGTTAATTTAGGTTAATCGCCAATCTTGAGCTCTTTATCGACACCGAGTCCGAAGAGGGCGTAATCATACCATACCGGGTCGTCGGGACGCATGGAGCGTAGCCGTCCGGTTAGTTCGATGACCGACTTCTTGTCGTTGG
The DNA here is from genome assembly GCA_003150235.1 of Bacteroidales bacterium. Classification (GTDB taxonomy): domain Bacteria; phylum Bacteroidota; class Bacteroidia; order Bacteroidales; family Muribaculaceae; genus Muribaculum. The sequence continues at coordinate 62,178 of QAMW01000018.1, forward strand.
CGTTGCGGTTGAGAAGTCCGAGCTGCCGGGCTGTGTTGCCTACATGTACGTCAAGCGGAATGTAAAGCTGTGACGGGCTGATGACATCCCATACGCCCATATCAACGATGCCGTCATTGCGCACGAGCCAGCGCAGAGCCATGTTGACTCGTTTGAGTGCCGTGGTGTCAAGGTTGCCCGGAAGACATCGCGAATCGGTGACACCTCCGTTGGCGTCGGCAAGCTCACGGTTCATCCGTTCTACAAGGGTCCATGACGGCAGTTCTGTCGAGGCGATATCTTCAGCCCTGGCAAAGTCGGCGAGCGATGCGTGACGGCTATATATGGCGTTTAGGCCGCGCAGGAAATGCCTGAAATCTTTTGCGAAAAATGTGCGGTGGATATTCATGTCGGGCAGGTCCTCGTATCCCTTGTCCATGACATAGTTATACGGGTCGTGGTCCATCAGGGACAGCATTTTTTCGCAGTTGTTACATATCATCTTGCGGTTGCCCCACGCAATAGTGGCGCAGAGTAGTGCCGTGATTTCAATATCCTGCAATTTATCGAAACGCTTTGGAAACTGCACGGGATCACGGTCGATAAAATCTATGCTGTTGATGCGTGTCGCCTCACGGTCGAGCATCTCTTTAAGGTCGCGGTCGGTCATCGTTGTGTAAGTTTTAGTGAGGTTATGTCATCACCGGTAGGCGACTGGAACACTTTCAGTCCGAACTCATTGATTATGGCGATTGCATGGTCAAAAATATCTGCCTGGATATATTCATAACGCTTCCATTCGGTAGTTGCGGTAAAGAAATACAGCTCTACGGGCAGCCCCTGGGGGGTAGGCTGCAACTGGCGTATCATTATCATTGTGTTTTTGTCTACGCGGGGATGATTGGTGATGTAATGTTCGAGATAGTGGCGGAATATCTTGAGATTAACCTCACGGTCGCCGCTGCGTTCAATCCCTTCAAACCACTTTTCTCCTTCATAACGCGCCATATCTTCCGCCGAACAGAAACGCACTGTGTTCATGTCGATGTTGATTGAACGCATCACGCGTCTCGCCCCGCTTTCCCACATCCCGCGCCAGTTCTGGAACGATTCGCTGACAAGAGAGTAAGGAGGCACTGTTATTATCGTATTGTCGTAATTTCTTACCTTGACTGTGGTAAGGGTCACTTCGTACACGACTCCGTTGACGTTACGCGACGGAATGGCTATCCAGTCGCCTACTTTCAGCATCTTGTTGGCTGATAGCTGTACTCCCGCCACGAGTCCGAGTATGGTATCTTTGAACACTAACATCAGCACCGCCGCCGATGCGCCGAGTCCGGTCAGTATCACTATCGGGTTCTTGTCAAGCAATACGCTGATACCGATAATTACGCCGATAGCTATTACGATAAGCTTCAACATCTGGGCAAGACCCTGAAGCGGATGGTTCTGCAACCCGGCTTCCTCAGCCGATGCGGCATAGAAGCCGCCAAGGAGCGCGCACACAAGCATCACGCATATCACAATTATATACAGTGTGATGAGCTTCTGCGCGTAAAAAAGCAGCGTCGGATTCTGTTCAAGTATTAGTGGCAGAAAGAAGAATATGATTACAGGGCAGATGAGATGACATGCGCAGTTGAGCACTTTCGTGTTCAGGATATAGTCATCCCATTTTGTCTCTGTACGTGCGGTGACCGAGCGGATGGTTTTTATGAGCACTTTCCGGCAGAAAAATTCAAGGAGGTATGCCACGGCAACGACGAGGCAAAACATGAGCACACGTTGCAGTGTCGACAATTTTTCGACCGATATGCCTAAATCGACCATTATATCTTCCATTGTGGTATGGGTGAAAAGCTGTTTATAATAATCAGGGCGAACCCGATGGCGCGGATTCACCCTGACAAGTTCTTTATATTCTGAATAAATGACGAAACACGTGCTTATTCAGCGTCGTCTTCCTCTTCCTTCATGTTGTGGAATACATTCTGGACATCATCGTCATCCTCAAACTTTTCAAGGAGCTTTTCAATCTGGGCGCGCTGTTCAGCGGTCACCTCTTTAAGGTCATTTGGAATGCGCTCAAATTCAGCGCTGATGATTTCGTATCCGTTTTCCTCGAGATATTTCTGGATGTTGGCAAATTCTTCAAACAGGCCGTAAAGCACGATTTCTTCTTCATCAGGCTCTACTTCGTCAACACCGTAGTCGATAAGTTCAAGTTCGAGATCCTCGGTCGAAACACCTTCCTTGGGTTTGATTTTAAATACACTCTTGTGGTCGAAAAGGAATGAAAGAGAACCCTGTGTGCCGAGTGTGCCGCCGTGCTTGTTGAAATATGAACGCACATTTGCCACGGTGCGGGTGTTGTTGTCGGTCGCAGCCTCTACCACGATGGCGATGCCGTAGGGTCCGTATCCCTCATACACGATTTCCTTGTAGTCGCTCGCGTCCTTGTCGGTCGCTTTCTTTATTGCGCGTTCAACAGTGTCCTTGGGCATGTTCGCTGCCTTGGCGTTGTGCATCAGCACGCGGAGGCGCGGGTTGGTGTCGGGATCGGGACCACCTGCTTTTGCTGCGATAGTGATTTCCTTACCTATGCGGGTAAATGTACGCGACATGTTACCCCAGCGTTTGAGTTTTCTGGCTTTGCGGTATTCAAAAGCTCTTCCCATAATATTTCAGTTCGTTATAGTTATGATTTATTTGATTATCGTAGTGATGCACCGAGCTGCTTTTGCAGATTGGCGGTGATTTTGCCCATTACAGCCTCAATCTGTTTGTCCTGGAGTGTCTTTTCGTCATCCTGGAGTGTTATCGAGATTGCGTAGCTCTTTTTGCCCGGTTCAAGATTTTTGCCCTGGTAGACATCGAAGAGTTCTACGCCTCGCAACAGTTTCTTTTCGCTGTCACGCACAATCTTCTCAACCTGTGCCATGGTCACCGCCTCGTCAAGCAACAGGGCGAGGTCACGCTTCACGGGATGGGTCTTGGGTAACGGAGCATAAGTCACTTTCTTCTTTACGGCGAGTTTTACAAGTGCGGTCCAGTCAAGGTCGGCGTAGATGACTTCCTGCTTTACATCGCAGCGCTTCAGCATGGCTTTTGCCACTATTCCGAGGGTGCCGAGCTGCTTGCCGGAGCGGGTGGCTATCTCGACTGCATTGCTATAGAAAGGCGACTTCACTGGTTTAAGCTCGATTTCCTTGCCGTTGATACCGAGACGCGCAAAGATGTTTGCCACGATTGCCTTCATGTCAAAGAATGTGGCTTTCTCCTCAGGGCGCGCCCAGTTGCCGGTGCGGATGTTGCCGGTGAGCCATAGTCCGAGACGCTCATTTTCAGAATAGGGTGCGATGGGATTTTCAGCCGTTGACTCCACAGAGAGATCGCGGCTATATATTTTGCCAAACTCGTAGAGCATGAGGTCGGCGTCGCGACGGTTGACATTATGCTCGATTACTTCCAGTCCGCCGAACAACAGCGACATTCTCATCACGTTGAGGTCATTGCTGAGCGGGTTAAGTAGCTTGACGGGGGCATGATGCTCGTCGGTAAGACCCTCGTAATAGCTTTCGGCAGTGAGGGAGTTGTTCAGAATCTCGTTGAATCCGGTGGCGGTCAACTGATTGCTTATGAGTTCGCGAAGTTCGTTGGAACTATCAGTTATAGTCTTGAACGACAGACTTGCGCGGAGATTGCGCGAGAAGTCGACATTATTATACCCATATATGCGGAGCACATCTTCCACCACGTCGCAGGGACGCTGCACGTCGACGCGATAGGTCGGCACGAGCAGGTCAATAGAGTTGTCGGAGTGGTTGACTATCTCCATTTCAAGTGATTTTACTATCGAGTCTACCTTTTCAGATGGGATATCCTTTCCTACGAGGGCATTGAGGTAGTCGTAACGCAGGGTCACGGGATAAGGCTTGATTTCTTTTGGATAGATGTCGACCGGTTCACCACATATCTCGCCGCCGGCAAGCTCCTTGACCATGAGTGCCGCGAGTTTGAGGCAATACATGGTGATGTTTGGGTCGGTGCCGCGTTCATAGCGGAATGAGGCATCGGTGGAGAGTCCGTGACGTCGTGACGTCTTGCGGATAGATGTCGGGTTGAAATAGGCGCTTTCAAGGAATATCGATGTGGTAGATTCTGTCACCCCTGACTCAAGTCCGCCGAATACTCCGGCGATACACATCGGCTTGTCGGCGTTGCATATCATTAGGTCGCGTTCATCGAGCTTGCGTTCCACACCGTCAAGCGTGGTAAACGGGGTGTCCTGCTTGCACTTGCGCACAACGATTTTCCCTCCGTCGATTTTATCCACGTCGAAGCAGTGGAGAGGTTGCCCCATGCCGAGAAGAATAAAGTTGGTGATATCAACGATATTGTTGATAGGGCGCTGACCGATTGCCGACAGATAGTTTTTAAGCCATTCGGGGCTTTCGCCTACCTTGATATTGCGGATGGTAACGCCTGAATAGCGTGGACAAGCCTCATAGTCGTCGACTTCAACTGCGACGGCTCCATCGGGGCGATCGGTGGCAAACGCTTCTACCGACGGGCGGAGAAGCTGCGACGGCTCGGCGTGGCAGGCAAGCCATGCGCTAAGGTCGCGCGCCACTCCGTAATGACTTGCAGCGTCTACGCGGTTGGGCGTAAGGTCGACCTCGATCAGCCAGTCGCTCTTGAGGTTGTAGTATTCGGCTGCGGGAGTACCGGGCTTTACCTCTTCGTTGAGCACGATTATGCCGTCATGGGAAGTGCCGATGCCAATTTCATCTTCGGCACAAATCATGCCGAATGACTCTACGCCGCGTATCTTTGATTTCTTGATTGAAAATTCATTGTCACCGTCATAAAGAGTAGTGCCTACGGTTGCCACGACTACTGTCTGTCCGGCGGCTACATTAGGCGCGCCACACACTATTTGTGTCGGCTCGCCGTTGCCGAGGTCGACTGTGGTTATGTGGAGATGGTCACTGTTGGGGTGTTCCACGCAGGTCAAAACTTTTCCTATCACGATGCCGCGAAGTCCGCCGCGGATTGACTCGACTTCCTCGACGGTGCCCACTTCAAGTCCTATAGAGGTGAGTGCGTCGGCAAGCTCCTCAGGGCTAAGCCGGAAGTCAATATACTCTTTGAGCCAGTTGTATGAGATATTCATTACTTATTTGCTTGAAAGCGAGCCTAAACGGATGCCCGCATAATAATTTTCGCAAATTTACAAAAAATTCCCGTTACAGCCAACTCATTTTCATTTCCCCCTCCAAATTAACTCTTAAAGTTCTTTTGAATCTACATAATATGCGAGGGTTGTATCTCTGAGAGCAATGAGACATTAAATTTCGATGGAAAATGCTATATATCAGCAAAAATGTATAACTTTGTGTATTGGCATACAGCCATATCATAATCCATGGCAAAAATCACAGTACAAAATACCGATATAGCAGTTGTAAAATACAACGAGGAGGATTATATCAGCTTGACAGACATGGCTCGCAGCCAAATGCAGGAGCATATAATTTTCCGTTGGTTGAGCCTTAAAAGCACCATCGAGTATCTCGGAGAATGGGAAATGCTCTATAATCCCGATTTTAATTGTACCGAATTCGGTACAATTAAAAATGCAGCAGGAAGCAACAACTTTGTACTTTCCGTAAAAACATGGCTTGAACGGACAGGTGCCATAGGCATACGTTCAAAAGCCGGTCGTTATGGCGGCACATACGCACATCTGGATATAGCTTACCATTTCGGAATGTGGATAAGCCCCAAATTTCAGTTATTGCTCGTCAAAGAGTATCAGCGTTCGAAGACTGAGGAGCAGCGGGTGTTGGGCTGGTCGGCGAAACGTGAGCTGTCGAAAATCAACTATCACATACACACTGAGGCAATAAAGCAAAACCTTGTCCCTGCGGAAGTTACTCCGGCACAGGCAAGCATCATCTATGCCAATGAAGCCGATGTGCTGAATGTGGCGATGTTCGGTGTTACAGCAAAGCAATGGCGTGAGGCAAATCCCGACCTCAAAGGGAACATACGCGACTACGCTACAATCAACGAACTTATCTGCCTGTCAAATATGGAAAACCTCAATGCGGTTTTCATCGAGCAGGGAATGACGCAAGGCGAGCGGCTTGTGAAACTGAACCAGATAGCCATTCATCAGATGAGCATACTGGAAAGCGGCGACAACGATAGAAAACTATTGAAGTAAAATAGGTTATGATTCAATTTATTGAAAGAGGTGACATATTTAATATTAAGGAAGTAAACAACTATGCACATGGTTGTAATTGTGCCGGAGCAATGGGAAAAGGAATAGCGTTACAGTTCAAGAATAAATATCCTAAGATGTATTCCGAATATCGTGCCATGTGCAAGGATGGGTTATTCAATCCCGGGGATGTTTTTGATTACAATTATGGCAACGGACACATATATAATCTTGGCACACAGGTGTCTTGGAAAACAAAAGCTCGGTTGGAGTATATTGAAAATTCGGTTGGCCGAATGCTTGAATTAGCAGCTTCGGACAACGTAACCAAAATAGCCCTTCCAGCGATCGGAGCCGGATTGGGTGGGTTGAATTGGAATGATGTGAAAGAAATTCTGAATAGGGTCTCCGTGAACTATACTGATATTGAATTAAATTATATGTAGTCGAGGCTTACGGCTGATGATATTTCATCCTTCAATACTTGTCAAGGAATTGCTTACCACTACTGAAAATCAACACTATATCCCATTCAAGAAACAAGCGAGGTACAAAGAACCTTTATGATTGCCTATTAGAATCATTTTTCATGTTCTTGAGACTATGCAATGACTGTGCTTTTCATATAATTAAATGAAAAAAATAAAAATGTTTTGTAGTCTCATTAAAAAGCTCTAATTTTGTTCCCGAATGGTAACATTAATATGGAACGCGATAGAGAAGCAACGGAAAAACGGTTGTTAGATACAATCGGACAGATGATAGCCGAAAACGGATTTGAGAAGATAGGCATCAATGCCGTTTCTGCTCAGTCCGGTGTGTCCAAGATTTTGATATACCGCTATTTCAATTCAATAGACGGTTTGATTGCCGCATATATACGCAAGCATGATTTCTGGCTGAACTCTTCGCTTGAGTTCTCAGATGCGACACAGGTACTTCCTGCTGTTAAGAAAATGTTTCGTGAACATATCGAACAATTACGAACGGACCCGGTATTAAGGAAACTATATCGTTGGGAACTATCCTGCGACAATGAGGTAATTACTGCCTTAAGAGAACAGCGGGAGACGATTGGCATGAATTTGATAAAACAAGTTTGCGCTGTCACAGGACATCCTCAACAGGAAATAGCAACATTATCTGCGATGATTACGGCATCCATAACTTACCTGGCAATGCTTGGCGATTATTGCCCCATATTTAACGGAATAAACATAAGCGAGGACAATGGGTGGAAGCAAATTTATCAAGAAGTGGAGAATCTGATAGACAGAATGTTCGCTAATTGAAATCCGTTCACCGGGAACAAAAAATTTTTGCCCAAATGTTCCCAATGAGTAACATAAATAAGCTAAAGAAATGACAAAAATGATTAGTGCTCTTTTAGGATTGCTCTCGGCAATCAGTCTTGCTTCCTGCGACAAGGAACTGATCGAGTACGAGCAGGGTGATATAAAAGTCTGCATCGAGCAAGGTCGGGAATGGCTACATGATTTCCCGGTGTTCTTAGGTATAAAGAAGAAAAATCCGCCACAAATAGCCATCTGGCTGGAAGATATGCAAGGGAACTATCTTTCAACAGTATATGTTTCGCACAAGATAGCGACACAGGACTGGCAGATGGCAAAAGGCAACCGCAGAAAAGAGGCATTGCCGCACTGGTGCTACTCTCGTGGAATAAGATATGATGACGGACTTTATCTGCCTACAAAGGATAAGCCCGTGGTGGACGGTATTTCAGGAGCGACTCCCCGCGAAAGTTTTGATGTAAAGCTCAGAACCGCAAATCATCTGAAACACTTTGTAATTAAAGTGGAGGTCAATCACTCCACAGACTTTAATGACAATTTCCCTAAAAACGCTCGAGAAGGAGATGCAAATTATTCAGGTGGCAAAGAGGGAAGCGGACAGCCAGCGGTCATTTACAAGGCCGAGGTCGATTTGACAACAGGTAAAAAGACCTTTGAGGCTACGTTGATAGGTCATAGCAGCCCAAACGGAAACGATGGCGAAATCTATACGGATATGTCTGGATTGACAACAGCATTGGAAATAGTTGAACAGATAACGATAAACATACAGTAATGAGAACTCTAATTATCATTGCATTGATATTTCTTGGGAAAGCCGTTCACGCCCAAGATATTCGAAGTATATCTTATGCTACGACAATCGGTACTGGCTTCGATATGAGTAAACCATCATGTACTCCGTTTATATGGCAGATAATTGGCAGTTACAATTTTAATAAGCGTTTATCCGCAGGAGTGGGAACAGGCATATCGCTATTTGAGAAACCGATAGTGCCTCTATTTGCAGATGTGAAATTCCTCATTTGCAAACCGAGGAAATTCACTCCCTTTATCCAATGTGGCGTAGGATATGGAATTGCAGTTTCAAAAGACGCTAATGGCGGTATCTGCCTAAATCCGGCTGTCGGAATTTCATACTCAGTCTATAAACGCATGAAACTGTTTGTGTCGGTAGGCTATGAACTGCAAAAACTGGAGCGGTTAAAGAAATTTAACAGCGAAATTGTTACGGTAGAGTTCTCAGAGAAACTGAGCCATAATCTCATTTCTTTGAAAATTGGGGTGGTATATTAGATAAAACAGAATTTACAAACTGATTCCGCCTCGTCCGTTCTCAATCTTCCAGTCATACCGACCTTCCGCGACATCGCCAACCTCGTTGAGTGTATGGCGATGTTT
>QAMW01000029.1 GCA_003150235.1 Bacteroidales bacterium
AGAGATTCGAGACGGTTCTTGTGTACGCTTCCAGGTCACTGACCGCCGTCTTTCCTGAGACACACCGGTCATGCACGGCGGTGCATGACGCAGGACAAAGGCAAAAAGACAAAGGTGGTGATAGCGCGGGGGCTCCACCTCTTCCCATTCCGAACAGAGAAGTTAAACCCCGCCACGCCGATGGTACTGCGAAAGTGGGAGAGTAGGTAACCGCCCCCTTCGAGGCTGCAAGCATCCCTTGCAGCCTCTTTTTTTTACCCGTATGCCGGCAAGACCGCACAGCCATCCCCTCAGCGCGGTGGCTTGCAGGATGTTGTAGGGGCGAGTGGAAGCTAAATATCACTGACTTAAGGATTTTGCCCGGAACGGGCAAGATAGGGTTAGCCGCGGGTAGCCCCGAAGTGGGCACCCGTGGAAAGCGATACCACCACAACAACGCAACCCTGAAACGGGTTGCATAAATATATGCTAATCAAGCGGCTATGCAACCCACTGCGGGGTTGAGCCAAGGAGAGAGGAGCCTGAGCCACGGGTATGCCTCCGGCATTACCCGCGGATAACAGGATGAATCCCCCTTTCGGGGATTTATGGCTCTTCTGCTTAAGTTAGTGACATTGAGTGGAAGGCAGCCCGCACCCTCCGGGATTACAGCATGGCGGGTATCCCGCAGGGATACATCCCGGATTTAGCCGTCGGTTGAGCGCGGCGATACCGACGGAAACCTGGCGAAAGCCGGTGTTTCCGCCAGGAATCATCCTGGATCGCGCCAGATGATTCCCTCCGGGAAACAGTTACGGGTGCGCACTTTTCCGTGGGTATCGCTACGCTCAACCCACGGCTAAACGCGGATGATTCCCCAAGGGGAATCGGTGTTTCCGAAGGGGAATCGATGTTTCCACAGGAATCATCACAAAGCGAGATTAATACTGAACCAAGATATACATATAAGTCTAACCTTTAAAACATAATACAGCGTGTTACCGATAATGTTGGCTGGCACAGGCAGTGATGTAGGAAAGAGTATCCTCGCGACAGGTCTTTGCCGCATATTCAGGCAGGATGGTTACAATCCCGCACCATTCAAGGCGCAGAATATGGCTTTGAACTCCTATGCCACACCCGACGGTTTTGAAATCGGCAGGGCGCAGGCTGTACAGGCGGAGGCGGCGGGAATCCCTTGCTCCACCGACATGAATCCTCTTTTGCTTAAACCCTCGGGCGACTGCACATCGCAGGTGGTGCTCAACGGCAAGCCGGCAGGCAACTATTCATCGCGCGATTATTTCCGTCGTGAAGGAAGGCAACAGCTCGTGGAGGAGGTGCATCGTGCCTATGACCGCCTGTCGTCACGGTATAATCCCATTGTCATGGAGGGTGCAGGAAGCATTGCCGAACTGAATTTGCGCGATCTCGACCTTGTTAACATGTCGATGGCACGTTATGCCGGGGCGCGTGTGCTCTTGGTCGCCGATATTGACCGCGGAGGGGTGTTTGCGAGTGCCTATGGGTCGGTGATGCTTCAGGATGAAAGCGACCGCAAGCTGATAAAAGGAATTATCGTGAATAAGTTCCGGGGCGACATGTCGCTATTCGACAATGGCAGAAAGATACTGGAAGATATATGCGGTGTGCCTGTTCTCGGCGTGGTTCCTTATCTGAAAGATATTCATATCGACGAGGAGGATTCAGTGTCGCTTGCCGGAAAGGCATCGAGAGGATGCGAGGGTAGGATTAATATCGCGGTGGTATTGTTGCGTCACATTTCCAATTTTACCGATTTCAACCGTCTTGAACGTGACAGCCGGGTAAACCTGTATTACACATCTTCACCATCGGAACTTGCCATGGCTGATGTCGTGATTATTCCCGGCACAAAGTCGACTATCGACGACCTGCTTTATCTGCATGAAACCGGACTTGCACAGGCAATTATGGAGGCGCGTGAGCGTGGGAAAATGGTATTCGGCATCTGCGGCGGCTATCAGATTATGGGGCGGTCGGTAAGTGACCCGCACGGTGTGGAGGGTGACCCGCGCACAGTTCCCGGTCTTGGGCTGCTCCCTGTCGAGACCCTGCTCACCACCGGAAAGGTGACCCGTCAGGTCGAATTTTCATTTCTTGGGGGGACAGAACTTTGCAAGGGGTATGAGATTCATATGGGTGACACTGTAATCACCGGTGATGCCACTCCGGTCAATCTCATGTCATCGGGACAGCCCGACGGTTGCATGACCGATGACCGTTGCATGGGCAGCTACATCCACGGTATTCTCGATAATGACTGCGTGATAAGGCATATACTCTCACAGTGCGGCGCGGCATTGACCGATGTTACCGCGACCGATTACGCGGCGTGGCGCGACAGCCAGTATGACGCGCTTGCCGACGCCCTGCGGCGGCATCTTGATATGGAGGCAATCTACAAAATCATGTGCGGCGATGATTGAGGGACATGGTGACGACATATACCGTTATGCAGGGAAGGTGAAATACAATTTCAGCTCCAATATCTTCCCTTCCGGGCATCTTGAGCGGGTGATGCGTCATCTGGCGTGTAACCCATCTTTATTGGGTGCATATCCGGAACCGTTTCCGGGCACTCTTGAAGCCGCGATTGCCCGTAAGGAGGGAGTCGCGACTGAAAATGTAATGGTCACCAACGGTGCCACGGAGGTGATATACCTGATAGCACATGCATGGAAAGGCGCGGTGTCGGCAATCGTGTCGCCTACATTCAGCGAATATGAGGATGCCTGCCGCATGTATGGTCACGCGTTAATCTATATGGATGCCCCTGATGGCGATGCCGCTGATGCCAGAATCGTGTGGATATGCAATCCGAATAATCCTACCGGAAGGGTAACGCCGCTCCCCATATTACGCCGCGCAGTGGATGCCGATTCCAGCCGTATTGTCGTGATTGACCGGGCGTATGCCGATTATACATGTGAGCCTGTCATGAGTGCGCGCGAGGCGGTGGAGCGGGGCAATGTAATATTGTTAGGCTCTTTCACGAAGCGTTACTCCGTGCCCGGTTTGCGTGTAGGTTACGCCATCGGCGATGCCGCGTTGCTTGACCGTGTGCGCTCATGCCGTATGCCCTGGTCGGTGAGTGCGCTTGCGATAGCCGGTGCGCATTTCCTTCTCGACGACGTGCCTTCCGTTGTCGATGCCGGTGCGCTTCACCGGGAGGCATTGCGCCTCGGCGATGCGTTGCGTGACTTAGGGATAGATGTGTCAGCCACCGGTTGTAACTTCATGCTCTGCCGTCTTCCCCGAGGCAGTGCACCGCAGCTTAAAGAGTGGCTTATGGTCACTCACGGGCTGCTTATACGCGACGCTTCCAATTTCCACGGGCTTGACGGGCGATATTTCCGCGTGGCGGCGCAGTCGCCCGAAGCCGATGATTTACTTATTAACGCTATAAAAGAATGGATATCATCTTAGCTGTCGCCCCTCTGCTTACAGGATGGGCGCTTGACCTTGTCGCGGGCGATCCTGCATGGATGCCTCATCCTGTCGTGGGTTTCGGCAAGGCTATTTCTTTCTTTGAACACAGGTTGAACCACGGTGCTCACCGTGTGGCGAAAGGCGCGTTTATGGCGGTAGGACTGATTATGACGGTCTACCTGCTTGCTCTCACGCTGATGGATTGGCTCACGGCTTATCCATGGGTTAAATGCGGCGTAGAGGCTATCTTGATATTTTTCTGCCTCGCCGGCACGACGCTTGTGCGGGAGGTGAAGATGGTATTCCGTGCCGTCGACCGTTCGCTCGACGAGGGTCGCCGTCAGGTAGGGCGCATCGTTGGGCGTGACACGGCATCCCTGTCGGCGCAGGAGATACGCACTGCCGCCCTCGAAACGCTCGCCGAAAATCTGAGCGACGGGGTAATCGCCCCGCTTTTCTGGTATATGATTCTCGGTGTTCCCGGAATGCTCGCCTACAAGATGGTCAATACGCTTGACTCCATGACCGGCTACCGTAACGAGCGTTTCCGCGATTTCGGGCGATGGGCGGCGCGCATCGACGATTTTGCCAATTACCTCCCGGCGCGTATCACGGCTTTTCTGATGGTGGTGGCTTCGGGTCGGCTTTCGCTGCTCGCGTTTGTGCGCCGTTACGGGCGTTGCCATGCAAGTCCTAATTCCGGTTATCCGGAGGCGGCTCTTGCCGGTATTCTTGGATGTCGTTTTGGCGGAGCCCATGATTATTTCGGGGAGACAGTCTACAAGCCATTTATCGGGGAGAATCCCCGGGAGCTTACGTCTCGTGACATGACCGTCGCCATCCGCATTAACCTCATTGCCGAAATCCTTATGATTATCATTGTCCTCGCCACGAGGATTTGAGAGATTTCAAGGTGGGAGGTTAGGGACTTTTGAGACGTGCCTTAAGGCTATTAACTTAGAGATTTTGCCCTTTCGGGGCAAAAGCGTGGATGAGTGACAAAATCGACAGGAAGTATCAGTATTTGCCTTGAGATGATTCCCTACGGGAAACGATTTATGGTGGAGGCTGCAATAGAGATTTTTCCTGTCGGAAAACTTGGGCGAGTTAACGATAAATTACCCCGCAAAGGTAAATGTTAACAGGAGGAATCCCCGAAAGAGGATTTATGAAAAAGGAGAGGATAGCAGTAGTGGTGGTTGCTATCCTCTCAAAATTGAATGAGCCCGATTCACATCGAGCTCATTCCCCTTATCATATACGGTAAAAGTGCTACTTTACCTTTCTCGTGAATCCAATTAGATACCCGGATTGATTGTCACGTGTACTGAGGTTTCGAGTTCACCCCACTTGTGGGTAATCACTACCGGTACATTAAGTGTGACAGATTCATTGAGGGCTGCTCCTGATCCGGTGTAAGTAAGTTCACCGTCATCAGAGATGTCGAAATGGAGATTGAAATCCTTGAGGCTATAATTATTACCAGCCTTGTCAGTGATTGACATTTCTTTTGAAGTCCAGTCAACATCGGTGATATCGTAGTACTGCCAGTAGTCAGTCAGAGTATTTCTGTTATACTGCTGGAACTTATTGCCGAATGCATCAGTGATAGTAAGACCGGCGGCAAGATTGCGGGTCTGTTCAACAGAGTTCTGCTTGATCGGTTCGATGTTTGCAGTCTCTGCCTTCTGGAGCGGTTTGATAATCTTGATAGAGGTGTTGCCGAGCGTATAAGGATTGTCGTAGCCGACACCGGTAAGCTCGATATTCCATCCAAGACCGATTGTCATTTCCTGCTCTACCATAGCGATACCTGCAGCGTTGTTCTCGATAAAGAAGTTGGCTTCAAGTGTATTATCGGAAGCGTCATCCTTGTCCAAGTCGTAAGTTGCCTTATCGGTTTCTCCGTACCAGAGGGTAGCTGCGAGTGCCGGAGCATCAGTTTCTTTTTCACCAGGAAGAACAATCTCATAGCTGTTGTCCTCATTTACCTCATATCCCTTGGGAGCGGTAGCGAATACGAGATCCCATTCCGAGCAGTCGAGAAGGTTGGTGAGGTAAGGAGTCTTACGTCCCTGAAGCACATTGGTGTTGTAAGTTGCAGTTACACCTGCTACGTAAGGTTTAGCCATAGCCTCGGGAAGCACACGGAGTGTGTTGTTGTTCCAAAGAGCCGGGATAAGTTCACCGAATGCGGGGAGCTTAGACGGCCAGTTGACAGTAACCTTCAGAGTCAAGGTAAGCTCGGGATAGAGACCTGCTGCGTTAGTGAACTTAATAACCTTGCTGAGTGTCTTGTTTTCACCGTCAAGCATCATGTCGGCTACGGTTATTAGCCAGGAAATAGGCTGAATATCTTCACCGGTAGCAGCGAGGTTGACTGTAACGCCGTTAGGAACTGTAGTGGCAGCATAGTTTGCTACGAACTGATCCTTGTTCATGTCAAATCCGAGCTGGCTGATGATTACATCGTTAATCTGTTTCCAGGTAACAACCTCCCACTTAGTATCGCAAGTGAGTTCAAATTCATCGTAACCGATAGTGAAGTCAGTTTTGGCGTCAGAGAGAGACAATTCAACCCTGAAGAACTTCTGAGCGATTACATTACCTTTGGCATCCTTCATTACAACCTCGATTACCGGAGTCTTGCCGAGGCGGTCGAGAATATTTCCGTCTTTCGGGGTGGCAGGAGTAAGTACACCGTCTTTTACGGTTGCATAATCCTGCTGGTTAACGCTGCCAACTTCGTACTTCTGACCGAAGAGGTTACACTCGATAGTGAATCCGAAGAGAGCCATTTCGTCAGCGGTCATTACAGAGTGTTTGCCATCGTAGTTCATGCAGCCTGTAACGAACTGAGTGAGGTCGGTAGGCTTTTGGTAGTCAACTTTAGCAAGTACATCGGCAGCCTTAACGTCATCCCAAGTATAGAGATTGTCTTCTGACCATGCCGGTTCCTTGACAGAAGGTGTTGCAGTTACAGCAGGAGTAAACCAAGTGTCAGATACGCGGGCATATTCAGAGTAAACCACTGCGTCTTCTGCCTTTTCGGTAACAGTAACTTCATTGCCGTCAACAGTCTCGGTCCAAGTGTAGAGATTTTCCTTTGCGATGGGCACCTTGAGGGCTACGGTGTAGAAGTTATTAGTTGAGCCGGCATTGTCAATCTTAGTATCGACATTCTTGGTAGCGAATACCTCGAGGATGCTTGCATCTTCAGTTGACTTCTGGAAGCTTACCACGTTAAGTACAGGCTCATTAGCTGCGCGTGAAGTAGCGATAGTCTGAACGAAGCTGGGCGCAAGGATATCTTCAACTGTGACACCAGCCGGGTTAAGGCGATAAAGCACCTTAGCCTTCTCGCTGTTGATTGAAACTTTCTTGGCGCCGGTAGCAGGAGCATCATAAAGACCGGTCTCCTTGTTAAGCTTGCCAAGAGGAGTAAACTCTGCGGTGAAGAAGTCGATATTGGGAATACCGTCGCGGTAAGCAGTCGGAACAAGGGTTATGCTTGTGAGTCGCTTTGAGCTCTTCTGTGCAAGCACGTTAAGATTGCTTGCGATTCCGTTGATCTGAGTCTGGAGCTTGCCAAGATCAGATTGGAGTGTGCTGAGAGTTCTTCCCTGCTCTTCAACAGTACCTTTAAGAGTGGTGATAAGACCATTCTCTCCGGTCAATTCGTTGACTTGGTTCTGAAGAGTTGAAAGGTCGCCTGCAACACCGTCAATCTTGTCATCAAGGTCGCTCAACTCATCCTTAATGTCGGTCAGCTCCTGGCTAAGACCCTGAAGCAATGCCTCGTAAGTGTCCTTGAATGTCTTAAGAGCCTGCAGCTGTGTCTCAATCTTGGTCTTATATTCGTTGAATGCAGTGATATGCTCAGTCACTTTGGTGTCAAGAGCTGAAATCTTGCCTTCAAGTTCTTCCTTCAGACCGGGGATGATTTCATTCATGATGTTGGCAATCAGGGTAGTGTTGCCTGCAACATCAGTCTTGATACCTTCGATAGCAGTCTCGACACCGTCGATGCGGAGGTCAAGGGCGGCAATATTACCGTTGATAGCGCTGATGGTGGTCTCGTTGATGCCGATGTTGGTGAGATAAGCCTTGATAAGGGCATTCACTTCATCGGGGCTGAGAGTCTTGATGCCGTCAATCTGAGCCTGCAGTTTGTCGATTTCGCCTTCAAGGCCCTCGATGCTACCTTTGAGGTTGTCGACATCAGCCTGCTTTGCGCACTCGGCGATAGCAGCGGTGAGAGTATCGAAGTCTTTGCCATACTTTGCTTCAAGAGCGGCAATCTGGCCTTCGATATCCTTCTTAAGAGCCTCCATCTGCTCGATGGTCTGAGCAAGCACGGCAGCCTTAGCCTCGTCTACAGCCTTAAGGGCAGCTTCAGCAGCGGCATTAGCCTTCATCGCCTCAGCCTGAGCAGCCTGAGCGTCGGCAGTAGCCTGGTCGCCGGTCTTCTGAGCAGCCTCTGCAGCTTTAGCAGCGTCGGCAGCAGCCTTTGCGGCAGCGTCGGCAGCCTCGCCTGCCTGCTTAGCCTGGGTCTCAAGCGCAGTCTGTGCCGTCTGGAGTTCTGCAATCTTGGCTTCGAGAGTTTTTGCCTGCTGCTCGAGCTTGTTGTTGAACTCTTCCTGTAGCTTATCGTCATTGGTTGTCAGGTTGGTGATGTCATCATCATAATCCGTACAACTTACAAAGGAAGTTGCCGGAGCCGCCATGATCAATGAAAATAAAGCTACTTTGAGAAACTTTTTCTTCATAATAACATTGGTTTAAAATAAGAATAAAAAAATTTGAACAATCTGCTTTTTTAAAAAAAGGTTAACACCTGTTTGGAGGTGGAGTGATTTTTTGTATTTTTATCGTAGTTAAACAAATAAATTCACTGCAAATATCATACATATTTTTGATTAAAACAAATATATGAATGATTTTTTTACGATTAATTATGGATATTGCTGAAAGAATCAATCAAATAATTGACCGAGAAGGATTGACCGTGGCATCATTTGCCCGTAAAATCGGCGTTGGTGACCAAACTGTTAGGTCGGTTTGTGTACTAAAACGCAATAAACCGGGATTTGAATTTTTGTCTAATCTTATTCAAACATTTGAGTGGTTAAACCCTGTATGGGTCCTCACGGGCAAGGGTGAAATGGTGCTTGACTCCGACAGGAATGAACGATGTAGCGGCGATTCGGTTGCGGAACTTGTAAAGTATCTCAGGGAAAAAGATGAAAAGATAGAGCGGCTTATAGAGGAGAAGACGACATGGAAGATAAAGTATGAGATGACATCGGGTGAGTGATACCGGTTTAATGTAGGTAAAGTGTTGTCAGCTACGTTTTGATATAGGGAGTGAGTACGGTGAAAGTTTATAAATGTGATTGATTATTTGCACCGTGGCGATAAGATGGTTACCTTTGCATAGTCAAGAATTTTGATCCTACATTAATTAATAATACCAATAATAACACCATCATCACAAATCACTTATTCATGAAAGCAAAACGACTGATCAAGACGATGCTGCTCGGGCTGTTGCCTTTGTGTGGTGTCGCCGGGGACTTGCCGTACCAAAATCCGGCACTAAGCTCGGAGGAACGCGCCGCCGACTTGTGTTCGCGACTTACCCTTGAAGAGAAAGCGGCTCTAATGATGAACGGGTCGAAGAGTATCGACCGTCTGGGCATACCGGCGTTTGACTGGTGGAGCGAGGCGCTTCACGGTGTCGGCAGAAACGGGCTTGCAACCGTGTTCCCGTCATGTATCGGTATGGCGGCATCGTTTAACGACAATCTTATCGGCGACGTGTTCACCGCGGTGAGCGACGAGGCGCGCGCCAAAAACACCGAGGCACGGCGCAACGGCGCACAGGGAAAATACAAGGGGCTTTCATTCTGGACCCCGACGGTCAACATATTCCGTGACCCGCGCTGGGGTCGCGGGCAGGAGTCGTATGGAGAGGACCCGTACATGAACGGGCGCATGGGGCTCCGCGTGGTAAAGGCTCTTCAGGGCGACAGCGCCGCCAAATATCACAAGCTGATAGCGTGTGCGAAGCATTTCGCCGTGCATAGCGGACCGGAAAAGACGCGCCACAGCTTCGACATCGAGAATCTACCGGCGCGCGACCTGTGGGAAACTTACCTGCCGGCGTTCAAGGTGCTCGTGCAGGAAGGCGACGTGCGTCAGGTGATGTGTGCCTATCAGCGTTTCGAGGGGCAGGCATGTTGCGGTTCCGACCGGTTGCTGCAGTCGATACTGCGCGATGACTGGGGTTACGACGGTATAGTTGTGAGCGACTGCGGCGCAATACGCGATTTTTATATGCCGGGCCACCACGAGGTGTCGTCTGATGCCGAGAGCGCTTCGGCGCTGGGAGTGAGGAGCGGCACCGATGTTGAGTGTGGTGCGGTCTATAAGACACTTCCCGCTGCCGTGAAGCGCGGCGATATCTCCGAGGCGGAAATCGACAGGAGCGTGATCAGGCTGCTTAAAGAGCGTTTTGACCTTGGTGACTTCGATGCCGACTCGCTTGTGAGCTGGACCTCCATACCTATGTCGGTAGTGTCGAGCAAGGCACACCGTGACCTCGCGCTGCAGATGGCTCGCGAGCAGACAGTGTTGCTTAAAAACAACGGCATACTGCCGCTTGACCGGAAGGATGCGTCACGCATTATGGTGATGGGTCCGAATGCCGCCGACTCCACGATGCAATGGGGTATCTACTACGGACAGCCGGCACATACTGTCACGATGCTTGAAGGTCTGCGCGCAAAGGCAGGCGATCTTCCTTACCGCAAAGGCTCGACCATAACCGCGATGACCGAGCGCGAAAGCATATTCGGCAACATTACCGATGCTGAGGGAAAACCGGGCATGAAGGCGCTGTACTGGAACAATACGGCAATGACCGGCGAGCCTGCTGCTACCGTGAATTATACCAGCGGCATTCAGCTTGACAATGGCGGCAACACCGCCTTTGCCCCCGGAGTGGAACTCACCGATTTCACCACACGGATGAAGGGGGCGTTTACCGCCGAACGCGACGAGACGCTCGACATCGTGTTTAACAACGATGACGGTATGCGCATAATCATCAACGGCGATACCATCCACAACCGCTGGAAAACCGATCCGCTCGGATTCCGCAAGATGGCGCTCAATGTTGAAAAGGGCAAACGCTACGAGGTCGAGGTAAACTACATGCAGCTTGCCGACGACGCGACGCTTAACTTTGACATAGTGCGCAACCGTGAGGTTTCGGTCGACGAGATTGTCAGAAGTGCCGACGGCTGCGACATAGTGATTTATTTCGGCGGTATATCGCCCGCGCTGGAGCGCGAGGAGGCGAAGGTGACCGACCCGGGATTTGACAACGGTGACCGTACGTCGATAGAGCTTCCGCAGGTGCAGCGCGACATCCTTGCCGCGCTTCACAAGGCGGGGAAGAAAATCGTGTTTGTCAACTGCAGCGGAAGCGCCGTGGCAATGGCTCCCGAGAGCGTGATATGCGACGCGATAGTGGAGGCATGGTATCCCGGCGAACAGGGTGGTCATGCGATTGCCGACATACTGTTTGGCGATTACAATCCTTCGGGCAAACTTCCGGTGACTTTCTATGCATCTGATGCCGACCTGCCTCCGTTTGACGAGTACCGCATGACGGGGCGCACTTACCGCTATCTTCTCAACGAGCCGCTTTATCCCTTCGGTTACGGACTCAGCTATACAGATTTCAGCTACGGCACCCCTGTGTATGCCGACGGAAAGGTGACTGTCGACGTGCATAACACCGGCGACCGTGAAGGCGCGGAGACCGTGCAGCTCTACATGCGTCGTGTGGCTGACACCAACGGTCCGCTGAAGAGCCTGCGCGGCTATGAGAAAGTGACCCTTAAGCCCGGTGAAAAGCGTAGCGTGACAATTGACATGCCTCGCGAGCGTTTTGAAAACTGGGATGAAGCGACACAGACAATGCGAGTGGTGCCGGGCGTTTACGAAATCATGGTCGGGTCGTCGAGTGCCGACTCCGACCTGAAACGCATTACCGTCGAGATATAATCCATCTGATAATCAGGAAGTGGCGGGGGAGCTTCCACTCGCCCCGCCATTTTCCCGGCAACGAAATGTCACTTTGTGAGTGAAAAAGTTGTGTAATTCGATTGAAGTTGCTACCTTTGCACTCACAAATCCTGCGCACGTGGCGTAATTGGTAGCCGCGCTAGACTTAGGATCTAGTGTCTAACGACGTGGGGGTTCGAGTCCCTTCGTGCGCACCATAATGTGTCCTAACCTCAACAAATTAAAGGTTGGGACTTTTTTAATCAGTTGATTCCTAAGGGTTTCGGGGCTGTTACAGCCAGCTTTTTTACTGCAACGTCTTAGGGAATGAAGGTTAAAGAACGTACAAAAGAACAAAATTTGTTCGTGAATTTGTTCGGCTTGCGCTCTTGTCCTTATCTACCCTTATTCATTGCTGTAAAAAAAGACTAAATGGGAAACTTGTATTTTGTTTTTACTCCCTCCGCCCCCAGTAGACCAAAGGGAGTTTTATGTGTGGTCGTAGCTTGCAAGGGTACATCACAAGGTCGTAAATCTTATATCATTGATGGTGTCATCAATCCCGATTTCCGTTATTGGGATAAGAAAGCACAATGCTTTCAAAGTGGTACAGATACTGCAAGGGTAAACAACCCCGTGTTAGATGCCCTCCGCACCCGTTGTAACGAACTGTTAACTAACACTGCCATTACAACCCCCGATGGCTTTATTGACGCGCTTAAAAGCGGCATTGCGCCTACTCTTACACTGGGTAGCTTCCTCCGCTATTTGATTGATGATATGAGAAGCGGCAAAAATAATAAAAAGCCATCCCGTAACTATCAATCTTATATCACCATATTGCACAAGCTGGAAAGGGAGGGGCAAATAATCGAGACACCTATTAACGAGATTAACAACGCGCATTTTATCGCCTTTAGTGACTTTCTGTTGTCGTTGTCAGACAGTGAGGGGAAAAGTAACTACATTAGTCTGATGAAACGCTTTAAGGCTATTCACACAAAAGCCTATGAACGGGAACTTAACGACAATGTGTTGAGGTTTAAATACACTGACCATGCCCCAGTAAAGGAGGATAAAGAAAAAATGCCATCTCTTACCATGGAACAATATGACGCTTTTGTTAACTTGGATGTCACGACTCTCTCTCTAAAAGGATATAAAAGTACGTTTTATCCCAGTCTTTATAAAGACTTTTGTGTATTTCTATATGAGACAATGAGCCGCCCAGTAGATGTAATTAAGTTTAAGTATAGTAATATTGAGAAGCATGATGGGATGTTGTGCTTAAAATACGTACCCGAAAAGAAAAAGAATAACAGAAGCAAAAATAAAGTAGTGCTGATGCCTCTTAGTCCTATTGCCTTGGCGATTATAGATAAGTATAAGGGAAAATCTAAAGGCGGGTATATTTTCCCCTTTGGACTTAATGAATATGACTGGGATATGTCAGATAACAAAAGCTGGAACACTTGGAACAATAGAAAGGCTCGTGCGATTGAGATGGTTAATAAATGGCTGAAAAAGGCTGAAAAGGCACTTAAGCTGGATTTCGCCTTAACAACATATTCATTCAGACGTTCAACCCTTACGCACAAATGTGCCGTCAATCCTAACTATATGCAGATAGCCTTATGTGCTGGGACTTCCCCCGATATGTTAGTTAAGAACTATGTCACTGCCACGGTATCAAGCATAGCAATATAGCCATGTAGAAAAATATTGGTGCTGGCATGATAAAGCCGTCTGAGAGCGTTTAAAAGGCTCTCAGACGGCTTTTGTAGTGTGTCGGGGCGGTTAACCCTCTGATTCAGTGCCGATGCTCTGATGTGAGCATCGGGGATTATGGCTTATTTTTCATCTTTTGCGCCTTTTTGATGCTCTTACCAATCATATATCTGACAATCTCACCCGCTGGTGTGGGTGTCGCGGCTTTTGACCTCCCCGTGCGTAAAGGTAATGTCTTTTGCCGTGCCTTTTCTAATAGCTGGTCATATCCCTTTTGATTAAAACGGTATAGGGTACATGCGCCGTGCTTCCATGATACCACTTTTATTATATCCAGCTCAATAAGATGGTCGATGCTGTCAATAACTGAGGATGCCGACACGTGCAAGAGTGTCACGAGGTAGTTTTGTTGTAATGCAAAAGGCGGCTCTTCCTCTGACGGTGTGCGTTTACATTCCTCCCGTATCTGTAGGATTGTGTTTAAGATGATGTAGTCATTGCGGTTAAGCAGTGACAATAAAACTAAATTTATCATAACAATAACTTTTAAAGGTCAACCCTATTTTCTCAAACTGGGTTGACCTTTGTTATCGTTATGATTGATATGCAAAGATACTCAAAATCTCCCAGCACGTCAAAGGGTTGACGTTGTTTATAATTTAAGTTTTTTATGTTGCTACCGTAGGATAGTAACATGGTTTTTATGTTGCTACTCTACCGTAGTAACTTGCTTGTGCGTGTTGCTACCCCAGCGTAGTAACATGGTCGGTGTGTTTTTCCGTATAGGGGGTGTTTAAAGGTGCTTCCCGTATAATAGGATGTTACTACTCTACAGTAGAGTATATATTGCCTATATTATAGGGGCTGCGCCCCTATAATATAGGTGTCCTTTTCATTGAAAAAATTATTTTCATTACTTTAATTTTATTTATATGTTGCTACTCTACGGTAGTAACATGGTTTGACTTCATGTTGCTACCCCAGCGTATTAACATGGTTTACGCCCTCCGTCTATCTCGCTTCAGTAACACAGCCATGATGCCTATCGCGTCAGTCGTGTTATCTGATTTGATAGACGTGTGTAAAAGATTGTTGATGTAAGTGCGCACCTTATCTTTGCTGGCATACGCGTCACCGACTAACGCCCTTTTCCACTCGGTAGGGCGGTAATCATCTGTAATCAATTCGATGCCGTTAGACTGACAGAAAAGACGGATAACACCGTGCAAGTTTGCAAGACGCATAAAGGTGAGGGGATTCCTATCAAAATAAATATCTTCCGCAACAACACGCCTTATGCCGTGCCGTGTCGTAATCTCGCTTAGAAATTTCCATAACTCAGATTCCTTACATTTATTCCCTAAATCTATTTCTCCCCATTCTGCGAGTGTACCGCCGTGTGCAACGCACCATCCCGTCAATCTCGCACAATCCAGCGACAATGTATTTACCATGACATTTCCCATTATTGCGCACCGTTTATCAGTTTGTTGAACTTATAGCGGTTGAGGCGGTATGTAACTCCAAACATCCGCGCTCGCATTTCACGCTTTGCATATCCCATCCTTTCTAAGGCTTGCCAATATTGCATCACCGTCGGATGTGATATTTTTACCCCCTTTCCTTTTAGTTGCTCTGTCATTTCCATCACTGGGGTGTGGATGGTGTGACCGTAGCCGTGTTTGGTCAATAACTCAGCACCAAACTTAACCGCTCTTTTTTCTTGTGTCGTGTATGGTTCTTTAAACATGATTTTACAGACACCAGTGTTACCGAGGGTTGGTTATGCTCCCTCATCTCTGATGTTTGTATAAGAATAGATGACCTTTAAAATGAGGTTTAAAATGTTGCAAGAAAATTTTAATGTTTTTCGTTGGATTGCTGGGGGTTGGATTGTTTTAGTTTGCCCTCAACAATGTAAAAGCTAATTCAAAAGTTGACGTAATGTGGAAATTTAGACCTAATACGATAGACTTTTGTTGGTATAAATTTAGTACAAGTTAGGACTATGTAAGGTGGTTATATTCATAGGGGTTGCCGATTCAAAAGTGAACGTAATGAGGGGATTTTATAATACTTTTTCTATGTGTTTTTATATCGCTCTCCGATGTCATCAAAAATGAGGCTGGAAAAATCGGGCAAACTATATACATGGAACGCGTACTTAAGAGGGGGTGTACCTTTCCATTTTTTTCTAAGTCTGACACCGACATGATGCCGCTGACACCTCCAGCTCATAGCCTCCGCAAAATCGGCACCTCAACTTTATTTGTTTGCCGTTTTTGTTCAACCTGCCATCCGATGCCAATTTTTATAATGTGCATTGAAAAAGGTTGAGCGTAATAGTCTTAAAATTTGTTCGTCAGAATTGCAGAACTTTTAATTTGTTTTGTTAACTTTGCCGATGAACTAACAAGGCAACGGATTAGCTTGATTGGTGATTTGTTCGCAAAATTTGTTCGTTCTTGCTAAGATTCAGAAGTCAACTAACTAATAATGATAAGGTTAGAGACGATAGGGTTCGAGTCCCTTCGTGCGCACAAAACAGGGTGCATCAAAGTTTTGATGCACCCTGTTTTGTGTCTTGAAAGCCCGTGGCTCGTCGGGCGTGGTGCGTAAACTGCAGCTGAACATATTATTTGATTTTAAGAGCGGGATTTATTACTTTTGCATCAAAGTACAGACGTAACAGAGGATGATATGAAAAGTTTTGTGAGAAGAGCGATTGTTTCAACGCTTTTAGTAATGTCGATGGTATTGCCGGCGCAATCACAGTCGATTAAGGTCGAGTATGAAGATATGACGGATTCGTTGCCCGAAATGATGCTGCAATACTTTAAAATGCAAAAGGTACAACATTCACGGGTAAATGTAAGAGGCGACTTTAATGGTAAACGGGCGAAGATCAAGAAAATCGTCTGTGACAAAGGTGCTTTTACAGAGCGAGAATTACTTGAAGACTATATTCATTTCATATTTGTTGATAGCGTCGAGACTTTGGATTTCATGGCAGTTCCTTATGGAAGTGACAGCCTGCGTATTTCCTGTTTCTATCCATTGGGTAATAGCCGGCTTATTTTTAATGATACTGTTCCGATGGACAACATGAAAATTTTATTGGAGACATTCGCCGGTGGGAATGACCCTGATGTCCCTGTCATTGCATATTCCACAGGTATTCCGGTAGACGGCGGCACTTGGTTTTGCGGGTTACGTGAATCGGGTGTCGAACCGCGTAAATGGTTTGAAAAATATGGCATAGACGGTTATGTCTTTTATACTATAAGGCTTGAAGATGATAGCGCCGATGATAATTCGCCAATCTACATAAAAATCGCGAAGAATGGTTCTTATGCCATACATTAGCATTAAACTCTGCCTATAATTGTTTGCAATTCAGGCTTATTGTCGTATATTTGCAATTATACAAATACAATCAATCGCTAAACCATGAATGAGTTGCAGATTATCCAGAGCAAGATTTATGAGATACGCGGTCAGAAAGTAATGCTTGATTTCGACATCGCCGCAATGTACGGGGTTGAGACAAGGGTGCTTAATCAGGCTGTAAAGCGAAATGTAAGCAGGTTTCCCTCTGACTTTATGTTTCAACTAACTTCTAATGAATGGATTTTGATGTCATCACAATTTGTGATAACATCTTCGGTTAAAAGACCAAAGACTGCATTGCCGTACGCATTTACCGAGCATGGAGTAGTCATGTTGTCAAGTGTGCTACGTAGCGAGACCGCAATCCAAGTCAACATTGCAGTAACGAGAGCATTTATTTCTGTACGACAGATGATTGCAGATAATTCTCCACTCATGCGCCTCGCTGCACTTGAAAAGAATTTCAATGAACTCAAAAAGGAGCTTGAGGAAGTTTTTGCTGATTATAATGACATCAACGAGGACACGCGGGCACAGCTTGATGCAATCAATACGACGCTTGCCGAATTGCAGGCATCGCCCAAAAGCATTCCACGCCGACCGGTAGGTTTCATCACGCCACAAAAATAGTGCGGCATCGAATTGAAGCAGTCAATGCTTGCACCTCTCTTTATTAGCTTCCGGGAGCGGGGGACTCGCCATGTGCTGATTTACTGTAATGCATAAAACATAAGGAGGATGCAGCCGGTGGTTGCATCCTCCTTGCGTATCTTGGGGGATTGGTTATTCGACTGTAACAGATTTGGCGAGGTTACGCGGCATGTCGACGTTACACCCTTTCATCACTGCGATGTGATAAGCAAGCAGCTGGAGGGGAATGGAGACGATAATCGGCGAGAGACACTCCGGCACGGGAGGAATCTCAAGCGTGAAGTCGGCAATCTCCGGAATCGTGGTGTCGCCACGGGTCACGATTGCAATCACGGAACCTCCACGCGCCTTGACCTGCTGGATGTTGGAGATGATTTTTTCATGCAGTTCATCGGTCGGTGCAATCACGACTGTAGGCATCTCGCGGTCGATGAGCGCGATAGGCCCGTGCTTCATCTCGGCAGCAGGGTATCCCTCGGCGTGGATGTAGCTGATTTCTTTCAATTTCAGTGCGCCCTCAAGAGCCGACGGGTAGTTATAGCCACGACCGAGATAGAGGAAGTTGTGGGCGTAGGTGAATATGCGCGACAGACGCTCTATCTCGTCGTTGAGCTTCAGTGTCTCCTTGATAAGCTCGGGGAGATGCTGGAGCGAGTGAGCCACCTCGGTAAGTTCTTTCTGCGAGATAGTGCGGCGTATCTGTCCGATAGCGAGCGCAAGCATGGTCAGCACTGTAACCTGTCCGGTGAACGCCTTAGTCGAGGCGACACCGATTTCCGGACCTACGTGGATATAGGTGCCGGTGTCGGTCTCACGTGCTATCGAGGAGCTGACGGCATTGCATACGCCATATACAAACGCGCCTTTCTCACGCGCGAGCTTGATGGCGGCAAGGGTGTCGGCGGTCTCGCCCGACTGGGATATGGCGATGACTATATCCTGAGGGGTGATGACGGGATTGCTGTAACGGAACTCGCTTGCATACTCGACCTGGGTAGGGATGCGCGCTATCGACTCGAACAGCCGGGCGCCGATAAGTCCTGCATGCCACGATGTGCCGCAAGCCACGATGATTATGCGCGATGCGTTGACAAAGCGGTCGGTGTGGTCAATGATTCCGGCAAGCTTGATCTCGGTGCCGTTGTTGACGATGCGGCCGCGGATACAGTCGTGAATCGAGTTGGGCTGCTCGAAAATCTCCTTCAGCATGAAGTGGGCATAGCCGCCTTTTTCGAGCTGTGACACTGACATGTTCAATGTCTGCACGTCGATTTTCGATTTCTTGTTGTCGTTGGTGATGACGCGCAGCTTCTCGCCGCGCTTGATGATAGCTATCTCGTTGTCACGCAGATATACCACCTGATTGGTGTATTCGATAATGGGCGAAGCGTCGGAGGCGATGAATGTTTCGTCATCGCCTATGCCGATAACCAGTGGCGAACTTTTGCGCGCCGCCAGGATAGTGTCAGGGTCATCCACATCGATTACCGCGATGGCGTATGCGCCTACAACCTGGTTTAGAGCCTCGCGCATTGCCTCAAGCAGTGAGCATCCGTTGCTCTCCTGGATGTATTCAATGAGTTTGACCACGACCTCGGTGTCGGTCTCGCTACGGAATGTGCACCCATGTTTCTCAAGCGCCATTTTCAGCACATTGTAGTTTTCAATAGTGCCATTGTGTACGATTGCGATTTTACCGTTGGTGCTGTAATGGGGATGTGCGTTGACGTCGTTGGGTTCACCATGCGTTGCCCAGCGTGTGTGTGCGATGCCTATCCTTCCTGTCACATCCTTGGACTCGCAGAAAGCTTCAAGATCATTGACCTTGCCGCGCGACTTATAGATGTTGAGCTTGTTGTCGTCAGATATAAGGGCGACACCCGCGCTGTCATATCCGCGATATTCCAGACGGTGAAGACCCTTTATCAGAATCGGATAAGCCTCTTGGTTTCCAATATATCCTACTATTCCACACATAGAGATTGGTGATAAGGGTTGTTTAATTATTGTTTTGTTTCCCAATAAGGGATGTTTGTCAATTTGATATTGAACCGCAGGTTACTGTAGGGGGGCACACTGCCGTAGCCCGTTGCGCCGTAACCTGACTGGTAAGGAATCAATACCTCCACCGAGTCGCCTACGTGCATCTCCTGAAGCACGATGCCCCAGCCGCTGATAACGCCCGACAGACCGGTGCGGAAAATCGAGTCGCCGTAGGATTCCTTCATGAGGTAGCTTGAATCAAAAGGCACGTCGTTGTAGAAGTGTCCGATATATTTCACATCCACGGTCGAGGTCCAATAGGGGGTAAGATTGCCGGCGGTCGCACTGCGGTCGTTAAACCAATGGGCAAGCACATACTGACCTTTGTCATATCCGGGGCGCAGCTCAGTGTAATATGGAGTGCCGTCGGGGTTGGTCAGCTTCTTCTTTTCGTCAAGCCAGGAGTTGTTGGCGTTGCGCCACTCGGCGTAGTCGTCCCAGTTGTTGTCGCCCTTGCTGCAGCCGGAGATGGCTGCAACAATGACGATTCCCAATATAAGGATTAAAGGTAGTTTTCTCATTAATTAAAATTGATGGTTAGAACTCGACCTTGGGAGCGGTCTCTGCACCTGCCGCCGCCTTGAACTGGGGCTTGGGGGTGAAGCCGAACCATCCGGCATAAATCGTGGTCGGGAACTTCTTGATAGAGGTATTGTAATCTTTCACCGCCTCGGTGTAACGGCCGCGCGCCACACTGATACGGTTTTCAGTGCCTTCAAGCTGCACCTGGAGGTCGCGGAAATTCTCGTTGGCTTTCAGGTCGGGATAAGCCTCGCTTACGGCGAGAAGCGACTTAAGCGCGCCGGTAAGCTGATTTTGTGCTTCCTGGAACTGCGCAAGAGTCTCCTCGTTAAGATTCTCGGCGGAGATGTTGATTGAAGTAGCCTTGCTGCGCGCCTCGGTCACCTCGGTTAAGGTGTTTTCCTCATGAGCGGCATACCCTTTCACAGTGGCGACGAGGTTAGGAATGAGGTCGGCACGGCGCTGATACTGGTTTTCAACTTCAGCCCAGCTCTGGTCGACGGTCTGCTGCTTATCTACCAATGAGTTATAATTACATGACGAGAGGCTTGCCATGCAGGCTATGCCTATCATCAAAGAGAAGAGTCGATTGAGTTTCATAATCGGTTGAATAATTTAGATGGAGTGAAATTAACCGAGCTTGCGGAGAAGCGAGTTGATGCTTACGGTGTCGTGGATAAGCTTGTGAAGGTCGCTTATGTTGACACGCTTCTGCTCCATGGAGTCGCGTTCACGCAAGGTGACGGTGTTGTCTTCGAGGGTCTGATGGTCGACAGTGACGCAGAAAGGAGTACCGATGGCATCCTGACGGCGGTAACGCTTGCCGATGGAGTCTTTTTCCTCGTAGTGGGTGGGGAAGTCAAACTTGAGGTCGTTGACAATCTCACGAGCCTTTTCAGGCAGACCGTCCTTGCGCACGAGCGGCATTACCGCACACTTCACCGGAGCGAGTGCCGGCGGGAGGTGGAGTACCACACGGGTGTCACCGCCTTCAAGCGGCTGCTCCTCGTAGCTTGAGCAAAGCACTGAGAGGAACATACGGTCGACACCGATAGAGGTCTCGATGACGTAAGGGGTGTAGCTTTCGTTAAGCTCCGGGTCGAAATATTGTATCTTCTTGCCTGAGAATTTCTCATGCTGTGACAGGTCGAAATTGGTGCGGGAGTGAATGCCCTCGACTTCCTTGAAACCAAACGGCATCTCAAACTCGATATCGGTAGCGGCGTTGGCATAGTGGGCAAGCTTCTCGTGGTCGTGGTAGCGGTATTTGTGGTCGCCGAGACCGAGTGCCTTGTGCCATTTGAGACGTGTCTCCTTCCAACTCTTGAACCATTCAAGTTCCTGTCCGGGGCGCACGAAGAACTGCATCTCCATCTGTTCGAACTCACGCATACGGAAAATGAACTGACGAGCCACAATCTCATTGCGGAACGCCTTGCCTATCTGGGCGATACCGAAAGGAATACGCATACGTCCGGTCTTCTGCACGTTGAGGTAGTTGACGAAGATACCCTGCGCGGTCTCGGGACGGAGATATACGGTCATGGCACCGTCGGCGGTTGACCCCATCTCGGTACGGAACATGAGGTTGAACTGACGCACCTCGGTCCAGTTTTTAGTGCCTGAAATCGGGTCGACAATCTCTTGGTCGATGATAATCTGGCGAAGTTCGTCAAGGTTGTTGTCGTTCATCGCCTTTGCGAAACGCTCGTGAAGTGCGTCGCGCTTTGCCTTTTGCTCCTGGATACGCGGATTGGTCTCGCGGAAAAGAGCCTCGTCAAAAGAGTCGCCGAAACGCTTGCGCGCCTTCTCGACCTCTTTCTCGATTTTCTCGTCAAACTTGGCGATTGCGTCTTCGATGAGCACATCGGCGCGATAACGCTTCTTGGAGTCCTTGTTGTCAATCAAGGGGTCGTTGAACGCGTCGACATGACCTGATGCCTTCCAGATGGTAGGGTGCATGAAAATCGCCGAGTCAATACCCACGATATTCTCGTGGAGAAGCGTCATGGCGTCCCACCAGTAACGCTTTATGTTGTTTTTCATCTCGACACCGTTCTGACCGTAGTCATAAACGGCTGAGAGTCCGTCATATATTTCGCTTGAAGGGAATACGAAACCATATTCCTTTGCATGAGATACTATCTTCTTGAATTGGTCTTCCTGTTGTGCCATAATTCCTGATTAATAATTTTAGAGTCACAAAGATACGCAAAAATGCTTAATCAAGCAAAATTTCGGCTCTTTCTCCCTTTTTAAGCGGCAGTGTAAGGTATTCGTCAAGCGGATAAGACGAGCCGTTGACGGTGATTTTCCGCGTCCCGGCGGGTATCTTTATCTTAGTTTCGGGTGAGAAGCCGCCGGTGATGATGATGCGTGACACTTTCCCGTCGGTCCAGTCCATGTCGACCTCCGCGCCTCCTCTGACCTTGAAGCCGTGTATCGCCCCCGACCGCCATTCGTCGGGAAGCGCCGGGAGCGGGTTTATGAACCCGTCCTGGCTCTGCAGGAGCATCTCGCCTATACCTGCGGCACCGCCCCAGTTGCCGTCCATCTGGAAGGGCGGGTGGGAGCAGAACAGATTGGGGAATGTGCCGGCGTCGTGGTGAGGCTTTTCGGCGGTGTAAGCGGGTACAAGAAGTGACTTGAAAAGGCTGTAGGCGCGGTTGCCGTCGCCGAGGCGCGCCCAGAAATTCACTTTCCATGCACGGCTCCAGCCTGTGCCGCCGTCACCGCGCCGGTCAAGTGTCTTGCGGGCTGCATCGGCGAGTTCCGGGGTGTTGACCACCGATATCTGGTTGCCCGGATGCAGCGCGTACAGATGGCTCACATGGCGGTGATGCGGGTCGGTCTCCCTGTATTCTTCAAGCCATTCCATGAGCCTGCCGTCGCTGCCGGTCAGATGTGGCGGGAGAAGGGCGAGGTCGGCTTCGAGCGAGTCGGCAAACTGCTTGTCGACGCCGAGCCGGGTGGCGGCATCGATGGTGTTGGTGTAAAGCTCGCGTATCAGCTGGGTGTCCATTGCCGGTCCCATAACGACGCTGATAGGAGTCACGCTGTCAGCGGCGAAAAATGTGTTTTCAGGCGATGAGCTGGGCGCGGTCACGAGCCAGCCGTGGCTTGGCTCCTTGATCATCGTGGATTTGAAAAACTCCGCCGCACCTTTCATTATGGGGTATATCTCGGCGAGATATAGCGAGTCGCCGGTGTAGAGGTAGTGTTCCCAGAGATGGGCGCAGAGCCATGCTCCGCCGGTGTTGGTGGCACCCCACGACGGGTGTTCGCCGGGGTCGGTGTATTCCCAGGGATTTGTCATCATGTGCATCACCCAGCCTTCAGCTGAAGGACCGTAGAACACTTTTGCCGTGTGGCGTCCGTTGGGCACGGCGCGCTTCACGAGGTCGACAAGCGGCAGGTGCAGTTCGGAGAGATTGCCCGGTTCCGCTCCCCAATGGTTCATCTGCACATTTATGTTGGTGTGATAGTCGCCGTTCCATGGTGTCACCACGTCATTCGCCCACAGTCCCTGCAGGTTGGGGGGGAGGCTTCCCGGATGGGTGCTTGATATGAGAAGGTACCTTCCATAATTGTAGTACAGCGCGGCGAGTGAAGGGTCGCTTTCGGTCTGAAACAGTTCGATGCGCTCGTTGGTGGGAAGATGCGCGATTTTGCCCTCCGGAAGCGTGACCGAGGCGCGGTCGAAGAGTGCGCGGTGACGCTCGGTGCCGAGCCGGTGGAGCAACTCGATGTCGTCAATCCGGAGTGCTGCGCTGACATCGTTGATGGCATCGGTCATGTACATCGCCCCGTTTAGGTAGGATGTTGCCGCGCCGACAATTATGTAAGCCTCGTCGGCGTCACTCACCGAAAGGGTGCTGTCGGTGGCGGAGCTGAGAGCATTATCCCCTAAAGCACGGACGCCGGCAACGGCGGCATACTTCACGCCGTCAACACCCGGTTGCCCGCTTTCAAGCATACCCGAGAGCATTATCATTCCACCTCCCGCAGAAGCGGCGGTGGCGTTTTCTTTACGGTGTAGCGATGCGGTGAAGCTGACAGAGGCGGGTAGTGACCCCTTGATATGGTAAATCATGACATTTTCACCACGCGGCACCACACACTCTGCCACGTAATTCACGCCGCCTATGGTGTAGCTCGTGGTTGCGACGGCTTCCTGCAGGTCGAGCCAGCGGAGATAGCCGGTCACGTCTGTGGAGGGATATGAAAGGTCTATGTCAAGGTCGGCAAGCATCTGGTAACTGCCGTATGTACCGAGGTCGGTTGTCTTGGTGGGTACGAAAGTGGAATACATGAGTTCCTGAGCCTCAAGATTTTTCCCCTCCAGGAGAAGCCGTTGTATCTCCGGGAGGCTTTCGGCTGCGGCAGGATTGTCGTAGGATGCTTTCGAGCCGCTCCACATGCTGATTTCGTTTAACACTATTTTCTCATGGAAAGGATTGCCGTAAGGCATCATGCCGAGGCGTCCGTTGCCGAGCGGCAGGGTCTCCTCCCATTGTGCGGCGGGTGCGGTGTACCACAAGGTCTTGTCGGCGGAAAATTGCCCGTCGGTGATTCCGGCAGACAGCGCGCTTGTCGCTGTGAATACTGCCGTGATGGCTGCGATATGTCTCATAACAGTTAGTTTGACGTCAGGTGTTATTATATGGTATTCAGTGCAAAAATACAATAAATAAACGGATATGACTGTCAGGATATTGCCTGAATAATCCGCTTGCGATAACATGTTGTGTTATCCTATTCGGAATTTACTGCAAATTTGCAGTAAATTCCGAATAGAGCTTTTGCAGTTATTGCCACGTGTCGCAAAGGAGAATGTCGATAATGAAACTTCTATATCGGTTGATGGATTGTGATGCTTCATGCAATTTGCTTATAGCCAGTTGATTTGGACGCTGAGCAGCCGATAGTGTAGTAACTGTTCAGCGAATATTACCAATATAAGATCTTCATTATCAGGTAGGGATGCACCATAGTGCATCCGAAAACGAGGTTAATTAGCCATAAAACCGGTGGATGCTCCACGGAGCATCCCTACAATTTAATTATAATCAGGCTGTTGGAGTCGCTGAATAGTTACATAGTGTAGTTGTCTGTGTTAAAAAAATATAATTATAGTCTTAAGCGTTAGATTAAAAACGGTGGCTTTTTAGGCTCTAAATAGTCGCAATTTGGGTGGAAATGGCGCGAGATGAGGAAATTTTTGTTAACTTTGTAGAGATTGCGCATTTTG
Organism: Bacteroidales bacterium; assembly: GCA_003150235.1. GTDB lineage: Bacteria > Bacteroidota > Bacteroidia > Bacteroidales > Muribaculaceae > Muribaculum. The sequence continues at coordinate 25,112 of QAMW01000029.1, forward strand.
CGCCTTGTTCCATGAAATCATTATCCCGGCAATGAGCGACGATATAGACGATATGACATTACCTGAAGAAGAGGAGGCGGCTTCTCTTCCCGGCGATCCTGCGGAAAAAGGAGGCAGGGTCACGCTTGACACCACCGACGACGTGGTGAGACATCAGTTGCGAGGCATGTACCAAAGCTGGTTTCTCGACTACGCGTCGTATGTGATACTTGAACGTGCTGTACCACATATTGATGACGGACTTAAGCCCGTGCAGCGGCGCATACTCCACTCAATGCGTACCCTTGACGACGGTCGTTTTAACAAGGTGGCTAATGTGGTTGGTGACACGATGAAGTATCATCCCCACGGTGACGCGTCAATCAAAGACGCGCTCGTGCAGCTGGGTCAGAAAGAACTTCTTGTGGAGACGCAGGGAAACTGGGGCAACATCCTCACCGGTGCATCGGCGGCGGCAGGGCGATATATAGAGGCGCGTCTGTCACATTTTGCCCTGGAGGTGCTTTACAGTCCGAAGGTGACCGACTGGACCGTGTCATACGACGGCAGAAATCCGGAGCCTGTCACGCTTCCTGCGAAGTTCCCGCTGCTGCTCGTCCAGGGAGTCGAGGGTATTGCCGTCGGGTTGTCGTCAAAGATACTGCCCCATAATTTCAACGAGATAATCGATGCTGCAATTGCCTATCTGAACGGTGAGGAATTTACGCTCTATCCCGATTTCCCGACAGGAGGATTTCTCGATGTCACCAAGTACAATGACGGTGAACGAGGCGGCTCCGTGAAGATAAGGGCGAAGATAGAGAAGATTGACAACAAGACTCTCGCCATAACCGAAATCCCCTTTGGCAAGACCACCGGCTCGCTTTCCGACTCGATATTGAAGGCTGCCGAGAAAGGCAAGATAAAGGTGCGTAAGGTTGAGGATATGACCTCGGAAAATGCGCTGATACTGGTGCATCTCCTGCCCGGAACATCATCGGACAAGGCTATCGATGCGCTCTATGCCTTCACCGACTGCGAGCTGAGCGTGTCACCCAACTGTTGCGTGATATCGGAAAAGAAGCCTCATTTTCTCGGTGTGAGCGATGTGTTGCGCCACAGCGTCGATACCACGCGCGATTTGCTTCGCCGCGAACTGGAGATACAGCGCGGCGAGATACAGGAGTCGCTTCATTTCGCGTCGCTTGAGCGTATATTCATCGAGGAGCGCATCTATAAGGATAAGGAGTTTGAGCAGGGTGAGTCAATGGACGATGTGCTTGCCCACATCGACCGCCGTCTTGAGCCGTTCAAGTCGTCGCTTTGGCGCGAGGTGACACGCGACGACCTTCTTAAGCTGATGGAGATTAGGATGAAGCGCATCCTGAAGTTCAACAGCGAGGATGCCGACCGCCAGATAGCCAATTACAAGGAGCGCATAGCGGCAATCGATGATAATCTTGCCCATATCGTAAGGTTTACTATCGAGTGGTATACACGGCTTAAGGAGAAATACGGCGCGCCCTACCAGCGGCGCACCGTGATACGCAGTTTCGACAATATCGCCGCCGCTACTGTCGCCGAGGCAAATGAGAAGCTCTACATAAACCGCGAGGAAGGCTTTATCGGCACATCGCTCAAAAAAGATGAATATATATGTAACTGCTCCGACATTGACGACATCATCATCTTCTATAAGGATGGCAAATACAAGGTGGTGAAGGTGCAGGAAAAGATGTTTGTGGGCAAGAATGTGCTTTATGTAAATGTGTTCAAGCATAAGGATGAGCGCACTATATATAATGTGATATACCAGAACGGCAAGGGCGGCATTTATTATATGAAGCGTTTCTCCGTTACCGGGGTGACACGCGACAAGGAATATGACTTGACCCAGGGACTTCCGGGCTCGAAGGTGATGTGGTTTACCGCCAATCCCAACGGCGAGGCTGAGGTGGTGAAAGTCACCCTTAAACCTAAGTTGCGCCTGAAGACACTTCAGTTTGACGTGGATTTCGGAGAACTTGGTGTCAAGGGAAAGGGCGCACAGGGAAATATCGTCACGAAAAATGAGGTGCACCGCTTCTCACTCAAGGAGAAAGGCGCGTCGACCCTAGGAGGCAGGGAAGTGTGGTTTGACCCCGACATACTGCGTCTTAATTATGAGAAGCGAGGCGTATATCTCGGCGAGTTCCTCGGCAACGACCAGATACTTGTCATACTTAAAAGCGGCGAGTATTATATGTCGAGCTTTGCGGCGAGCAATCATTATGAAGACAATATATTGCGCATCGAGAAGTATCGTCCCGGTCATGTGTGGACCGCGGTGCTTTATGATGCCGACCAGCAGGGTTATCCCTATCTCAAACGCTTTACTTTCGAGCCTACGGCGAAGCGCACAAGCTTTATCGGCGAGAATGAGAAGTCGCAGCTCATATTACTCAGTGACGAGCCGGGTTGCCGCATAGAGGTCACCTACGGGGGTGACGATGCCTTCCGTGGGTCTGCTGTGGTGGATGCATCGGAGTTTATCGCGGTCAAGAGCTGCAAGGCAAAAGGTAAGCGTCTTACCACATACACGGTCGACCGCATAGAGGAGATAGAGCCAAAGGAGGTCGATGTGGTGGATGAACCTGACGACGAGCCAGAGACACCGCAGGATGACACCCCAGTGGAGCCTGAACGCTCCGATGACGAGGTGCGCGATGAGATTAACGGTCAACAACGTATATTCTGATGAGGTCGCTTTTGTCTCGCCTGTCACTCCTTCTCGGAGTCATGTCGCTGCCGCTGCTTGCCGCCGCGGGCGACTCTATCGAAGTCAAACCGCTGCGCCCGGTCTTGTCGGCGTATATGATTGATGGCGGGGGTGCACGTCTGGTAAATACCTATCTTACCCCGTTGAAATACTCCGGCTGGGCTACGGCGTTCAACTACGAGCGTATGCAGGCGATGAAGTTTTCCCCCGACCGTTGGGTGATGCAGCTTCGCGCCGGAGTGACGCTTAACCGCACACAGAATCCGGCACGTAATGCTACGATGTGGCGTCTTACCGGTGAATTTTCGTGGGGAATGATGCATCGCTGGCGTCTTCCCTACGGCATAACTCTTGCTGCGGGGGGTAGCACTGGTCTCGACCTGGGATGCCTCTATAGCACACGCAACGGTAACAATCCCGTGGCGGTCGAGGCGGCATGGACCGTGAATCTTACTGGATATGCCGCGTGGAACTGCCGTATCGGTCGCCTTCCTGTCACGCTTCGCTATCAGCCGGTGTTGCCTGTCGCGGGAGTGTTTTTCTCGCCTGAGTATGGCGAACTGTTTTATGAGATTTCGCTCGGCGACGATGACGGGCTTGCCCATGCCGCGTGGTGGGGCAACTATTTCCGTATGGAAAATCTTGTCACCGCCGACCTGCATTTCGGCGCAACATCGCTCCGCGTAGGCTTCCGCAGCAATATTATCTCTACCAAAGTCAACAATATCACCACGCGTGTCATAAACTCCTCCGCAGTCATCGGTATCGCGGGCGAGTGGCTGAGTTTGCGCCCCGGCAAGGGGTTAGACCCGGTGGCACGTATAATCTCAGCACTGTATTGATGTCATGAAACGTCTGTATGTCATATTGCCGCTGTTGCTTGCTCTGCTTCTGCCGGCATGTCACAAGATAGAGGAGTGGGATGATAATCCGCGCGGCAATTTCGAGGCGCTGTGGACTATCATGGATGAGCACTACTGCTTCTTTGCCGAGAAAGATGTGGACTGGAACGAAGTACACGACCGTTATTCGGCGAAGATAAGCGATGAGATGACGGCGAAGGAACTTTTTTTCGTGTGTGCCGACATGCTCAACGAACTACGCGACGGGCACACCAACCTCTCGTCATCGTTCACCACCTCCTATTACCGTGCGTGGTGGAGTGACTATCCCGACAATTACAGCAGTCGCCTTGTCGAGCAGTACTATCTGAATTTCAATTATCTTTCCACCGGTGGAATCGATTACGGTATTCTGCCGCAGAATATAGGATATATACGTTACGATTCATTCAGCTCGCCGATAGGAGAGAGCAACCTCGACCAGATACTGATATATCTTAACACCTGTACCGGACTCGTGATTGACATCCGCAATAACGGTGGCGGCAGCATGACTAACGTGGAGAAACTCGTGAGCCGCTTTATCACGGAGCGAACACTTGCGGGATATATCTCCCATAAAACCGGTCCTGGTCACAATGATTTCTCCGAACCGCGCGCCTATTATTACGACCCGGCGCAGAAAGGGCGTATAATGTGGGGCAAACCGGTTGTGGTGCTTGCCGGACGCGGCACATTTAGCGCGGCTAATAATTTTGTGTCTATAATGCAGTATATCCCGTTGTGTCACATAGTTGGTGCAACCACCGGAGGGGGCAGCGGAATGCCGTTTAATTCGGAGTTGCCAAACGGGTGGGGTGTACGTTTTTCGGCTTGCCCCGTGCTTGACGCCAAAGGATTGCCCACGGAAGCCGGTATAGACCCGTCGCCAGGATGCGCCGTCGGCTTCGACCCCCATGCCGCCGTCAACGGCATCGACACCGTGCTCGACTTCGCCATCACCCTCCTCACCTCCGGAAGTTAATCTTATTTGCCGTGCCCGGGTGGGATAAAGAGCGGGATAGTTATCAATATAGTAAGAAGAATCAACAGTCTGACAGCCGAGCGAAATTGTCGCTTGGCTTCGTCGGTTGCGCCGGCGCGCCTAAGCATGGTGCCTTTCCATATGACCAGCACAATTGCAGTCCCGTCTACTGCCGCTAATACCCACCAAGGCAGAATCCCGGTGAAAAGATAAAGATAAAGCAACACAATCAGCGCAAGTCCTATCCATCTGAAAACCTCATCCTTCATCATCAACTTTTCCCTAAAAACACACAAATCTCCGCATTAGTTTTTATCATGCCCTGTAAAAATTTTGCACCGAATCGGCATCGAGGAGGTAATACTGGCGGCCTTCCAGCCGCCCCTACAGCTACGCGCGATTCCCCGATCTCTAATCTATAACTTGGCATTAGCTTGATAATCAGCGTAGCTGTAGGGGGAGTGGAAGCTCGCCCGCATTCTGGTAAGGATTTTGCCCTAAAAGGGCAAGATGGGGGTAACCGCGGGCAGCGCCGAAGGTGCGCCCGTGGATAGCGATGCCCCCACAATAACGCAACCCTGAAACGGGTTGCATAAGCATATGCTAATCAGATGGCTATTCAACCCACTCTCCGGGGTTGAGTCAACAGGAGATGCACTTGCGCCACGGGTATGCCTCCGGCATTACCCGCGGATAACAGGATGAATCCCCCCTTTCGGGGATTTATATCTCCGGCACTAAAGTTAGTGACATTGAGTGGAAGCTCGCCCGCTCCCCGTAAGCAATAAAAAGATGGTGTATCAAAATTATGATACACCATCATGATAGATTGAATAATAGGGGATTAGCGGATGATTTTCAGTACGCGCGGGGTGATTGAGTCGCCGTGGAGGTTGACGAGCAGAATACCTGCGGGACAGCCGTCAAGCGATATCGCTGTCTGAGTGGCAGTGACAGTGCGTACAATCCTTCCGTCGGCGGAGTACACAGTCACGGTAGCACCGACAGCCTCTTCGGGGACGGTGAGGGTTGATGATGCCGCGTCATACTTCATGTCGCCTATTGAGGTAATCACTTGGCATATCCCTGCAGGGGTCTTGTTGATATCCTCGCCCATAAGGGAGGCGAGATATACCTCCAGTGCGGTATAGCCCTTTTCAGTAAGCTCGTTGTTGTCGGCAACGTCAGGATTATATCCGTTGGCTTTCTCCCATTCGTCGGGCATTCCGTCGCCATCAGTATCGGCAGGCACAGTGTAATCGGTCGAGTATGCGAAAAATCCTTCGGCGTCATTCTCCGTATCTATGATACCGGAAGTCACGCCCATGGCTTTCCCTCCGTAGGTAACGGTGCCGAGACGTGCGTCTTCCGCCACACGCTTCTCTACTTTGTCGCGGTTGATACATCCAGCCTTTGCCACAACCGAGGTGTATGCGGCATCGGCTGTCTGGATATTTTCAAGCATATACTGTGATGGAACATATTTGCCTACTGCTCCTGCCACAGAATATTTGTAATAAGGATTTTCCGGCACGATGCGGCTGTCGACACGGATGTCATCCTTCTTGTAGCCCTCAGCCTGCATGGCGCTCCAGTTGTCGGTGGTCGCCGATTCTATGCCATGAGCCACATTGCCGTTGACATACCATTTTGCGGGACCCCACGATTTTGCACCGTCGCGGGCGTAGCTGGAGTTGACAAACACTACCTGCGACGGATTGGATGCGGCTCCCGGACGGTAGTAGTTGTTCATGAAATTGCACTCGTGAGCCGAGTTCTTGCCATTGTATGACGAAATGGCTGCCGTGTTCTCGCCGCCGTAGCAGTTACCGCTCTTGCCATAATTGTAGTTGACATTGTTTGCATACTCGATGAATACCACATAATCCTCGCCACGAGCACCGTTGAAGCGGCATGAACGCGACTGGTTGTGGGCAAGGAGGTTGTGATGGTATGTGGCGGGCGAGCCTCCCCACTGGCATCCGTAGCCTCTCACTCCCTTGGAATGTCCGGCATTGTAAAGCCCTTCATGTACCATGCAGTATTGCACCGTTAGGAAATGGCAGTCGGCTGTATTCATGTTTTCTTCTACCGACCATCCGAAAGAACAGTGGTCAAAGATGAAATTAGAGCAGTTTTCAGCTCCGCAGGCATTTTCGGCAAGAATATCGCCGGCGATGTTTTTCTGTCCGATACGGAAGCGCACGTTTCTCACGATAAAGTTCTGCGACCCTCCAAAATTCACCTTGTTGCGGGTGATTACGATGCCTTCACCCGGCGCGGTCTGTCCGGCGAGAGTCCAGTCAGCGCGGTTGACACGCAACTCGCTTGACAGTGCAATGTCGCCGCTCACTTCAAATACTATGGTAATGGGTTCGCCCTTATGCTGGTTAAACGCCCAACGGAGAGTACCTTCCGAGCCGTCGTCGCTCAATGAAGTCACTTTCACCACTTTTCCTCCACGACCGCCGGTGGCATATTTTCCAAATCCTTCAGCTGTCGGGAATGCAAGCACACGTGATGCCTCGCGAGCCTCTACCGCGCGTGATGTAACGCCATAGCGCGAGATGGTGCTTACGGTGTAGGTCGCGTCATCGGTTGCGGTATAAGAGGGTGTATCGGTGATTGCTACAAGCTCGCCGTCGCGATACACGATGTAGCCTGCCGCCATCTCATCGCTTTCCCATGTAAATCCCTTGCGAGTGACGGTAAAGTTCATGGGTGCCGTGGCGCTGTTCAGGATGCGGTTGAAGTCAAAAGGTACATCGGAAAAACGGTCAAACATAAATGCGGCGTTCATGTAAGCCTCAATCTCGGCGGCTGTCGCCTGACGGGAGAATGAGGCTCGGGCGGAGATATCCACCGGTTTGCCGTCGGTGTCAAGGCTGTTGTATTCGTAGAATGATGCGGTACGTTCGTTGCCGTTCCATGCGTTCCATCCGGCTGCGGAGATATGGTTGCCGAGTGTACAGTTGATATACATGCTTCCGCAGTTTTCATCCCAGGGACGACCGAGAGCATAACTTCCGGCAGCGACACCATCTTCCGAGGTAATGCTGCAGTTGTTGAAAAACAGTCCGGGATAGAAGCTCTCCGCACTGAGTTCGGGGAACAGCACACGTGTCATCGGCATTCCGCTTTTAGACGGTGCCGTGATATAACCGCCGCCTTTCACGCAGCGAATCTCACAATTCTCAAACCATTCAAGTCCGCCGTCGTATATAAAGTCGACAGCACCCTCGATAAGACAGTCGATGAAGTAGCCTCGCGAACCCACATTTGCCTTATATGTGTCCTGGTAGCCGCTTAACACACAATTCTTGAATATGTGGGCATCGCCTGCGGTGTAAAGTGCCTCTGCCTGACCGACATTTCCGCTGGTGTTGCGGATGGTGAGGTTTTCGGCATAGAACCGCGGTACATACACGTTGAGTGCCGCGCAGTCGTTGAATGTGTTGCCGGGGTTTGCGTTACCGCGTGACACTGATGAAGTAAGTATCGTGGTCGCGGGGTCGGAACCGATAAGACTGATAAACTTATTGTGATTATCCTTTGTGCCCGCATAGATATTTTCCTCATATATACCGGGCTCAATATAGATTATGCCTCGGTAGCCATCGGGCACGGCATCGATTGCCGCCTGTACTGACGTATAATCTGCTGCACCATCGGGAGATACTCTAAGAAGCATCAGCGGTGCATCGGCATCGGGCGCGTTATCCTTGCCCCCTGTCTCAAAATTACTTAGGTCAGAGAGCTTGCCGACATCGCCCACAGGGTTTTCACGTGCGAAGTCGGACTGCTCTTTAGTGACTTCGTTGCCGAAAATCCGCACTTTGTGTACACGCGGAGCCTGTCGCATAGCCATAGGGTCTATAGCCTGTGTAAACGCAGTGCCGCCGTTGCCGTCGCCCTGCACGGGATTATCCATGTCTTCGCCGTCCCATACGCGCCAGCGGAGCGACACATCGGAGGCATCGATTACATTTTCCATGAAATATCCCTGGTCGCTGAACACTGTCCAGCCCTGCTTTTGACGCTCGGAGCCCATCCATACGAGCGGCTTCCACTCGCCATCGCCTATTTTGATGTCACATTTTATGCCGCGGCCCCATGAGGTCGACGACCATGACCATTGGACACGTTCGACATAGGGGATATGGTCTATCTCCATCCATCCGTGAAGTGATGTCGGCGTTCCTTCGATTTCTGTTGCCGCGTCACGGCACATCTGCACGAATCCCGCCTCGCCGTATATAGGCTTTCCTGTCGTGGCATCGTAGCGGATATTGTCTTCAAGGTAAGTCTTGTGTCCCTCCTGTTTCCAGTCATTGAAATTAGTGGCTTTCTCTCCGAGATAATACTGGCGGGAGAAGGCGGCTGTGGCTCCGGCATATCCGCCGTAGGATGTCTTGTTGGCAAACATGCAGTTGTGGAACAACACCGGATAGGTCACGTCACCTGTTCCGTTCACCGGCACGTCAAGCACTGCATTCACATAGCCGCCCGAAGAGAAATCGGGGCAGTCGCGACCTGTCTCTGCTGTCCATGTCGAGGGCCAGCGGGTGTCACTGAAATTGATGTCGATGATTTTTGTAGCTTTCGACTCATCGCTCCACTGCTCGACCACTGACGGCGGGTCAAGTTCTCCCTGGGTTGCCGCGAAGAGTGTCGAGGTAGCCGTGGTCATGGCGAAAAGGGCGCCAAATAATCCAAGGGTCAGTCTCATGATAATGTTTTTTAATGGTATGTGATTATTAATTGGTATATATACATGATTATAAGATAGCCTCAAAGATAGTGATTTTTTGTGAAACAGCCACTTAATTATATGATTAACCGCCGATATGAGCGTGTCATACCGGCGGTTATATTTATTTCTTGTGAAAATGTGATTATTTTACGGTAATGGTGGCGGTTGCGGAACGTACACCGGGGGCAGTCGCCGTGAAGCGGAGAGTGCCTGGGGTGGTGGCACTGCGTGCTATCGCGGTGGCGGCTCCGCTGAACAGCTTCATTTTAGGATTCTGGAACGGAAGCAGGCAGGTAGGGTCGCCGTTGGCTGTCGCCTCAAACTGCCCCGCGCCGTCAACCTTGAAGCTGACCATGCGGCTGTCGTCGGGTACGATATTTCCATCCCTGTCGGCTACCTGTACGGTGAAGTAGACAAGCTCGTCGCCGTCGGCTGCGATAGTGTCACGGTTAGGCGTCACTACAAGATGATGAGGCTTACCGGCGGTCCTTACAATCTTCTCGGCTACTTGATTGCCGTCATTGTCATAGGCTATCACTTTAAGTTCGCCCGGCTCATAGACGGTTTCGTTCCACATGAGGCGGTAACGGTTCTGATATGTGGAGTCGTTTTTCTCGCGCATACCCTGACTTTTGCCGTTGATGAAAAGCTCGGCTTTGGGATAGCTCGTGTAGACAAATACCGGTGTCACTTCGCCTTCCCTTCCTTTCCAGTTCCAGTGAGGAAGCACGTGGAGGGTGGGCGATTGCTCGTTCCACTTCGACCGGTAGAGATAGTAGCGGTCTTTAGGCAGAGAGGCAAGGTCAATGATGCCGAACACGGAGCTATGGTTTGGCCATGCATCGGTGTCGTAAGGCGTAGGCTCTCCGAGATAGTCGAAGCCAGTCCACACGAATTGTCCCATCACGTAATCCTTGTCATCATCCATGGCGAAGTCAATGTCGGGGGTGTTTGACCAGTTGCATGCCTCGTTGTCGTAGCTCGACGACTGATGGTCGGGGTGCATGACCTGCTCCTGCCCGCGGAATATCACGGGGAAGTGGTAGACACCGCGCGATGACACAGTCGATGCCGTTTCGGAACCTAATATGAGTTTCTGCGGCAATATATCGTAAGCCTTTTCGTAATATTGCGGCTTGTAGTTGAAGCCGGGGATGTCGAGCGAGGCAGCAAACCCGTTGTCGAGCACCGCGCCTATCTGGTCCATGCCGCAGGTCACGGGGCGTGTCGGGTCAAGGGAGTGTACAAGGTCCTGTAGCATTACCAGTTCCTCGACTCCTCCGGGCCCCCACTGGCTCGGCACCTCATTGCCTATGGACCACATGACCACGGAAGGATTGTTGCGGTAATGCTTCACCATGTTGGTGATATCCTTGTCGGCCCACTCGGTGAAATATGACCCGTAACCGTTGGGTGATTTCGGTCGGAAGCTCCAGTCGTCAAAAGGCTCTATCATGAGCATGATGCCCATCTCGTCACATAGCTCGACAAGCTCCGGAGCAGGCATGTTGTGGGCGGTGCGCACGGCGTTGACACCCATGTCCTGAAGCAGTTCGAGCTGATGGCGCAATGCCGACCGGTTTACAGCCGCACCGAGCGGCCCGAGGTCATGGTGGTTACATACACCTTTGAATTTGGTAGGCTCTCCATTGAGGAAAAATCCTTTTTCGGGGATAAACTCAAGGCGGCGTATTCCGAAGCGTGTATCGTAGGAATCGGTCTGCTTTCCGTCAACATATATATTGGTGCGTGCCGTGTATAGATACGGATGTTCGGGCGACCAGAGATGCGGGGTGTTGACGAGGAAATTCTGCACCATCGGCTGCCCGTGGTAATAATACGGGGCACTGTTGTCGGCAACGACCTTGCCTTCCGGATCGACAATCTCGGTGGTTATCGACACACCTTTCTGTCCTTTCTGCAATCCGTCAAGCTCGATTTCCAGACGTACCGATGCGCGGTCCTTGTCGACATCGGGAGTTGTTACGTAGGTTCCCCATACAGGTACATGAACGTCATCGGTGGTGGTGAGGTGGACATTGCGATATAGTCCCGCGCCCGGATACCACCGTGAGGCGCGCTCGTGGTTTTCAAGCTTTACAAGCAGGTCGTTGGAGCCGGGGCGCACGAGAGAGTCGATATTGAGATAAAACGAGTTGTAGCCGTAGCGCCACAGGCCCGCTTTCTTGCCGTTGACATAGACTACGGGATTGCTCATGGCACCGTCAAAAAGGAGGGTGAAATCTCTCGACGTGGTGTCAGCCACGTTAAATGTCGTGCGATACGTGCCTTTCCCTATAAATGGGAGTCCGCCTGTACGTCCGGTCTTCCAGGTCTCTTCTTTCTCTCCGTTTTGTTCCACGGCAACACGCTGTATGTCGTTTTCGCGATCAAACGGACCGTATATCGCCCAGTCGTGGGGTATTGCGACTTTCTGCCACTTTGTATCGGCGGTAGAGATGCCCTTGGTAAATTCCCATTCTTTCAGTGTGACTGACTCGCGCCCTGCAGTCGCGGTCAATGCTACCGATGCGGCGAGAAACGCCGCTATATGTTTTATGTTGTTATTCATATATCGGAAGGTTTTTCTTGAATGTGTCGAGTGCCTGTGTGGGTGTGCCGTTGATGAAACATCCCTTGTCGTAGCCGCCGTTGTAGCCCGACGGTGCTTCCGGTTCCCAATAGAATACGCCTTTCACGTCAAGCGACGCGCAATCGTCAATAAGTGCGGAGAGCATACGGTCAAATGCCTCTCCCTGATTGTATGGCATGCCGATTTCGCATATCATCACCGGTTTTCCGTAGGTGGCGGTGACGTTGCGTATGTTGTTTACCATGTCGGAGAGAAGTTTCTCCCAGTTGGAGGCGTCGGGGTAAAGCGACATGCCGATCATGTCATATTTCGCGCCGGCGGCTTTCAGCTTGCCGAACAGTTCGCGGTAATGCCATCCGTTGTCGCCCTCGTCGCAGTGTACTATCACGATTGAGCCGGGAAAATCAGCCTTCACCGCGTCATAGCCGGTGTTGACAAGCTCGACGAAATCTGCGTCAAGTTTGCCGAGGGGATACATCATGCCGGTACGTGTCTCGTTACCGATTTGCACCCAGGCGGGTGTGATGCCCTCTTTCTTGAGAGCGCCGAGCATGTCGTGGATATGTGCCGTCATCAGTGATTTCACCTCATTGAGCGATTTCCCTTTCCATGCCTCCGGCATTTCCTGGTGTCCCGGGTCCGCCCATGTGTCGCTGAAATGGAAATCAATCATCAGACGCATACCGAGCGCATCGGCGCGTCGCGCCTTCACCATCACGTCGTCGATATTGTTCCAACCGTCTTTGGGGTTGACCCATACGCGCAGACGTATGGCATTGACCCCGCAATCGTCGCGGAGCAGTTGCATGCACTCTTTCTCCCTTCCGTCGGGTGAGTAAAACTTCTCGCCTTCTGCCTCAAGCTGGGTGAGCCAGCTAACATCGGCTCCACGGGCAAATTTGCCGTGGACTACCTCTGCTGGTGGAGTGGCGGGTTTATCATTGGGGTCGGGATTGTCTTTGTCATCGCCGCATGCAGTGAGCGGCAGGGCTGCAAGGAATAGAAACATGCAGCCAGCAAGTATGAGGTATTTTTTCATGAGTTTTGGTATTATATAATGTATAACGTGATTGCGGATGAAAAATTGCATGTAGGTTGCGGCTCGTAAAAAGTGATGATTAAATTATGACTATTCCAACTATTATGAATAACTTTACGTTAATAAATATATACAAATATGAACCGGAAAGGGAAATTATATTTTCGTTACGGCACAATGGGCTCGGCTAAGACCGCACTGCTGCTTACGACTGCTTATAACTTTGAAGAGCGTAAGATGACTTATGCGTGTCTGAAACCTGTCGTGGACACGCGTGAGAAAGAAAATGTGATACGTTCGCGCATAGGCATCGAGCGGAAATGTCTTTGGATTTATCCCGACACCGACCTTTACCTTCTCGCCCAGGAACTTTTCGAGCAGACGATGACGGTGATTGACTGGTTTCTTATCGATGAGGCGCAGTTTCTGTCAGCCGACCAGGTCGACCAGCTTGCCCGCGTGGTCGATGACTACGGAAGCAATGTGATATGCTACGGATTGCGGACTGATTTCCGCACTCATCTTTTCGAGGGGTCACGCCGGCTTTTTGAGATAGCTGACACGATTGACGAAATAAAGAGCACATGCAGTTGCGGCAGGAAGACCATCGTCAACGCCCGTATCGACAGTAACGGCGACTTTGTCACCGATGGAAAACAGGTAGAGATAGGTGGCGACGACCGATATATAGCCGTGTGTCGCAAATGTTGGCGCAACAAGCGCATAGAGCAGTCGGTGCGCGATGCGCTCCCCTTCCTCGACCTGGTGAAAAGCCGGTGATGAAAATGATTATGATTTACTTAAATTATATTGAAGATGATAAGACTTTGTTTGTTCCGTATATTGACCGTCATGATGCTCCTCGGTGCCGTTGCTGCTCCAGCAAGGGTGGCGGCAATCGATCTTCCCGACGAGGACTTGAACTACATTATATTATATAAGTGGGGACTTGTCAACAAGGACGCGGCAAGCGCTGTGTTTTCGCTCCGTAGCGACGGCGACCACTATTATGCAAGTCTTGCAGCTCGCACATTGCCGTGGGCTGATAAGATTTTCATGGTGCGCGACACTCTCAAGTCGACGATGCTTCGTCAGGGATGTCTGCCGGAAGTCTACACCAAGATATCTCATGAGGGCTCGCGCTACGGACGTGATGTCGTGAGATATGAGCGCGACGGCAATCAGGTGACCGGTTATGCCGAGCGGTGGAAGTCGAAAAACGGTGGTCCGGTGACCACAACCGACACCGTGCTCCATGCAACCGGGCGCACGGTCGACATGCTTTCGGTGTTTTATTATCTGCGTACACTTGACTTTGCCTCGATGTCGCCCGGCTCGGTTGTCAAGATGAATGTGTTTTCAGGCAGAAGCGTCGAGCAGCTTACCGTGCGTTATGACGGCATCGAGAATATCAAACTTGGAAAATATACCTGGCGCACGTTTCATATGAGCTTTACTTTCACGCAGAACGGGAAGGTGTCGTCTGACGCTATGGAGACATGGATAAGCACCGATGCCTCGCGTATCCCGGTGCAGCTTGAAGGACAGCTCCCGCTCGGAAAGGTGCGCGCCTACTATACAGGTCGTCCCGGTTCCGATTAACCGCGACATGTGAAGTATTGCAATGGATTTTTCAGATGAATAAATTATTTTTTCTCACAGCATGTCTGCTGTTCTTTTCCACCGGTTTGTGCGCACAGAGGTCTTTTGTATTATGGGATAAGGCAAATGCAACCCCCGTGAGCATGGCAAGTGTCTATACTACTTGTGGCGGAAATGTGAAAAACGTGTTCAGCGACCGGGAGGGGCGAGTGGACATAGATTTTGCATTTGATAGCATCACTGTCTCACATATTAATTATCAGAGGCTATGTATGGCGTCATTCCATGACACTGTATTTATGGAGCAGACCATCCGGATTCTGCCGGAGGTAACGGTGTCGGGTGGCGAGCCGGAATGGATCAGACCGCTGCTAATGGATTTTGTAAGGACGAAAGAGGAGAGATACCGTGGTGATGCGATGTCGTGTTACGAGTATCTGACACAAAATGTCGGCGATACGGTATTGTACCGGTTTGAGAGCAAAGGGCTGCTGAGGAAGAAAGACCTTTTTGTTATTTCTCCTGAAGAGAGCATCATTACATTTAAAGACAGCACAGCAGGATGTGATTACAGCAATCTTAAAAATACGTTATATCATGATTTCGTTTCCGATATGGATGAGAAATTTGTGAAACAGCACGTATTTTATGTGGATGATGAGGCGGATATGTCCGATGACAATATGGTCAGAATCTTGTTCAAGTCAAAAAAAGGATGGAAAGACTCAGGTTATCTATGTATGGATACAATAAGCAATCTCATACTTCGGGCGAAGCGCTCTACCGGCTTGGAATATAACGTGAAAAACCGGACGAATCCTTTTGTGCGTACGGTATTCGGTAATTTGTACGGTCAAAAGTATAGGGACTGGCGGATAGATATAGAGGTGGAATATCGGCAGAAAGAGGGTATCGCGTATCTCAGTAGCTGTCGTTATGCCAATTATATGCAAGTGGAGTACGATGGGAAAAAGGTGAAAGGAACATACAATTATAATATGACCTCGGTTTATAGGGCGCATCCTTGTAAGGAGGAAGATGTCGGCAGCGCAACTTTCCTTGTGCTCCCGCGCCCTTTCGCAATGAAGATTATAATGGGCAAGAATGAAAAGAGGCAGGAGGCGATGTTACAGAAAGTAAAAAAAGTTTATAAAATTTATTGATAAAATAGAGGTGAAATCTTATAAGAATATATTTATGGCTATCAAAAATCAATCAACGCTTTACATTGTCTTGTCGGCGATATGTGTGTTTATCGCGGGACGTATGAACGGGGCTCCGCGCTTTATGTCTTTTGCCCCGGAGCCTGATACGGCACTCTGTCTTACTCATTCGGGTGACACTGTCATATATGATGATTCAGATTATGAGGGAGTTAAAATCGCGGTGAAAAATCTGCGTCATGACCTTAAGGAAGTTACGGGAAGCGAATGTGCGCCAATAGTTGTAGCCACTGAAGGCGTGAGCGGTATAGCTGCAAGGTTTGGCGGTATTGCTGAGCGTCTTAAAGGAAAATGGGAACAATATATCATTACTACGGCACAATATGATGGCAGGAATGTAGTGCTTATACTTGGCTCCGACAAGCGCGGTACTATTTACGGAATCTACGAACTGTCACGCCAGATCGGAGTGTCGCCGTGGTATTGGTTTGCCGATGCGCCGATACAACGACATGAGTCCCTATATATGAAAAAGGGTGAATATACCGATGGGGAGCCGGCGGTGAAATATCGCGGTATATTTATAAATGATGAATGGCCGTCATTCGGTACATGGTGCAATAATCACTTCGGAGGCATAAATTCCCGTGCTTACGAAAAAATTTTTGAATTGCTCCTGCGCCTTAAGGCAAATTATTTCTGGCCGGCAATGTGGGCGAGCCGTTTTAATGAGGATGACCCGGAAAGTCCAGTACTCGCCGACCGTATGGGGATTGTGATGGGAACATCTCATCATGAGCCCATGATGAGAGCACATAAAGAGTATGTTGTGAGGAAAGACAGCGTAGGACCCTGGGATTATTCTGTTAATGCGGAGCGTCTTGACCGCTTTTTTCATGACGGGCTTGAGCGCAATAAGAATTATGAAAATATCATCACCATAGGAATGCGTGGTGACGGTGATGTCGCCATGGGTGATGGCAACGATTCCGCCAATATTGCCACTCTCCGAAAAGTTATAGAGGCGCAGCGGAGGTTGATTGGCGACGTGTACGGGAAACCTTGTAGTGAAGTGCCGCAGCTTTGGGCTATTTTTACCGAGGTGCAGCGTTATTATGATGCCGGATTTACGGTACCCGATGATGTGACTTTACTCTTTTGCGATAACAACTGGGGGTACATAAGGCGTAAAGGGAGAGACTTTGAGCGCAGCCGTAGCGGGGGCTTGGGGCTGTATTATCATATTGACATGAATGGGGGTCCGTGGAATGACCGTTGGATTAACACGACTACCTATCCAAAACTGAGGGAACAGCTCAATCTTGCATATCGTAGCGGTCTTGACCGGATATGGATAATAAATGTCGGCGATTTAAAGCCAAAAGAGGCGCCGGTTGATTTCATAATGCGTTATGCATGGAATCCGGAGGAAATCGGTCCCGGAGATGAACAGGGGTGTCTTGAAGAATTTGCCGGTAGCATATTCGGGGAGGAGCATGCCGTGGAAATTGCTGATATAATGTCAAAATACAGCAAATATAATCTTTGGAGAAAACCGGAGGTGCAATATCCCGGTATATTCAATCCGGAAGAGATGAAAGTGACCGGTGAGATGTGGGACAGGTTAATGGCTCGGACCGATTCGCTTGGGAAAATAATGCCGGAGGAGGCGAGAGATGCGTTTTTCCAACTTGTACATTATCCTGTAATGGGTAGCGCTACAGTGGCGAAAATCTATAATTGTGCCACGTTGGGGGACTCTATCGGGATTGAGCGGCTTATGGAATATGACAGGGAGCTTACTGATTATTATAATAATGAACTTGCCGGCGGTAAATGGAGAGGCATGATGCTTGACAATCATATCGGATATGAGAAATGGTCTATCCCTGATAAAAATGTAAATCCTTTGACGCTCGGGCTTAAGTCCGGATATAGCGTGATTCCTGATTCGGCAAGCCGTGAATATACATTGATGGCTTATGAGTACACGAAAAAAAGAGATGCCGAGGCGGCAAAATGGATATTTTTACCGGACCTCGGTCGTGGAGCGGGATGTATGGGCATAGATAATGTAATGGCTGAGAACGTGACGTTGGATAAAGCCCCGTGGATGAAATATGACGTTGATTTATCTTCAGCTGGCTACAGTACTATGCTTGCGATAGGGATACTTCCTGTACAGGATGTTTATCCGGAGCGCGGACTGCGTATAGGAGTGCAGCTGGATGACAATCCTGTCATGATTATTGATGCGCGTCAGGGAATGCTTGATACATTTGAGGAATACACCGCCGAAAATCTTGTGAGATCTAATGTGCTTCGTCCTTTGCCGAGAGAAAACACGCTATCCTTGTCAGGTTTTGTCGAGGGTCGCCGGCAGCCTCGCAGGAATGAAGTGTTTGACAATATGCGCTGGCTTGAGGTCCCGGTACGGGCGACTGCGGGGAAACATCACTTGAAAATATATATGGTTGATCCGGAAATTGTCGTGGAACAGATAGTCGTGAATGCCGACAATGGTAACTACAGCTATTTCGGTAACGGTTATTTTAAATAAGGTTGATTCTTTGATGGTAATATCTAATATGATGATAAGGAATATATTGTCTTGCGTTATGCTGCCGTTGGCTTCCATGGTAATGGCACAGGTATCACCGGCAGGCACGGTGAAAGTGGAAATGTCGGGTGATACGTCGCTCGTGGTAAGCGGAGAGTCAGCCGGAGGGTGGCTTCCTGTGAT
Organism: Bacteroidales bacterium; assembly: GCA_003150235.1. Taxonomy (GTDB): domain Bacteria; phylum Bacteroidota; class Bacteroidia; order Bacteroidales; family Muribaculaceae; genus Muribaculum. The sequence goes on from QAMW01000029.1 coordinate 43,608, forward strand.
GAAGATTTACTGCAATGAGATTACAGGAGTTACCGATGAGGGCTCTCATGATGTAGATTACACGATGATGACAGGTAAACGACTCGTCTGTCATAACGGTTATAGTAGCTGTAGCTACCGGCTTGCTTCGGGCGATACGCTTGTGATGAGAGTATATAACGACGGAGTTGCATGGTCGGGCTGTCATGATTACCGTATTGATGTGCCTGACGCATCTCACTCGTGGCTGATGAAATGGACCGACAGTTACGAAGGCTTTTTCCTGCGTGACCGTGACGACCTGGCTGAAGGATTCAGGATTGGTTATCCATCGCTCTTTGAATATGGCGACCGGTCGCTTTTCATGCTTCTTTCCGAGTCGGGTATTGACAGGGAGTCGGCTGCGTCAAGCCTTTATACGGGAACTGTCCCGGGGGAATTTTATATACGTCCCGATGGCACGGAGTCGCCCGGATGGCAGACGGCGATAATCGGGTCGCTTGCCGATGTGGTCGGCTCGACTCTTGTCAACGACAATTCATGTCCGTCGCGTATCTCCGACACGTCGTGGATCAGCCCGGGCGTAGCTTCATGGATATACTGGGCATATAATCACGGGTCAAACGACTATGACATAATCTGCCGCTATGTCGACATGGCGTATGAGATGAAATTGCCTTACGTGCTGATTGACGCCGAATGGGATGAGATGAAACGCGGGAAGACGGTGCTTGATGCTGTCGCCTATGCCCGGGAACGCGGCGTTAAACCGCTGATATGGTATAATTCCTCCGTAGGATGGATTGACGGTGCTCCGGGACCGAAGTTCCGCCTCAATGACCCTGCCGATCGTGAAAAGGAATTTGAATGGTGCGAGGCAAATGGCATCGCGGGCGTGAAGATTGACTTTTTCTCCGGCGACACCAACCGTAATCTGCGGTATATGGTCGAGTTGCTTGAGTGTGCGGCTCGCCATCACCTGCTTGTCAATTTCCACGGCGCGACCATACCGCGCGGATTGCAGCGCACCTATCCTAATCTTGTGAGCGTTGAAGGGGTATATGGCGCGGAGTGGTACAATAATGTGCCTACATTCACCGACAAGGCGGCTGCTCATAACGCCACGCTTCCGTTTACGCGCAATGTCATCGGCTCGATGGATTATACTCCATGCGCTTTCACCGATTCCCAACACCCTCATATCACTACCGATGCTCACGAACTTGCGTTAACGGTGTTGTATGAGTCGGGAATCCAGCATCTTGCCGACCGTCCCGAAAGTTTCCTGTCACAGCCTGCGGAAATAAGGGATTTCCTTACGGCACTCCCTGCCGCATGGGATGACACGATGTTGATTGACGGCTATCCGGGTGACTATGTGGTGATGGCGCGCAGAAAAGGTGACCGGTGGTATATCGCAGGGATAAACGGTACAGACTCAGCGCGTGACATCACGCTTGACCTTTCGCGGATGCCCGGCATTCCATCAGTGAAATCCACGCTTATCGCCGACGGTGCCGATGGCTGGAAAATTGTCAAGACGGATAGCGTACCCGATAATATCGGTCTTCTTCCACGCGGCGGATTTGTGCTGTTGCTGCAGTAGCGCTATTTCACGTCACGTTTGAAATGGAGCTTTGCCTCGGGCGACTGTACCTCAAATGTCATCATATTGCCGTCGCGGCTTAACTCGATGTCGTCAATTACGGTGTAGCGTGCCAAATCCTCTGATACGACACCGGTCAGGTCACGTTTCCACGTGTCGATATATTGCAGGGCGAGAGAGTCAAGATGAGCTTGTGGCACTACTGTAGCTGCCGGGCGCGTGAATGATATGCGGTCGCGGTCTATGTCAACCTTCAGTTTTGACAGGTCGAGCGCAAGAAGCAGGTCGTCATCATCGTCAACATCGTAGCTCCATGTTCCGTCAACCGATGCTTTTGCCGCAATCTTGACCTCATAGGGCTGACCTTGTGAAAGAGAGTCGGCTTCAATCGTGCGTGTCACGTTGATGTCGCTTTGTAATGACACCGCACCACCGGTTTTCTGGAGATTGTCGATGAAGTCGATTGTCACGCGGGAAGTTGCTGACGATGCGCCGGGAAGTTGCACGGTGATGTTTGACGGGTTTACCTCGGTCCATGCACCGATAAATTTTGCCTGTTTGCTGCAATAGGTCATAGTTACCGCCATTCCTGCGGCAAGCGCACTCAAAAGAACTGTAGATGATTTTGACATAGTCGTAAATGTTAATTTAATGTAAATAACAACTCTCCGCCGCCGTTGGTTCAACTCTTTTGCATAACAGTTAGCCGTCAATCATCATCGGGCTTTTACAAGAAAATGTCATCTGACAATCAGCTTTCCTACGGATATATATATTGAGCCCGGAGTTGGCGATTCAATCTGTCTGCCGGATAGATCATAAATAACAGAATTATCGGTGACGTTTTCATTAGTCACTTGTATTGTCCCCGTTGTAGTGCCAAGAAAATCATTTTGGGTAAAAATAGTCTTTCCATTTAGCTGACATTCGACCATTCGCATATACACTCCGATCGGTTTGTCCACTAAGGACATCCACATATCTATGTTTGAGCCAACCCTTTCTACCCAGACTGCAATTTCATTACCGGCGTCTCCAATGAAAAGTCTCCGACATGTCACACCGTCGACATCTATAGCATCCTCCCGGACTACCGACCAATCAATTACCGGGTCTCCTGTGTGCAAGTTTAAATCAAGTATCTCAATGAAATTCTTCTCTCCTTCTGAAAAAATATATAGTTTGCCTTCCTCCTCGTACGCTGCAATATAGGTGTCCCGATAATCACGGTTAACGAATGATTTATAGAGACGGCGGCAATAAATATTGTCTACAATCGTGTCGCCACACACTGTGACATTATAAACCGCCATGTCTTCTCCTGTGTCATGCGGGTCAATTATCTCCCATGTCCAGGACTTGCCATCTTCCAGTATCTGATGAACCGGATTCGTTGCACTACATACTATTGCGGAGACTCCTATCGCTGCCGACAAAATAAATGTGTTTGCTTTCATGCTGTTTTGTGGTCTTATTGTTCATGTAAAATTCTAAATTCTACTCCTTGATGATTTTTAATCCCAATTCCTCTATAAAGTACAATTTCCACCTTTGTAATCATAAATGAATGGTTTTATTAAAGATGCTGTGTTTGCAAATATAATATTTATATTTTTTGACGGCAAAATAAATAGATATATATCCACAAGAATGGCGTTTCCTGTTTTGTTTTGATATGATTTGTGCGTGTGCGCATGGTGATGCATCGTTATGATCGGATAAGTTCGTGGCAGGGAATTGTAGTTCTTGATTGGAAATGCAATACGTTCCGAAATTGTGAAATGTTTTATTGTTGAGTGTCGGGAATTGTAAAATAGTGCGTTCTGACACCTCGGTTTTATGTAAAATAGTGCGTTCTGACACCTCGGTTTTATGTAAAATAGTGCGTTCTGATACCCCGGTTTTGTGTAAAATAGTGCGTTTTGATACCCCGATTTTATGTAAAATAGTGCGTTTTGATGCCTCAGTTTTGTGTAAAATAGTGCGTTTTGGATGCTCCAAATTCATATTGGGCAGTCGTGCAAGGCACTGTATCCAAAAAGTTTTTGGCGGTAAAGTGGGGGATGTAGTCGGTTATGTCATATTTTATTAGTAACTTTGCGACACTTTTTAACAATTAGTCATTAAGATGGATCGTAAAGTAAGAGTAAGGTTTGCCCCGTCGCCCACGGGACCGCTTCATATAGGAGGAGTACGCACAGCGTTGTATAACTACCTTTTTGCCCGCAAGCATGGCGGCGACATGATACTTCGTATCGAGGATACTGACTCTCACCGCTTTGTGCCGGGAGCCGAGGATTATATCAATGAGGCTCTCGCATGGCTTGGAATCGGTATCGACGAGGGTGTGCGCGAAGGCGGTGCTTACGGACCTTACAAACAGAGCGAACGTCGCGACATTTATCGCGAACACGTGAAGATGCTTCTTGACGCCGGCAAGGCATATATAGCCTTCGATACTCCTGCCGAGCTTGAGGCAAAACGCGCGGAAGTACCCAACTTCCAGTATGACGCCTCGACCCGCGACTCGATGCGCAACTCGCTTTCGCTTCCTGCCGATGAGGTAAAGCGCCTTATCGATGGGGGTACACAGTATGTGGTGCGTTTCAAGATTGAGCCGGGTATCGACGTTGTGGTCAATGACCTACTTCGCGGCGAGGTAAAGATAAACTCTTCCGTGCTTGATGACAAGGTACTCTACAAGAGTGCCGATGACCTGCCCACCTATCATCTTGCCAATATAGTCGATGATCACCTGATGGAGGTATCCCATGTGATACGCGGTGAGGAATGGCTTCCGTCGGCTCCGCTCCATGTGCTCCTTTACGAGGCATTCGGCTGGAGCGACACCGCACCTTCATTTGTGCATCTGCCGTTACTTCTCAAGCCCGACGGAAAAGGCAAGCTGAGCAAGCGCGACGGCGACCGTCTCGGATTCCCCGTGTTCCCGCTTGAATGGCATCCCGAGGGCGGCGAAGTGTCATCGGGCTATCGTGAGTCGGGTTATCTTCCCGAAGCAGTGGTGAATTTCCTCGCGCTCTTAGGCTGGAATCCGGGTGACGACAGCGAGATTATGGCGATGGATGAGCTGATTGAGAAGTTTGACTTCGGTCACTGCTCGAAGTCGGGCGCCAAGTTTGATTACGAGAAGGGTCGCTGGTTTAACCACGAATATCTTCAGAAATTGCCTGATGAGCGTCTTGCTGGCTTATTCAAGCCCGTTTTGGCGGCAAACGGTGTGAATCCCGATGATTTCTCTGACGATTACATCGCCCGCGCAGTAGGCATGGTGAAAGGCAGAATCTATTTTGTAAAAGATCTCTGGGATCAGGCGAAATTCTTCTTCAAGGCTCCGGAAACATATAATCCCAAGGATGTCAAGAAGCGCTGGAACGAGGATACCCCCCGAATAATGGGTGAACTTGTTGAAGTGCTCCGCGGTATCGATGATTTCAGCAGCAAGGCGGCTGAGCCGGTTGTGCTCGACTGGATTGCCTCGAAGGGCTATCATCTCGGAAATGTGATGAATGCGTTCCGCCTGACAGTCGTAGGAGAGTGTAAGGGTCCCCACATGTTTGACATCACCGAGCTGCTGGGCAAGGATGAGACGATAAACCGCATCAACAAAGGGGTGGAATCAATAACGCTTCAATAATCCTGACATCTCCCTACACGACATAACCCCGGCATGAATCCGCTATATAACTTTGCCATACGTGCATTTGGCACAGGAATAAAAATTGCCGCTTCCCGCGACGAAAAAGTAAAGAAACTCCGTGACGGACAGCATGACGCGCTTGACTATCTGCGCGGCGCGCTGAAACTGGGTAAACGATATATATGGTTTCATGCCGCTTCGGCAGGCGAGTTTGAGCAGGGGCGTCCGATGATTGAAATGATAAAGCGCAATCATCCCGACAGCCTCATATTGCTTACTTTTTTCTCGCCGTCGGGCTATGAGACAAAGAAAAATTTCCCGCTTGTCGATGCAGTGTGCTATCTGCCGCTTGATACTCCTCGCCGGGTAAAACAGTTTATGGACCTGGTCAACCCCTCTATTGCCATATTTATAAAATATGAGTTTTGGGGCAACTATCTTCAGGAACTTAAACGCAGGGGCATACCGACATACATCATATCGGCGATATTCCGCCCGACGCAGATATTTTTTAGACCGTGGGGTGGCATGATGCGTTCCATATTGAAATGCTACACACGTCTATATGTGCAGGATGAGCGTTCAAAGTCGCTCCTTGCAGGTATTGGTATTGACAATGTGACCGTGGCGGGTGATACGCGCTTTGACCGCGTGACCGACATCATGAGAGGATGTAAGGACATCCCGGAGATTAGGGCTATGAAGGAGCGCGGAGGTGTGTTCATGGTCGCCGGAAGCACATGGGAGCCTGACGAGGCGAATTTACTGCCATATTTCAATGCCCATCCCGAACTCAAGCTTATCATAGCCCCGCATGAGGTGAAGCCTGAGCGTATAGCTGCAATCGAGGCAGCCGTGACGCGCAAGGTATATCGTCTATCCACTCTTACGATGGAGCAGGCAGCCGATGCCGATTGCGTGATTGTCGACTGCTACGGAAAACTCTCAAGTATCTATACTTACGGCGACATAGGATATATAGGAGGCGGTTTCGGAGTGGGCATACACAATATCAACGAGGCGGCTGTCTACGGGATGCCGGTGATTTTCGGCCCCAATTATAAGAAATTCAAGGAAGCGATAGAGATGATTGCTGCCGGAGGTGCGTTTACCTACCGCAGTAAGGAAGAATTCGACTCGATTATGGACCGCATGCTTTCCGACCGCGCTTTTCTTGCCGTGGCTGGTAAAAATGCCGCTGACTACGTAAAACACAATCTGGGTGCTACAGCATGTATATATGCCGACATTGACAGTGTCATCACCCGCAACAAGGATTAATATGAAATACAATATTTCCGGAATCGCGAGGCTCCTGAATCTGCGGGAGCCGGATTACCCGAATCATGACATATCAGTATTGCTTACCGACTCCCGGTCACTTACCTATCCCGGCGAGTCGCTGTTTTTTGCCCTTCGCACTCCCAACAATGACGGACACCGCTATATAGCCGGGCTCGTAGGGAAAGGGGTGAAAAATTTCGTGGTGGAGGAAATTCCCGCCGATGTCGCCGGGGTAGAGGATGTCAATTTCCTCGTAGTGCCCGATGTGAAGGAGGCGTTGCACACGATAGCGCGTCACCACCGTCATCGCTACGATATCCCTGTTATCGGCATCACCGGCAGCCGGGGAAAGACCACTCTGAAGGAATGGCTCTATCAGCTGTTGCAGCGCGACCTGAGGATTGTAAGGAGTCCGCGCAGTTACAACAGTCAGATAGGTGTGCCGCTGTCGGTATGGGAAATCAACGATGACAGCGAGCTGGGCATATTTGAGGCGGGCATATCTCAGCCGGGGGAGATGGATGCGCTCCGTGAGATTGTCGACCCCACAATAGGCATTCTTACCAATGTCGGTGCCGAACATGCAGGCGGCTTTAGTTCGCGCCGCGAAAAGTGTGATGAGAAAATCAGGCTGTTTACCGGCTGCGATACACTTGTGTATTGTACCGATGATACTGATGTCAATGCTGCGCTGGAAAGTGCAGGATTGAAGGCGCGCCTTGTCGGGTGGTCGCTTAACGATGCCGATGCGCCTGTACAGGTTTCGGTGGAGAAAGGCGATGACTCGTCACGCATCGTATGCCGTTATGACGGAGCGGTAAGCGAGTCGGTGATACCGTTTACTGACGCGGCATCGGTTGAAAATGCCATCGCGGCACAAATCATGTTGATGCTGCTTGACGTGCCTGCCGCAGAAATAGCCTCGCGCATGGCTGCGCTCACGCCGGTCAACACGCGTCTAAACGTGATTGAGGGTGTCAACGACTGTATGCTGATTTTCGACACCTATACAAGTGATTACCATTCGCTTGCCCCGGCTCTCGACTTCATGCAGCGCCGTGCTACGGCTGACCGTACATCCATGCTGATTCTCAGTGATGTGATGCACGAGACCATGACTCCCGATGCTCTATACGCCAATATCGCTCACCTTATATGCTGCAAGGGGATAAACCGTCTTATCGGAATAGGAGAGGAAATCTCGGCACATGCCTGTGTATTCGGAGATGATGCACGTTTTTACAAGTCGACCGACGAATTTCTTTCTGATGTTACCCCCGATGATTTCCATAACGAACTGATATTGATAAAAGGAGCAGGAAAATTCGGGTTCAACCGTCTGAACGACCTGCTTGAGGCACGGCAACATGAGACTGTGCTTGAGGTCAACCTCGATGCGGTAGTGCATAATTTCAATAATTTCCGGTCACGCATCAAGCCCACGACCGGTATTGTCGCGATGGTCAAGGCTTCGGGTTATGGCGCCGGGTCATACGAGCTTGCAAAGACACTTCAGTCGCAGGGTGCCGCTTATCTTGCCGTCGCTGTTGCCGATGAGGCTATGGACCTGCGCAAGGCGGGTATCACGATGCCTATCATGGTGCTTAATCCCAAGGTGGTCAACTATGCGACTATGTTCACCCATAGTCTTGAGCCGGAAATCTACTCGTTTGATATCCTTGAAGAAATTATACGGGAGGGCGCGCGGCATGGCGTTAAAAACTATCCGGTCCATATAAAACTTGACACCGGTATGCACCGTCTCGGATTCCTGGAAAAAGATATGCCGAGGCTTGTGGAGATGCTGCAGGCTCAGGATGTGATATCGCCGCGTTCGGTATTCAGCCATCTTGCGGCTGCCGATGCTCCGGAGATGGATGACTATTCGCGTGAACAGTTTGCGATATTTGCCCGTTGCTGCGACGTGTTGCAGGCGGGATTCAGCCATCACATATTGCGCCACATCCTTAACTCGACAGGTATAACGCGTTTCCCGGAATATCAGTATGACATGGTGCGTCTCGGCATCTGCCTTTACGGTATCCCGACGCTTCCCGACCGGTCACAAGGCGACCTGCAGCCTGTCAGTTCGCTCAGCACGGTGATTATCGCCATCAAGGAGTGGGAAGCGGGCACGACTATCGGTTATAACCGCCGCGGTGTGCTTCACCGCCGGTCGCGCATCGCCACCATACCTATCGGCTATGCCGACGGACTTAACCGCCATCTCGGCAACGGACATTCGACTGTGCTTGTCAACGGTCACCGCTGCCCGACAGTAGGAAATATCTGCATGGATATCTGCATGATTGATGTAACTGACGTAGACTGCGAGGTAGGCGATACGGTGGAAATATTCGGCAGAAATATATCTGTGATGGAAATCGCCGACACTCTCGGCACGATTCCTTACGAAGTGTTGACCTCGGTATCGTCGCGTGTAAAGCGTGTATATTATCGCGAGTGAGATTATAGTCTCCAACGGTCGGCTTTGACTGGCTTCGGCGGCAATACCTGTCGTCCGAGCCATGCCGTGATTATGCCACCGATGACCATGACGGCGATTGTCACGATAAGCACCAGTGTCGAGCCTCCCCATTTCAGCAGTACCGGGATGAAGAATGCGCCTGCGACAGCCCCCAGTTTGCCTATCGCCGCCGATACTCCTACACCGGTGCCTCGGTCGGCGACAGGATAGATTTGGGTCGGAAGGATAAAGGTGATGAGGTGAGGTCCGGCATTAAGGAACAACTCAAATACCATGAATCCGGCTATCGCAACCCATGTTGCCCAGTGCAGCCTGTAGGCAAGTAGCAGGATTACAAGACCGACGGCGGAAAGGAAAAATCCCCATGCCTGCATCTTTACGTGGTAGAGCTTTTTTAACAGCAGCAATCCGACAACAAAGCCTACAAGCATGATTATGCTGAGCCAGATGGTGATTTCGACTGAATTGACGATATGTTCTATACGGGGCGCGTTGGCGGGCAGATAGTCGATGCCGAGAGCCATGATGAGGATGGGAAGGAATATGCCGATGCCATACACTCCCAGTCCTTCACATGCCCAGGGCACACCGCTGAAAATGATTTTTTTCAGGTTGCGTGAGAAAAACGAGCCTGATTGCTTTTTCGCGGTGGTGTCTGTTCCCGCCGGTGTAGTCACGGTTGGCGGTACGGGCATCTCAACATTCTTGCCAAGAAAGTATTGCACCGCTTTTTCGGCTTTTGCCCTCTCTCCACGTGCCATAAGCCAGCCGGGGCTTTCGGCGAAGCGCAGGCGCAGCAGCAATATGAATCCTGCCATTCCGGTCATGATAAACAACAGCTTGGGCCACGGTATTGCCGAGTCCCAAGTGCTTATCATCCAGAAGCAGAGGGCTGCGACAATGACGCTTCCTACAGATGCCGAAGCCTTTGCCACGCCTACCATGAATAGCTTCCAGCGGTCGGGCATGATTTCAGAGATATAGTCGGGATCAAGGCTGTATTCACCGCCGACACTGAATCCCATCAGGAAAAGACACACGAGCAATACCGGTATCGGATGCCAGAAATAGGCTGTGAGCGATGATACTATCATCAGTATAGGGCAAAGCCGGAAAAAGATCAGATAGCCGTAGCGGTCACTTAGTTTTCCAAACACGAGTGCGCCGAGTGTACGCCCTATAAGTGCCGTGCAACCGAGTATGCCCTGCATTCCCGCCGACAGTTCCGGGTGAATCACTATCTGTACCATAGGTATCACCACGCCTACGAGCGTGGCAAGTCCTTGACCTATCACTTGACCGAGCGACGCGATAATAAGCACTCTGATATGTCCCCACCGCAATGGCATGGTCGCCATGTCGATTTTCCCTTGCGAAACAGTTGAAACTTTATCCGTTGTCATAAAAAAAGCTTTCAGCATCAATATAAATATATAATGCCGAAAGCTTTTCAAAAGTTCTTATCCCCTCGCTTATTCCCACTCGATTGTTGCCGGCGGCTTGGAGGAGATGTCGTAGCATACGCGGTTTACGCCGCGCACCTTGCGGATGATGTCGTTGCTCACCTTTGCCATGAAGTCGTAGGGGAGGTGTGCCCAGTCGGCTGTCATCGCGTCGGTAGAAGTCACGGCACGCAGTGCTACGGCGCGTTCGTATGTGCGCTCATCGCCCATCACGCCGACGCTTTGCACGGGGAGCAGTATCACTCCCGCCTGCCATACCTGGTCGTACAGCCCCCAGTCGCGTAGACCCTGGATGAAGATGTCGTCGGCATCTTGAAGTATGCGTACTTTTTCCGGGGTGATGTCGCCGAGTATGCGCACTGCAAGTCCGGGACCCGGGAAGGGATGACGCTTGATGAGATGTTCAGGCATTCCGAGTTCACGACCTACCGCGCGCACTTCATCCTTGAAGAGCAAGCGGAGCGGTTCACACAACTTCAGATTCATTTTCTCGGGCAGACCGCCTACATTGTGGTGACTCTTGATGGTGGTACCGGTGATGGATAGCGACTCGATGCAGTCGGGGTAGATGGTGCCCTGTGCCAGCCACTTCACATCTTTAATCTTATGTGCTTCTTCGTCAAACACGTCGATGAAGCCTTTGCCGATAATCTTACGCTTGCGTTCGGGATCGGTCACGCCTGCGAGCTCGCTGAAAAATTTCTCAGAGGCATCCACTCCGATTACGTTGAGACCGAGGCACTCGTAGTCGTGAAGCACATTTTTAAACTCGTTTTTGCGGAGCATGCCGTGGTCCACGAATATACAGGTGAGATTTTTGCCTATCGCCTTGTTGAGCAGCACAGCCGCTACCGAAGAATCGACGCCTCCGCTTAGTCCGAGCACTACCTTGTCATCGCCGAGCTGTTCTTTCAGGGCAGCTACGGTACTCTCGATAAACGATGCTGCGCTCCAGTCCTGACGGCTGCCGCAGATGTCAACTACAAAGTTTTTCAGAAGCTGTGTGCCGTCGGTGGTGTGATATACTTCAGGATGGAACTGCACGCCCCACACCTTCTCGCCTTCAATCTGATAAGCCGCATTTGCTACTTTTTCAGTCGAAGCGATGATCTTGAAGTTGTCGGGAAGCGAGGTGATGGTGTCACCGTGGCTCATCCACACTTGCGAACGCTCGGGAAGCCCGTGCAAGAGGGGATTCTGATTGTCAAACTTTTCAAGATGCTCCCTGCCATACTCGCGCGAACCGGCTGGCTCTACCTTGCCACCGTTGGAGTAGGCGATGAACTGCGCCCCGTAGCAGATGCCGAGGATAGGATATTTCCCACGGATTTTGCTGAGGTCGACCTTGAACGCTTTTTCATCGTAGACCGAGAATGGACTTCCCGAAAGTATCACTCCTATCACCGACGGGTCATCGTGAGGAAATTTGTTGTAGGGAAGAATCTCGCAATACGTGTTCAGTTCGCGCACCCGTCGCCCGATGAGCTGGGTTGTCTGCGAGCCGAAGTCGAGGATTATGATTTTCTCTTGCATAGAGTGATGATTGGGGTTTTGAAATCACTGCAAAGATACGAATAAGTCGAGAGTAATGCCAAATTTATTTGAGCATTACCGAGCGAAAGTATCTAAGACGAAGCCAAAGATACGAATAAGTTTTCAGATTTCAGATGATAGAGATACAGATTGACATAAGATCAAAGGTGACAGATTGATTTTTTGGCATTGGTAACCAGCGCGTAGCAGTAGGGGCTGCTGGAAGGCAGCCCGCATAGTGGGCAGCGTTGCCCGCAGGGCATCATCTATATTTAGCCGTCGGTTGAGCGTAGCGATACCGACGGAAAGCGGATGTAATCCGATGTTTCCGATAGGAATCATCTTATAGCACGATTGATGATTCCCTGAACGGGAAACGATTGATTGGCGATGCTTGGGCCCCGTAGGTTTCGCGTCGCTCAACACTACGGCTACAGAAAGATTTTCCCCTGTTGGGGAAAGAGTTTTTTAGTTTTCTGAGTGGCGTTAATTTCATTAATGTCTTTAGCGACTTAATGACTGTAAAATCGCCCGTCCGGACACTATTTCTACTGCTCGTCGCCGATAGCGGCGAGAGCGTCGTTGAGGGCGGTGTCGGGGTTGAGGCGTATTACTGAGGGGTCGCGTTTGAGCCAGGTGAGCTGTTTTTTGGCGTAGACGCGTGTGTTTTTCTTCATTCGCGAGATGGCGGTGTCGAGATCCATTGTGCCGTCGAAATAGGCAAATATCTCCTTATATCCGACCGTGTTAAGGGAGTTGAGGTGGCGGAGGGGATATACTCTGCGTGCTTCCTCGATGAAGCCTGACTCTATCATCGCATCGACTCGACGGTTGATGCGGTCAAAAAGTTCTTCCCTGGGATAGTCAATCATCATTTTCACTACACGAAACGGGCGTTCCTTGACTCCGCCTGTGCGTAGCGACGAGTAGGGGCGTCCCGCCTCAAGACTTATCTCGATGGCGTGGATAAGGCGGCGGTGGTTTGCCGGGTCGGCGATGGCTAGATAGCCGGGGTCAAGATTGCGCAGTGTAGCCCTCACGCCTTCGATTCCTTCCCGCTCGTAAAGTTCCATCACATGACGGCGCACACCGTCGCTTACCGTAGGAAGGTCGTCGATGCCCCGGGTCACGGCGTCGACATACATCATCGAGCCACCGCACATCACCGCGCAGGACGATTTTTTCCATAGTTGCGGCAGCAACGTCATGACATCTTCCTCGTAGCGCGCCGCGCTGTAATATTCATCGATGCTGAGTGTGCCTACAAAATGATGGGTTACGGTGGCGAGTTCTTCAGGTGTCGGAGCAGCGGTGCCTATGGGTATGTCGCGGAAAAGCTGCCGCGAGTCGGCTGAGATGATGTCACATCCCAGCCGACTCGCCAGCTTTATCGACAGACCGGTCTTTCCGGACGCTGTCGGTCCGGTGATTACGACCAGTAGAGGTTTCTCGTTTTCAGCTGTCATCATCTATCGCTCAGCCACTATGCGCGCGATTTCCACGATGACCTGGGTTGCCTTCTCCATCGAGGGGATGGGTATGAACTCATATCTGCCATGGAAATTAAGTCCGCCTGCAAATATATTGGGGCAGGGCAGACCCTTGAACGACAGCTGCGCTCCGTCAGTTCCGCCGCGGATAGGAACAACGTGGGGTTCAACCCCGGCTATGCGCATGGCATCTTCCGCGATGTCGATTATATACATCACCGGCTCGATTTTCTCGCGCATGTTGTAGTACTGGTCCTTGATCTCGATGGCTGTGCTGTTGGGAAACTCATTGTTGATTTTCCTCACAAGATGCTCCAGTTCCTTCTTGCGGCGCTCGAAGCGGTCGCGATCATGGTCGCGGATGATATAGGTGACTACGGTCTTCTCGACGTTGCCCTCGATTGAGATGAGGTGGTAAAATCCTTCGTAGCCTTCGGTGTGTTCCGGGGTCTCCCAGCGGGGGAGCATGGAGGTAAACTGGTTGGCGATACGGATGGAGTTAATCATCTTGTGCTTGGCGTAGCCGGGATGCACGTTGCGACCGGTGAAGGTGACTTTTGCCACGGCGGCGTTGAAATTCTCATATTCAAGCTCGCCTATCTCGCCGCCATCCATTGTGTAGGCGAAGTCGGCACCAAACTCCTCTACGTCAAATTTATGCGCTCCCTGTCCGATTTCCTCGTCGGGATTGAAGGCTATGCGTATCTTGCCGTGCTTGATTTCGGGATGCTTCATCAGATAGTCGACCGCTGAGATAATCTCCGCGATGCCTGCCTTGTCATCGGCACCGAGAAGAGTGTTGCCATCGGTCACGATAAGGTCTTGTCCGCGGTAGGAGTCAAGCTCGGGAAATTCGCGCGGCGAAAGCACGATTTCTTTCTCCGCGTTGAGGGTGATGTCGCCCCCTTCATAATTCTTCACGATACGCGGTGTGACATGCCGCCCCGACATGTCGGGCGATGTGTCGAGATGGGCTATGAAGCCTACTGTCGGCACCGGAGTCTCGATATTGGCGGGGAGTGTCGCCATCAGGTAGCCGTTGTCGTCGAGGGTTATATCCTCAAGCCCCATCGCCTGCAACTCCTTTTCGAGGTGCTGCGCAAATTCCATCTGACCCGGTGTAGAGGGCCAGAGATTTGTAAGCTCGTCACTCTGAGTGTCAAACTTCACATATTGTAAAAATCTGTCAACTACATTCATGGAGTAATTCTTTAAAAAGTTTCAATGAATGCAAAATTATAAGAAATTCCCGAATGTGCAACCCTTCCCGTCATTTTAACTGCTATTTTTATCACTTTCTCCTGAAATTATCTTATATTTGTTTTTGGTTATTCAACACCCGGTCTATGAGTTTTAATTTTTCTGAGCTGGCATTTTTGGGCGTTCCGCAAAAAACTATTACCTTGGACAATATTCGTGCTGTTGTCGAAGGAGACGATACGCGCCGGATTGCTTTTGCTTCTTCTCACGCCGGAGCGCTGAAAAAGACTGACGGTAACCATGGAAAAATCGTATTGCCTTTCAATGATACGATTGGAGTTTTTATTCATGCTGAGATAGGTCGGGACGTAAATCTCTTTTCGTCAAAATTCAGAGGCTTTTGGCGCGCAATAAATTCGGAAGAGGAGTTTGAGCGATTTGAGGCTTTTATTGAAAAGTATCGTGATGTTGTGTTCCTTCGTGATAATCTTGACTTATCGATAGCTCTTTCAATGAATTTTGAGGATGATGAAGAACATACTGAAATCGGGGACTTGGAGTATCGGGCAAAATTTCAGAACGATGCGGTTGCGGAGGCAGAATTGTCGAAAAGATGTGCCGAATGGATTGAACGCCTGCCTTATTATAAGCATGCCCGCTATATATGTGCAGTTCCGGGTGAAAGAGGAGTGAAGAATCTTCCGGCGCGTATTGTATCGACACTTGATGCTTTCGGTTTTGACGATATTTCGCAACATGTTTATTGGCAAAATAAAACACGTAAAATTAAGAATGCCGAGTCGGTCGATGAAAAGTTGGAGATACTGGATGATTCGTGTTTAGCTATTGACAATGATATTGATTTGAAGGGGGCGAGTGTCATCCTTTTCGATGACCTTTATATGTCGGGTCTTACGATGCAGTATTTGGCAATGAAATTAAAAGAACGCGGTGCATCGAGGGTGCTGGGGCTTTCAATCGTTAAATCAAGAAAAAATAAATGATTATGCTGAGATCGGCTAATATAGAGCAAATAGATACGATATACAGATTGTTGAAAGTGAAAGGTGTCGGTCCGGTACTGACCAACAAAATATTACATTCGGTTGGTGGTAATTTCGATACGAGTGGGTTTCAGCATAAGATTTATTCTGTATTGGATAGTGCCCAAAAAGATTGTTTTGGCGCTGTTGTGAGTGTAGTCCAGGAACTTACATCCCGATATCAAGTCGGCTTTATGTCAATAATTGATGCTGATTACCCGCTGGAACTAAAAAAGTTTTTATCTGTGAACACTCCTCCGGTGTTGTCGTTTATCGGTAACACTGCGTTGCTGACGAAGCGTAAGATTGCTTTTAGCGGCTCGAGAAAAGTGTCGCAGAAAGGTGTGGATATCACTCGTGATTGCGTTAATCAACTTTCCGTGGATGATGTGTGTATTGTGTCTGGCTATGCCGCTGGCGTTGATCTTGCTGCTCATGAAGAAGCGATTGCCTCCGGTGCTTCCACGATAATTATAATGCCGGAGGGAATTAATAATTTCAGGATAAAAAAAGAGCTTAAGGATATATGGGATTGGAATCGAATCCTTGTGATAAGCGAGTTTATGCCCGCCGATAAATGGACAGCTTCAAGGGCGATGACTCGAAATAATACTATTCTGGGTTTGAGCGATTTGATTTTTGTGATTGAAGCAGGGGAGACGGGTGGAAGTCTTGATGCCGGTATTAAAGCTATAAATGGTGGCAAACCGTTATTTGTTCCACAATATAGGATTATCCCGGAATCAGCTATGGGTAACAATCTGCTTATTAGCCGGGGTGCTTTCCCTGTAAGGATGAAACGAGAAACAGCTAAGGCTAATCTTGACAAAGCTTTTGAATTGTTACATACACCAGTTGATAATACCCTTTTTTAGATTTGACTTCAATTTTCAATTACTCTTAATCTTCTAACCTCATAACCCTAAAACCTTTTTTCTTCGCTTTACTGCGAAGAAAAAAAAATTCCCATTTGTACGTTGAACGAGACCTTCGCGTTATTATCTTTGTGCCAAACCAATCCGAAATCACAATGAAAACGACGCGTCTATCACATTTGGAAACTGTTGCCAGCAGTGCCTCATCTTTCGGCAGGAGAATGATACAAAACTATGGTTTTACCCTCAATGTAGGGACATCGCTTTGCGATGGGAGTTGGTAATCAAAGCGTTATGTAAACGTGCCAAAGGCACGTCCCTACATCTTGGCGGTTTTGCAATACCCTTAAAGCAATTCAAAGCGGATGGTTCCTTCGTAACCCTATAACCGCCTAACCTTCAAGCCACTGGCTTGAATCACTCAATGGCGAAAGGGGCGGCGCCGGGGCGGATGATTTCAGGTGAGGAGCTGTCTGTGATGTCGACCACGGTGGAGGGGATTTCACTGCCCTCCCCGCCGTCGATGATGAGGTCGGCGGTGCCGTCATACTGTATTGCGAGCGACTGCGGGTAGATGAGACCGCCTTCGCCGTCATCCTCGACCGAGGTCGTCAGTATGGGGTTGCCGAGCATTTCGGCGATTGCCGTGGGGATAGTGTTGTCAGGGATGCGGATGCCTACGGTCTTTCTTCCTTTGAACACTTTGGGTAGGCGCGTGGATGAGGGGAGCAGGAAGGTGAACGGTCCGGGCAGATATTCTTTAAGTATCTTGAAGGCACGGTTGTCGATGCGCGCATATTCGGCTGCCATTGAGATATTGTGGCAGATTATTGATAGTTCCGTTTTCTGCGGATTTATGCCTTTAATACGGCATATCCGCTCGATGGCGTTGTTGTTGAGAGCATCGCAGCCGAGTGCATACAGTGTGTCGGTCGGATAGATGATGATGCCTCCGGAGCGCAGTGTGTCGACGGCAAGTTCGAGATATCGCTCGTTGAGGCTCGTGGGATACATTGGTAGTATGGTCATGGTCAATAAGGCTTGCGGTATTTGTCGGGATTCAGATCGTCGAGTATGCTCAGATAGGAATTGTAGCGCGACTGTGCGATACGGTGTTCATCGAGAGCTTTCAGCACCGCGCATCCCGGCTCATGGGTGTGGGTGCAGTTGTTGTATCGGCAGTCATGGGAAATCTCGAATATGTCGGGGAAGAAATGGGCTATCTCTCCACGCTCGAAGTCAATCGTGCCGAAGCCTTTTATGCCCGGGGTGTCGATAATCCATCCCCCGCCGGGTACAGGAAACATGCCGGAAAATGTGGTGGTGTGCATCCCTGTGTCGTGGATGTCGGATATGGCGGCTGTGCGCAGTCCGAGTCCCGGCAGCAGGTCGTTGATTATGGTGGATTTCCCGACACCGGAGTTGCCCGAAAACAGCGATATCTTGTCGCTGATGCGCTCGCGCAGCTTGTCGATGCCTTCGCCCGTCAGTCCTGACACATGCATCACCTCGTAGCCTATCGACCGGTATAGATAGGTTACCGCTTCGAGGTATTCCTTGTCTTCCTCTTCGGTGAGGAGGTCGGTCTTGTTGATGAGGAGTATGGTCTTGACGCGGTATGCCTCGGCGGTGGCAAGGAAGCGGTCGATAAAAGTGGTTGAGGTGACGGGGTGGGCAAGAGTGACCACAAGAAATGCCTGGTCGATATTTGCCGCTATTATGTGAGACTCTTTTGACAGGTTGATAGCCTTTCTGATGATGTAATTGTCGCGAGGCTCAATGGCTGTGATAAATGCGTTGCCGTCGGGGTTGACTGTGATGTCAACGCGGTCACCCACCGCCACAGGGTTGGTGGTGCGTATCCCCTTGATTCTGAAGTTGCCTTTAACCTTGCAGTTGATGTCACCATCTTCAGTGTGGACGACATACCAGCTTCCTGTATTTTTTATTACGAGTCCTTTCATTATCGCGGATTATTCTCCTATTACTGTAATGACCAAGTCACGCGGACCACCGTGGTCGCGAAACTCACAGAGAAATATCCCTTGCCATGTGCCCATGTTGAGATAGCCGTTGGTGACGGGTATGGTAAGCGTTGCGCCGAGCATCACGGTCTTTGCGTGTGCCGCCATGTCATCATCGCCTTCTGCGGTATGGAGATAGTAAGGCGCTCCTTCCGGGGCTACACGCTCCAACACTTCGACGAGATCGCGGCGCACATCAGGGTCGGCATTCTCTGTAAGCGTCAGTGCCGCTGACGTATGTTTCAAAAACAAGTTTACGATGCCCTTGGTTGGCAGCTCCGGGAGCATTCTTGCGATTTCTCCCGTAATGAGATGGAATCCCTTGGGACGCGGGGCAAGTTTGATTTCTTTCTGCAGTATCATGGCTTGATTTTTGATGATTACACAAAGATACGAATAAGTCGAGAGTAATGCCAAATTTATTTGGGCATTACCGAGCGTAAGTATCTAAGACGTAGTCAAAGATACGAATAAGTCGAGAGTAATGCCAAATTTATTTAACCCCTCCCGGATATGCGGAGCTGTATTTTATCGGGCGTACATTTAATAGATAAATAATAGATAAAAAAGAATCGATGTCACTGTACTGTTAATTGAAGTTGAAAGTCCCCTGGTCGTAGGCATCAGATAATATACAAGTCACTTGAGCTTCAGGTCGAAGAACATAAAACGGGTTTCCAGCGCGTCTTCCGGACTTAATTCTAAAAAGGTGCGTTCTTCTTGTTCAGTTTTATATAGTGGCTTGAATCCGTTCTTTTCGTAGAAATGTAATGTCTTATCATTATTGTAGGCATCTACGACAATAAAACGGCATCCTGTTTTATTGTCAGATGAACGAAACCATCCTTTGAGGAAATCAAGAATCTGACTTCCTATATTCATCCCTCTACCTCTAAATTCGGAAGACACGCCTAAACGTCCGATAAGCACAGCTGGATAATTCATGCCGCGTTTTGCGTTTGTGATGCTCCGTTGCAGGCGATTTCGTGCTGAACAGGCAATAAATTGCGCTTTGACACTATCGTTTACCAAAGTTACAAGCCCTAAAATTTTCGAAGGATTAGCAGTGTTAATCCAGGCATAAGTCTTTCCAAGCAATTCAAGCTCATATAGAAAGGCATCTTTGGAAAAGAACTCGTCGAGGTCGCTGTCATCGCATGAAAAAGGCTCGCAATAAGCTGCTACATCGGTAGTATAAGATTGCATCACAGCATCACGTTCAAGTATGAAATCGTTCGGTTTCATTTCGTCTTATTCTCGGGAGGAAATATGAACTCGCGCGATTTTCTTAAAAATTCAGCTATCTGAGCTTCTCGTTCAGAGGATAAACAGGGAGTCGGCAATTTGGCATTGCGCTCTGCTTCCTCGACGAAAGCTTTTGCTGATTCACCGGTTAGTACCGGTGATGAATTGATTGTCATTGCCATAACAGATTGTCTTTTAGTACACAAAGATATAACATTATAACAAATTATGCAATAGTTTGATGTCAGATTAAGTCGGGAAGTAACTGTGATGAAGTTTGCTGACATTTATTTGCGCGCTGGATACAATTTTATATGATGTACGCTGTTATCAAAGTCGTTTCATTTCTTCTTCGGCTGCCGACGAGCCTTTGTATTTGCTCTTGCGGGGCTGAAAATTGTAGATGATATTGAGGGTGATGCCCCGCCGGTCGTAGCTTTGGCGTTTATTGACGAATACGCCGCAGGTATTCATCGTCCAATCATTGTTTGCTGTATTGAATATGTCGGTGGCTGACAGTTTGATGGTGAGTGATTTATCCAAGAATGTCTTTCCCGCCGATACATCCATGGTAAACCAAGAGGCACAGAAACGGTTGGTGTGCATGTCGCCTTGTGAACTGCCGTTGATATTCGCCGTGATTAGCCATCCATGGGGTAAGGAAAAAGTATTGTCAAAATAGTAAGAGAATATCGGTTTGTCATGTTGGATATTGTCAAGCCGTAGCCACTGCCGGTATATACCCACGGTAACATTAGGAGTCCACCGGCGTATAGGCTGGCTCCATACGAGATATAGATTTAAAGCTGAAACATTGATATTAACCGGGTGCATGAGCAACTGGAGATTATCGGCTGGATATATCTGCTTGACAAAGGCGTATGTATCGAGCGAACGCGTGTAATCAGCCTGAAGCATGAAGCCTTTCCACATTCCGAACAGCTGAATGTTGTGCATCCTCTCATCATGCAGTCCCGGATTGCCACCCTCAATTTCGTGCAATCCCGTATAGCTGAGTGAACCTGTCAGATGCGAGTATGGGGGCTTGACGGTCGCCATCTTATAGCTCAGGCTTATCTGTGCCTCATCGCTAAACGAATAGCCGAGCGACATATCAGGGGTGAGCAGATGGTCGCGGCGGCTGACATCTTCATCGCGTAAGCCATTGACCTTGAAGTCATAATCGACATACTCATATCTTGCTCCAGCCGAAAGGGAGAACTTGCCAAACATACGCGACCATGAGGCGAACAGGGCGGCGGAAGTCTGCTGCGCACCCGTCATTGATGATGGAATATGCTCGCTTACGGAACTGTTCAGCATACGGTAATCAAGAGAAGTATGGGTATAACTATCCTGTGTCCCGACGGTAAATTCTCCTGCCAAAAGAGGGAAATTCAGAGATAGCTTTCCTGCCAGGAGGGTCGAAGTACGTTCATCTTTAGAGTTTACTGCCGGATTGGATGATTCAGGATATGTGGTAGCTACTGAATTGTTTTCGTTTGACCTGCGAAAGTCGCCGTCAAAGTGAAGAAGATACTTTTCGGCAAATACGTTTTCATAATAGAGAGATGCGAGATGGCTGTGTGCACGGATTCGCTTGTCAATATTGCGAAGAATCGGGGCTTGGTCGTCCATCCATTCAGAGCCTGTATTGTTAAAACTACCACGTTCAGGATTATACCGATAGTATGCGCCAAAAGCTTGTGAGCCATGCGAATAATTAAAACCACCCTTGATTACGCCGGTAGTCGTAGGGTATGAATTATGTTGGCTGCTTCCTATGATTGTCTCCCGTCCGTCATAAACGAGAGTATTGGTAGTTACACCTTTGACGAGCGAATTATTATGGTTTATGGTGCCATCGACAAATAATTCCCAATTGCCGATGCGATAGATAAGATTGAGATAATCCATAACTGACCATTTGCGACGTCGTTGAAGCTGGAATCGGTCAGTGAACGACAATCCCTGCACGAAATTCCGTCGTGTCGTGATTTTAAGCACTGCGCCGGTTGTACTTGCGTAAGCGGCTCCCGGTGCCATGAGCAATTCTACTTTACTCAGATTGGAGGAAAGCAGTTGCGACAGTTCCCGGTCGTCGCGCATCGGTCGTCCGTCGATGAAGATTTCGATATTGCTCTTGCCTATAATGCTGACTGAATTATCAGCCACCTTAATCATTGGTAACTGCGCGAGTACATCAAGAGCGGTGCCGAGATTGGCAAGATTTGTGCCTGGTATAGTTGAAACAAGAGTGGACCCGACTAATTTTGTTGCGGGCTGTTTCGCAGTTACGATAATCTCTTGCAGCTCACGGGTGAGGCTGTCGGTCGTTTCTTGATTCTGCGCATGGCCCTTCCCGATGATAAGAAGAGCGGTCAAAATAGACATTGATACTTTTGCATTCATGTGAGTGAAATTTTTGTTGCAAAATTACTCACTGATACTATGAAATCCCTAAATAAAAATCTGACAACGGTATTTGTAATATGGTTATATCCAGCAGAATAGATTGAATCCTTTCAGAAAAATCTGACCGTGTGAAAAAAATGGGTCAGAAAAGTGCCATGACATCGGGGTCTACTGTCCCTGCCGACTCTCTGAGCCGTGATTTAAGTCTTGATTTACGTTTGTAGACCACATCGACCGACTCTCCGAGAAGGAGGCTTATAGTCCGCGACGAAAGACCGCTTGCAAGAAATACCAACAGCCTATAGTCGTCAGGCTTGATGTCGGGATTGCTCTCCTTGATTTTAGCGAGAATGTTATCGCGGCAATCATTGACTGCCTGCTCCATTTCGGGAAAGGAGACAGTTTGCACCGATTCAATTTCATGTTTCACTTTGTCAATGATTGCTTTTCGTTCGGTCTTTGTCCCTTGTGATTCATAGTAGGTCTGACATAAAGAATCTATTAGCGAAAAGCGCTTTTCAAGCAGCCCATGCAACTTGGTTTCCAGTCGGCACACATCGCCGCGACTTGCATCAATCAGGCATTTAAGATTTGATGCTTCTGCAATCAGAATGTCATTTTTTGCCCGCTGTAATTTCATTCGCTGGTGCATCCATGCTATAATGCCGGCGGCAATAATAAACACAACAAGACCGATGGCGATAAACAATTCTTTTTGGGTGCGTTCTTTATAAAGAAAAAATTCCTTTTCTTTTTGGAGGTATAGGGCCGTAGCGAGAGCGTCATTTTCATTAAAAGAATGGAGTTGCGTTTTTAGATGGGTGGCTTTCTTAAGCTCGTTCGCAAAATTATGGCGTCCGTAATACTCGATAGCGATGTTTATAATCGTGTCGGTTGGCGCGGAAAGTCTGTTGGTTGCCAACGCCTCCCCATATAGAAGTGCCCATCGTGCCATTGTCGAGGAATCCTGAAACTCCGAAACATCGACGCTGTTGAGCTTTGACAGAGCAACTGACGGGTCGCTTTGCATTAAGCTCTCGGCTTCATCGAGTGCTTTCGGTTGCGAACTCGAATAACCGCAAGCAGTGATAATAAACAGTAGCCAGATGTATAACAGACGATGCATAAGTCACGTGAGTTTCATGCACAAAGTTATGACATTATGACAAATTACGCAAGAGATTTTCCGGGAGAGATTGGAGGTGACAAGGGAAATCAGGAATGCGGTAAGATAGTGAAAATTTTAATAGAAAATGACAATTTGTGTAATTTACTATTGAAATTTTTGCTGTTTTAAGGGAGGGGGAAGTGGCGTACCGTTACAACTATTAGAGAAATGACGGCGGCGAGGATGCCGAGGAATTCGAGGGCGTCGCGTGTGCCGGTAGCCCAACGCAGATGTGGATACTCCTTCATGGCAAGTGCCGTTACCGAGGGAAGCAGCCAGAGCTGGCTGATGTAACGCGGTTGCCATGACTGTTCGAAGATGAAGCAGCTTGCCACCGCGGCGATAATTGTCACCCATACGACGTATGGCAATATGTTGCAATATTTTATGAGCGCGATAACACTTATGATTATGATAATAGGCATCAGTGGACCGAAGCCATGGCTCCAGCTTCCCCGGAAAGGATGGGCAAGGTCGATAAGCGATATGAGCAGCGTCGTAAAACGGTTGTACTCAAGATATATGCCCGACTCTTCGGCGCGGGGATAGACAGGCGCGCCGTGCCCCGGAAGTACATAACCCTGCGCTATAAAATCGCTTACGGCGGGATTGTAACCATAGATGCAGAAGGCGAATATGAGTGAGAGCGTACCGGCAAGCAGGAGTTTCCATGCAAACGCTTTTCTGCGGTTGACAGCACACCAGAGGATAGCCAAAAGCAACACGCATCCTTCAAGCACGATGATGTCTTTGCCGTTACTGAACGCCACTATGACTGTGCCGGTGAGAAGCACCCAGTCGCGCAATCTGCCGTGATACCAGAGCTGATAAACGAGTGCCACGGTGATAAGCATACAATAATAGAAGGTCATGTCGGTTCCTTCGCGGTAGACAGTCGACAGCACGGCAGGATTGCAGATGAAAAGCATGACAAGGGCGCGTCGGCTGCCTGCCGGTGACGGTCGTCCTATTTTCCCGATGAGGTCAAAGAGGATAAATGCCGATGCTTCCATGAGAAGCACACCCATCATGTCGAGCGACGGCATGGCAAATTTCCATGCCACGGCTGCGGCAAGCATGAGCAATGACATAGCTATACCCTTCAAGGCGGTAAGGTAGTAGTCGCTCCATATTGATGTAAGCACGGCTGCCGCTCCCGCTGCAACAGGCAGAATCCATTGAAACTCTATCGCAAACAATGAGAGTACACTTTGAGTCACGCTCACGAAAATTACCGTGAGCAGCAAAATCGCACCTGTGGCTTGTGATAAATTGTGTATCTTATTCATTTTTTTCTGTAGTGCTTGCGGTAT
Organism: Bacteroidales bacterium; assembly: GCA_003150235.1. GTDB lineage: Bacteria > Bacteroidota > Bacteroidia > Bacteroidales > Muribaculaceae > Muribaculum. The sequence continues at coordinate 68,392 of QAMW01000029.1, forward strand.
CGCGATGAATATTAAGCAAAAAATTAGTAACTTTACTCTGTTAAAGTTTATATCTGACCAACAATATGCCCCCCGAAACAGTTCATTATGCCGAGGTTATATTGCCTCTTCCCCTTTACGGCACGTTTACGTATCGTATTCCGCCTTTGCTTTCCGGGACGGTTGCGCCGGGATGCCGGGTTGTAGTGCCGTTTGGCAAGAAGAAGTTTTATACGGCGATAGTTGTGGCTGTGGGCAATATCGCTCCAAAGGGATTTGAGGTTAAAGATATCGTGTCGGCACCCGACGACTGTCCGGTGTTGCGCTATCCGCAGATGAAGTTTTGGGAGTGGATTGCCGAGTATTATCTCTGTTCGGTCGGCGATGTCTACAAGGCTGCCGTCCCTGCCGGACTGAAAATAGAGAGCGAGACATTTGTTGAGCTTAACCCCGATTACGAAGAGTCGCCTGATGACAGGCTTGACGAGCGTGAGGCGATAATAGCCCAGTCACTTGATCACAACGGCAGGATGACAGCCGCCGACATCGAGAAAAAGACCGGACTGCAGCGTGTGGCTACCATCATAATGAAGATGGTGGAGAAGGGTGTCATCATAATATCGGAAAAACTTGTGGAGCGTTACCGCTCGAAGAAAGAGACCTGTGTGAGACTCGCTATCAATCGTGACGACAACGAGGCGATGCACCGTGCCTTTGACGCTGTGAGGAACGCTCCGAAACAGGAACAGATGCTCGTGGCGCTTGTAGACATGCTCAACAAGCACCGCAGCGGAGGAATCGCGGATGAGGTGACACGCACGGCGCTGATTGAGGCAACGGGCTTGTCGCCTGCGATACTGACCGCACTCGCATCGAAGGGTATCGTAAACGTGTTTGTGCGTGAAATCAACCGCTTCCGGTATATCGGTACGCCTTCCGGTACGCTTCCGAAACTGAGCGAGGCGCAGGCGACCGCACTCCACGAGATTCACACCGGATTTCTTGAAAAAGATGTAATATTGCTTCACGGTGTCACATCGAGCGGCAAGACGGAGATATACATCCATCTGATTGATTTTGTCCTGAAAAAAGGGGAGCAGGTGCTTTATCTTGTGCCTGAGATTGCTCTTACCACTCAACTCACGCGCCGTCTTCAGAAAGTGTTTGGTGACAAGGTGATTATCTATCATTCAAAGTTTTCCGACAATGAGCGTGTCGACTTGTGGAAGCGTGTGCTCCACGACCCGTCGCCATGTGTGGTGATCGGGGCACGGTCATCGCTTTTCCTGCCATTTTCCAAGCTCGGGCTTGTAATCGTGGATGAGGAGCATGAGTCGAGCTACAAGCAGTATGATCCGGCTCCGCGCTACAATGCCCGCGATTGCGCGATCGTGCTTGCGTCGATGCATGGGGCGCGTACATTGCTCGGAAGCGCGACACCATCGGTCGAGACCTATTTCAAGGCTACCGGGGGGAGATACGGGCTTGTGTCGCTTCAGGAGCGTTATGAGGGTGTGGAACTTCCCGCTATCATGGTGATTGACATGAACGAGGAACGTAAGCGCGATGGGGTGCGCGGACCGTTTTCCAACGAACTTGTCAAACTGTCGCGAGAGGCATTGCATCGCGGTGAACAGGCTATATTTTTCCACAACCGGCGCGGTTACGCGCCAGTGGTGATATGCCGCCAGTGTGGCTACGTGCCGAAGTGTCAGAACTGCGATGTGTCGCTGACCTATCATCGGCGCGCGGGCGAGATGGTGTGTCATTATTGCGGGGCGACCTATAAGCTGCCTGTGATATGCCCGTCATGCAAGGAGCCTGCAATCGAGGTGCACGGTTACGGCACGGAGCGTATCGAGGACACAGTGGAAAGTGTGTTCCCGCAGGTGAAGATTTCCCGCATGGACCTCGATACTACACGCAACAAGGATGGCTATGAGAATATCATCAATGAATTTTCTTCCGGTAAAACCGACATTCTTGTCGGCACCCAGATGGTGACCAAGGGGCTCGACTTCGACCGGGTGAGCATCGTGGGGGTGCTGAACGCCGACACGCTTATAAATTTCCCTGATTTCCGTGCCGCCGAACGGGCGTTCAATATGCTTGAACAGGTTGCGGGACGTGCCGGAAGACGTGAAAAGCGCGGGCTTGTAGTGGTACAGACGACTCAACCCGCCCATCCCGTGATTTCTTATCTGCAGGCTCACAATTATCTCGGATTTTATCGTCATGAGCTTGAAGAACGTCACAGGTTCAACTATCCGCCGTTTACGAGGGTAATCAATATCTATCTGAAGCACCGTGACGACCTGCGGCTTGTAGAAGCGGCGGCGCGATATGCCGAGACGCTGCGCAATCTCTTCGGCAACCGTGTGTTCGGTCCCGATGAGCCCCACGTGGCGCGCATCCAGTCGCTCTATATACGCAAAATCATGCTGAAAGTAGAAACGCAGGCATCCATGCGTAAAGTCAAGGATATCCTGCGTTCGGTGTATGAGTCATTTATGGCTGATGCCGCCCTGCGTTCGATGCAGGTGTATTACGATGTCGACCCGATGTAGCCGATGGCGTTTACCAGCGGTTGAAGTGTACGGCATCGGGATTCCACTTGTCTTTCGGTTGATGCTCTCCTTCGGGATAGCCAACCGGCACAACGCTTAACGGAATGATATTTGCCGGCATACCGAGACGCTCCTGAACTGCGTTAACACGCTCGTGGTCGGGATACACACCGGTCCACACCGCTCCGAGTCCGAGAGCATGGGCTGCAATCAGCAGGTTCTCAGTCGCTGCCGATACATCCTGAATCCAAAAATCCCTGCCTTCACCTTCGATAGCCTTGTTCATGTCGCCGCAGGTCACGATGGCGAGAGGTGCATGTTTAAGCATCTTGGCGTAGGGGAGCACTTCAGCGAGTGAGTCAAGAGCCTCGCGTGTATCGAGCACGACAAATGCCCAGGGCTGTTTGTTGACGGCGGTAGGCGCTGACATCGCCGCGCGGAGAAGCATCTCCACTGTGTCGCGTGACACTGCATGGTCGGGTTGATAGGTGCGGATACTTGTACGGGTGTATATCGCGTCAAGCACAGCCGATGAGGTGTCTTTTGCCTGCGGTTCGGTGCTTGTATTATTGTTGTTGCAACTTGTAAATGCCATAGTCATTATCACTGCTAAGGGTAAAAATATATTCTTCATAATTTATTTTGTTATTATTAATAATGAGAAAACGGTCGGTATGTTCATAATCCGGGGCTATTTTACCAGGATTTTGCGTGGAGAGCCGTTGAGGGTCACGATATAAAGTCCGCTACCGGGCACTGTCACTGTGGTTGAAACTGACTTCCCGGAGTAAATGGAGATGCCTGATGCGTTTAACACTGCGATGTCGATTGGCTCTGATGCGCGTATGCTTATGGTACGGGCATAAACCGAGATGTTGACTTCTTCAGATTCAACGGTTGAGATAGACGCGGAATTATTGTCGCTTGACCGGGTGACGGTAAAGCTGATGAGTCCGTCATCGGTCTCTGTGATTCCGGTCAGGGCGAGATGCATGTCGTCGCCTGACCACGGGCGCAGTGCAGGGGTGGTGTCGGCGGTAAATTCCGTGACTCCGGCGGTTCCGGGAAACGCGTCGCCTGCGCGGGTGAATGCCGACCGGATATTGTCGGCTTCCTCAAGGTCGACATACTGATGACGCTGTGAATTATTTACGGTATTGTTGGCCCACACCGACTCGCGGTAGTCGACATGCCACACGAGCATTCCGTGACCGGGAATATAAGTGTCCCATCCGGTCTGCTGTCGGTTCTCCAGTAGGAAAAACTCATTTTCACGCGCCGTGGCAATAATTCCGCCGTCGTTTTCTGCGACATTGCGCAGGGTGATTTCCTGCTCGGCACCGGTGATCACTTTCGGGTCAATCCATCCGAGGGCGTAGCGTTCAAATATCGAGTAGCCTGCGGGAGTCTTTTCGCCGTTGTTGTAGGAGCCGCTGTCGAGGAGCGACCAGTCGCCTGGGGTAAATGCTGTGGAATAAGATGTGGCGTAGAGGTCGGGCAGCCCGAGCACGTGGGAAAATTCGTGGCAGAATGTGCCTATGCCGCAGGTGTGATTCCCGACCTGCTCGTTGGTGCATGCGTATGAGTCAAGCATCGCGCCGTCAAACATGTATTCGGTCATTGGCTCCCACTCGGTGATGCGCGCCGAGTGAGGCCATATAGTGTTGGCTCCCCCGGAAGTCGCCTCGCCGCGACCGGCGTAAAATACAAATACATTGTCAATCGTGCCGTCGCCGTCGCGGTCGTAGAGAGAGAAATCCACTTCGCTGTCAAGCAGCTGACACGCCTCGATTATCATTTTATGTGGCGCCTCGTCATTGCCCCAACGGTCGTTGCCGCCATAATATTTCACAGGCTGGGAGAGGGTTACGGGACCATATACGTCGAAATCAGGAAGGAAGATGCCTGATGAGTTCTGCACGAAATAGTCGCGGGCACTTCCCGAGGCCCCGTCAAGGTCACATCCCTCCGCGTTGAGCAGGGAGGTGAAATATTGGTTGGCGTCGGGGGTGAAAAATTCACAGTCGGCAAACTCTACGAGTATCACCAGTGCCTTCTGCTCCCCTTTTGCAGGAAATGAGGAGCCGGGGAAAAGCCCGTAGCGGCGAGGCATTGCCTCGACCGTCTTGGCTGCATCAACCTTTTGCAGGAACTTTTTAGCCTCCTGACTGCGCATGGAGGCGGGAAGAGCCTTCATCGGCGACCGGAGGAGTTTGCCGTCGGGGGTTGACGAAGCGTAATAATACACGTCATTGTCGTTGATGAGCGGGTAGCCGTCATCGGTCAGGAAATAGTGGAAATGCTCATCGCCGATAAGCCTCACACTGAGTTGTGTGCCGTCGGGCTGCGTGACGGTGATAAGCCCCGGCTGCGCCTTGACGGCATGAATTTTTACGCTTGCAGCAGCAATAATCGCTACAAACAGGCATATATAGGAGATAAAATTTTTCATTCTGTAAACACTTTCGCCTGCAAAGATACAAAAAATTACTTTGCAATCCCACGGGGAGGAGTTTTCAGTTTTCAGTCGTCGTCAGAGATACAGATGGACAGAGTGACAGAAGAGACTGTCTTTTGGAAGTTACCTAAGAGTAGGGCTGCACCACGGTGTACCCGCTTTCATCCCAAGAAAATATCGCGTAGCCGTAGGGGCGGATGGAAGTCCGCCTGTTATTCAAGCCTCCGGCTTGAGGGTTAGAGGCTTGGTGGCTATGAGGTTATAAGGTTATGAGGGTAGGTGGGGTAAGGTAGATTCCCCGTGAGGGGATAAATGTAGTTAACGGCGGGTAGCCCTGAAAGGGCACCCGCTGCAAAGGCCGCCTCCCATTGTCTCAACCCCGTAGCGGGTTGCATAATTTCGGAAGATGCGGATTTCTCGGAGGGATAATCTATTTATGGCCGGGGCGTTGAGCGTAGCGATACCGACGGCTAAACAAGGATGATGCCCTACTGGCAACGATGTTTGATTTCCAAGTGCATCGGTCAGCCATCATTCATTGGCGCGGCTTATAGACTGGATGCACCCATCTTTCATCATAATATATGGAAGAAGAGAAGCTGTGCCGTAAAATTCACGACACAGCCTCTTAGGTACATAAAAAGTTGGAGTATTCACTGTCTTATTCCGGGACGGCAAATTTAGTGCCTCGCTTACCTGCTTTAACTATGTAGATACCGGGGACAAGATATTCGATGCTATGTCCGGTTCCGCTATGGACAACATGCCCCGACATATCATATATCGTGATACTTTCGTTTTCGTCAATGCCATCAATGCTGAGAATGCCATTGTTCCAGATTAGACGGAGCGACATGTCATCAGCTTCTATTTCGTTAATGCCGGCAAAGTTAACTTCTTTGATATTCCAGAAGTTTCTCCACGGATCTACTTTTTCATACTCAGCCAATGTGCCTATAGGAATGTACAAAATAGCATTTTTCAGCGCTTCCTCCGAGAATACCAGATAACACTTTATTGGAGTTTCGCGCAGCATATTAATACGCTCCAACGCATCACATTCACTGAATGCATAGTCTCTTATGGTAGTAAGTGAGTTAGGTAGTGTGATTGACTTTAGTCCGCTACAACCTTCGAACGCAAAGTATCCTATAGCAGTAATTGAGTTAGGTAGTGTGATTGACTTTAGTCCGCTACAACCTTTGAACGCGCTTTTCCCTATAGAAGTAAGTGAGTTAGGAAGCGTAAGCGATATCAAGTCGATACATCCACTGAATGCTGAGACTCCTATTGTAATCAGGGAATTGGGTAAAGTAACGGACCCTTTTTTTAACGGACATCTTATGAGAGTGGAGGCATCTTTGTCATATAACACTCCGTCAATACTAGAAAACATAGTATTGCCGTCAGCTACAAAAATATTTTCCAAATTACTACAACCGGAGTATTTGCAACCAGTTATTGCTCAATAGTTTGTGAGTAATAAGTCAGAAATATGGGCGTAAACTTTAATAGTACATTCTAAAGGGTGAAGATTTAACGCTTTTATTGTTTCTTAACTCGTTGGGAGTACAAACTTGGGCATTTTCTTCTCTTTTCGGTGCAATTTGGGTTCCGTTATTCCACTTCTATTTGGACTTATCTCCTAAGCCACTGCAAAGGTACGATATTTTATCGGATATTAGTCTTATCCATTATCATTTGTGGATTCATTTTGCGTGCCGCACTGCAAAAGTACAAATAACTCACGCAGCAAAGGAACGAGGAAAAGGGAATCTATTATTTTGGAGGGAGTGCAGTCTTTCGCTTGCCTTATTTGTTCCTGCTAAAATTAGTCCTCTACGAAAAAATAAGGCGTGTGCAATAGGTTCTCAAATCAAGAACTCTTGTTTGAGTTGATTTTCTACTATTTCGTCAGTCGTTTGTCTCCGTTGCCGGATGCTTCATTAAGCCAAGCCGATGAATGGGGAAAGGTTTTGGGGCTGTTTACCCTCTGAAGGAGGAAGAAACTGCTCCAAACGGTTTACCGCTTGACCTTTCCATATTCAATAAGGCTGGCCACCTTTGCATCCGACATAAGGGGATAAACGGCTGTATGATTATGGAAACTAAACAAAATGAATACTTTTATGAGAAAAGAGGTTTATGGAGTAAGATTGCTTAATTGGAGGAGGTTGTGGCTTTGAACGGAGCATGCGGAGGGCCAAGCCATAACTTCCGATTCCGCTCTGCCCATAGAGGCAAGTCTTTCAGCGGCTTTGCCGATGAATGTCTTGCCGAGGCGATTATCTGAAGAAGTGCAATTTGTCCCTATGATTCATTAGGGCGCAGATAAATGAAAGTATGAAGTTTATCTAATTTTGATATAGGTTCATTGGAGAACTCGCAAAGTCCTGTGATAGCTGGAATTTGCGCAGGCGGGAAATCAGATGCTATTTCCCCTGCGATATCGCTTAGTGTTTCTCTGTCTTGTTCAGTAGGGGTAGAATCAAGATAACATTTCAATGTGAGATGATTATGAGAATAGCCTATGGCAATGGCTCTGACATTCGGCTTTACATTTCCGATAATTGCTCTGTGTGCTGATTCTACGACATGTTTATATGACTTTTTATCTTTCAAAACCCATCGCTTGGTGAGATATGAGGTAATCAATATCGGGATAATGGGCAATGTAGAAATAATAAGAGTAATGATTGTCACAAATTCATTGTCAGTTATGTATTTGCCTTCATCTGGCGGAAGTCCCTCGGGGCGCATATTCGCTATGGCGGGATTCCAATCATACATGAAGATAAATAGAAGTACTATTATCAACAAAGCGGAAATCAGATATAAATATCCGGCAAGTTTCAGCCAAGAATTGCCTTTGTAAAGCAACCAAGCAGGTATGCCGCAGAATGTGAAGTACAGGATTAATGCCGGCAATGATAATAAAAGACTTACCCCTGTACCTGAATCAATCTCAGCACTATTGCAAATAAGAATTAGGCACAATTGGATGAATAATAGCAATCCGCACAGAAGCATCATTGCCTCGAATTTCCAGAATCGTTTATCGGTCAATTTCATTTACTTCGTTCATTATGGTTGAAAATTGACAAGCCGACATTCGGCATTGCTATGAAGATTTCAGGCTCGTTGTCACAATTTAGGGCGTAGCGTATTTGATAGCCGTCTGCAACTCTTGGTTTAAGATAATCAAGTAGTTCTTTCCGGTTTATTGTCGGGGATTCTGATACATCGGTTTGCGTATGCGGAAAATCGTCGTAACCATTGTTTGGCGTATGAACATATAATGCAATTTGGCAGCCAAAGTCCTTTTGGAAGCATATAAATCCCCAAACTTGGAATGTAGAGTTGATTGTTCCCGAGTTTTGCCTGAAGATGTCAAGCTGATTGAACAAGACATCAAGGTGTTGCTTGATTTCGGACCATTTGGTAAGAATATAGCCGTCCAGATGGATATGTTCGTAGTCGTAGTTGGCAGCTCCGGATTTCAGAACAGCTATAATGTTCTCTGCAAAGGTTATTTGGGAGAGGTTACGGTAATATCTTTTTAGTCCTCGTTTTTTCATTGCTTGCCTCCTTTTAACGAATCTTCCCACCAGCTGATTTTTTCTTCTGGATTAAAGAATTCGGATTGCCATTGTTCCCATTCAGGACTATTGTATTTGGGATTGATACGCATTTCTCCGTCTCCGATGTCAAAATCAAAGGTGTACGGAAGACGGTATTCTCCCCAGATACATCTTTTTGTAGCATTGGTTTTGTAGCTTTGCCAAGTGCCTACATAGTTGCGCTGGTTGTAGCCATCTCCTCCACCTAAATCAATGTCGAGGCATACTTTTTTGTTGTCTTCATCTATATGGCAATATACTCCGTATGTGCCATTGAAGAATCCTGTCCCGTATTGTGTCTCGTCTTCCTTGAAGATGTAATTGCATACCATCAGGTAATAGTCCGGACAGTCCGGATCGTCAGCACGCTCCCAAATGTTGTAGATGTGTTCTACACGGATTTCTCCGGTAAAGTCGCAGATGTTCTTTTTGACTTTGGATTTACCTGTAACTTTGAATGTAAGGGTGTCTGTGCGTTCTACCTGAGGGTTGATGTAGATTTCTATACGGGCATAGTTGTCTCCGAGTATGCCGTTGAATGAAGATTGTTTATAATAGCAAACTCTGCCATCCATGTCTTCATAGATGAACTGTTCCGAGTTGAACAATGTGCGCTCGAAGTCATAGCCTTTTCGCAATATATCGTTGGTTATATCTTTGTATGTCTGACTGGCATCTGGTGTGAGCCATTGTTTGTATTCGGTACTGAAGTCCATTTGCTTCGGGTCGGCATATTTGCTCAGTTCCGGATAATAGAATGGATTGTATTTCTTGTTTTGGGCTGTAGCCACAGAAAATGCGGATAACATTAAAAATGCCATCAGTGCCAACTTAGTTATTATTTTCTGCCATTTTTTCATTGTTTGGATATTTTCTTGACAATAAACCACATTAAGAATACTAAGCCTGAGGATAGAAGAAGGACGAGGATGCCCAAAGGATGAACCCATTTCCAGCTTTTGTAGTAGAATGATTCGAGGGGCGTCAGGTCTGTTACCACTATCGGATTGTTTTCTTGTGCTTCTTCGTATGAGGTGTATTGTGTCAGTTTGTTTGTTGCTGTGTTTAGGGAAAAATAGTATTCACTACCCGGAGCTTCATTGACATCGTATCGCTCGCCATAAATTGTATCTCCATCAATTCTGATTTTTCTTACCCACCATACAGCAAATTTATCGTCCTTGCTGATGTTCCCGGTGAAATACTCACGGTCGAAGTCATCTGCAATGGTTTCTATTTCGTAGCCGTTTGGAAGTTCGGTGTGATAATAGCCGTCCATTCCGCAACCGGTATCGTAGATTGTGGCGCAGGTGAAGCCGCCTATCAAACAACCAATGTAGAATGTGTATATGAACAGAAATGGAGAAAGAAAGGTCAGAATGGCATTTCTTTTCTTGTGCTTTTTGCTGCGCCAGAATACGAAACCTGTAAGTGGCAAGGCAATGATTGCTGCTAACAGGGTGAAAATTAGGAGTTGTATTATGATGCCTATCAATATCATTTTTGTCGAGTTGTATTTTATTCCTCTTCTGCTTCAGTCCGAAGCGGAAGTTCTTTGCCAAACGCTTCCATTTCGTCAGCGACCACCTTCTTTAGTTCCTCCTGCGGAACAATAAGCTGATAGTCTGCCACACCGATAGGCTTGCCCATGTCTTCTAAGGCAAGCTCCACTTCTACACGGTCTTTCTCTGCACATAAGATGATACCGATAGAACGGTTTTCGTCCTCTCTGCGTTCCAAACGGTCAAGCAATGACAGGTAGTAATTCATCTTACCTGCATATTCCGGCTTAAACTCGCCAATTTTCAAATCAATGGCTACAAGACAATGCAGACCGCGATGAAAGAAAAGCATATCGACCTTACTACGCTTTCCGTTGTATTCAAGCACATACTGATTTCCAAGATAGGTGAAGCCTTTGCCAAGCTCCAGAAGGAAATGCTTGACCTTTTCCACCAGTCTGGTTTCCAACTCCGTTTCCAAGATAGGGTCTTTTACGCCAAGAAAGCCAAGATTATAACCGCTCTTGAACACTTCATTGGCAAACATCGCTTGGGTGGCTGGCAATGTCTGCTCGAAATTGTTATCCAAAGATTCACTCTTCTTCAAGTGCATTTTAAGGGTGATGGCACTTGATAGCAGTTCACGGTTCCAACCTTTTGAAAGGGTTTCTTGCGCATAATACGATATGGAGCTATCATCCGCACCGAACTTGCGCATCAGGGTCAATGTATGTCCCCACGGCAAAACTGCGACAGTCTGTCGCAGTTTTGGCTCGCTATCGCAGAAACGCTCATAAAATTTCTTCATATCCCACAGATTTCTTGGAGAAAGCCCCATCTGTGGATAGCGTTGCTTCAAGTCATAGGACAAGCGGTTGACAACACCACTTCCATGCTTGCTTTCAAGTTTCCTGTCATGAAGCAATTTGCCGATTTCCCAATGGGCAGAACCAATAGCAGAGCATATTGTTGTAGCTACCATTGTTCTTGTCCTGTCAATAACTGCGACAGCCTGTCGCAGAATTGCCTCATATTCGGATTCTTGTATGTTTGTTATATTAGCCATACCTTTTCTTTATTTCGTTTACAAAGTTACTCTTTTTATTCGGTTGTACGTCAAAATCTTACGATTATTCTCACTGACATAGCATTATCTGTCATCTTCTTATCGAGAAGCCCCTCTTTTGCTGGTAGTCATAACGACCTTCCACCACATTTTCGACCTCACGTTTGGCTTTGATTTGTTCCCGACTATCCAAGTCGCCCTTTTGCTTGGCTGTGAGGTACAGGAAATCTCCGGCTGTATGGCGTGACTGCCTGTCGTCACCGAACAGGTTGAGCGCATCCTTGATGTCCGATACCTGCTCCGTATCGAAACGGGGCTTGTAATAATCCTTTGCCAAACGGATGATACCGTTTACCGCCTTGCGGAAGATGTCGTTTGTTTTGAGCAGCAGGAAACTTAGGCACCCGATAAGATTGCGTTGCCATGCAATGTGGTTTTTAAGTTTTGAGGTTATTTCCGTGTGCTCCGCTTCCTTGCGGTTCAGTTCGGACTGGTGCCTGGCTTCCAACTTCATCAGTTCACGCTGATGGTCGCTCTGCATTGTCTGGATTTTATCCTGTAACCGTCCGATAGTTTCCTCTTGGGTGGAAAGCTCATCTCGCAAATCCTCTATTTTTCCTTTCAGGGCTTTTGACTTGCCCGTAGCCCAGCCGACAGCGGCACTCAGAAGCTCGCTCCCTTTCTCCTTGTTGAGCTTGGAGCGTTTCTCGCTGATAGCCTTGTCAAGGTCTGAGCTCTGTTGTTCTTTTTGCTGTGCTTGTTCTATGAGAGCATTGGTAACGCTTTCTGCCTCCTGCATCTTTTGGTTTGCCATTTCCAACTGATGTTCCCGGTATAGTCGTGTGGCATTAAGGCGGTTCATTTCCTCTTTCTGCTTCTCAATAATGAAGTCGTTACGTTCCAAGTGTTCCTTGCCCGTCTCTGCTTTGGACTGTCCTCGTTCCATAGAGAGCAAGTCGGCTGCCAATGTCTGCATCGCTGCCATATCCTCGTCATTGAGCTTTTGGCTCTTGCCTGTGTCGTGGTTCATCCAATCGAATACGATGTGTGCATGGTAGTTCGGTTTGAACCATCTTCCACCCACTTGGAAACTTTCCTTGTCTTCCGCTTCAGGCTGTCCGCTTAACCAATGCCCCTCGTCTTTATGCAGGAAGATTTGGAGCGGAGTGATGCCCCAGCGTTGTCGGCATTCCTCGCCAAACTTGCGCACGTCTGCCAGTGTGGTGTCCGGTCTGATGAGCAGCACACCCTCACGGATGGGCGAGCATCCTGCCACCTTGATGATTTTCCCGTTCCTGCCTTTCCGTTCACGCTCTTTCTCCTGCATGGCACGCCCGGTCTTTTCCTTGACCATCCGTTTGATGTTGTCGTAGTGTGTCTGCAAGTCGGGAGTGCCGAAGTCTAGGTTTACCCACCGCTCGTTATCGGCAGAGAGTTCGGGAATGATGTAGATTTTGGAGTCACCGATGTTACGCATGTACTCGGCTGTTCTCCGGTTATGAGCCTCGCTTGATGCGATGTTGCAAGGCTTGATGTGTATGCTTGATTTGGTTGCCATCTTCTTAAAATTTGATTGGGTTATTGACTATTGTGTTGTTGCTGTCCGCTCATAACCGCAGGGGTTCTTAGGGGTGTAACCCATAAGCGGAGATTGCAAAGAGAGGGTCACTCTTTGCTC